>JBMOKS010000636.1:0-6415 GCA_049324355.1 Bacteroidota bacterium
GGCATACGGCTCTACAACGATCTGATCACCTTACGCGAAACCATTGTGATCGATGCCAGGAATAACCGCATACCGGTGAGGCGAAATACTATCCTGGGAGAAGAACTGGAGCAGACCAACGGCATGACCTGGATTAAGTCTATTGATAATAGCATTCTAAAAGTGCCCACACAGGACGTGAAGTATAACTGAAACAAACAAATCAAAGGAAAGTAGATGGCAAAGTTTGAGGATTTCGCAGGCAAGCTCCTGCAATTGGAGGGAGCGTATGTGAATCATCCACTGGACAAAGGCGGACCTACGAAATACGGGGTGATCCTTTCGGTCTGGCAAGAGCACGGATACGACAAAGACGGCGATGGAGATATTGATGCTGAGGATGTGAAGAGACTGAGCGAAGCCGACGCCCGCTACATCGCCAAGAAAATATTCTGGGACTTTTTTCAGGCGGACTTTATCCTTAATCAGTCTGTCGCGGAGTTCATTGTCGATTGGGGCTATCACTCCGGAAGGAAGACGGTGGCAAAAATAGTTCAGCGCATTTTGCAGGCAAATCAAGATGGCATTGTAGGACCCCAGACAATAACGGCGATCAACTGCGCGGATCAGCACAAACTTTTTGACACCCTGAAGATTGAGCGCAAAGTGTTCTTAAACAACATCGTCAAAAGAAACCCGAACCAGATCGTATTCTATGACGGATGGATAAATCGAGTGAACTCATTCGGATTCGTGCCCATGAATGGCCGATAACAAATCAGGAAAAAACAAGATCATGCTGTCACGCATCAAAGGAATATTGAGCGGTCTCAATTACAAGCTTTACACAAGGCCCTATCAACTCAACATCGTGGGCCTGCGAAGCAAAAGTGTTCAGTCGAATTCGTTTGATGACGAGATCCATGTATTTTATACAACTCCGGAAGGCAAATGGAATTATCATGTTTACTCTGCCACGACAGATCCCGGCACATTCTGGCTGAATAATCCTTCGTATCCGCAAGGCACGGCGATACTTGCCCAAGGACAGTATGTCGATGCTTATTCACTGGGAAAGCACAGAGGACTTTACGAGGCTTTGGTGCAAGTAAAACCGGTTACAGTGATCCGCGACTATGACCGCGATGCCGTATTGGATTTCGATAATGGAACCAAGGAAACTGGAAATTTTGGAATAAACATTCACCGGGCGGAAAGCAAGGGATCGACCAAGGTTATCAACAAATACTCGGCAGGCTGCCAGGTTTTCAAAAACGCACGCGACTTTGAAGCGTTCATGAAACTTTGTAAACATCACGCCGCTTTGTATGGAGATACGTTCAGCTATACCCTCATCGATTTCAGAGCCTTGCGACGCATCACGTTAAAACGAGTCGTCACGGCGACAACCATTTTGGCAACAATGGCGCTGGGCTGGATACTAACGGAAAAATTCAGAGAACTATGAGTGTACCGAAACCTCCTTTTCACTCCGCAATTGAAGAATTGCTTTACAACATTTATTTAAAGCTACCGGACATGACCTATCTCACCGAAAGCGATATTAACACGCTGGCCAAGCTCAATGCCATTATTCTCGATGGGGATCTTTTAACGGCGAATGATGTAACAAACGCCATCAACACGCTGAAGGGGAACGTATCCGCTTCAGGTGATACACTTGAAAAGCTGTACAACATTATTCAGGGCCTTAATTTTTTAAAGCAGGAAGACATCGATACGCTGGCGGAGATCAATGCTATTATCACCGATGCCGATCTGGCCAGAATCAGCGACATAAGCGCCTTGCTGGATAGTGTTCCGGACGCAGGCAATACGCTTCATAAACTCTTTACCTTGATCGGAGGGAAGCAAGACACTCTTGGCACTACTTTCCCGAATACCTTGTTTGTCTCGCCAACAGGCAACGACCTTACGGCCACGAAGGGAGATTTTTCCAAGCCGTTTACGCCACAGGGTGCTGCCTTGGCTGCGGCTGTGGGTGATACCATGTCATTTCTTCCGGGGGATTACACCATCAATTCGAACATCGCAAAGAACGGGGTTGCTTACACAACCTACGGAGGCAAGGTGAAGATCACGGTGAACCTGGCAAATTCCATTCTATTCAATTTTGATTCCCTCCCGGACTCAGCCCTTGATGTGACCGTTACCGGGGATTTTGCTTTTGCATTGAGCGGAAACGGAGTGTGTATATTTGACTTTAAAACCGGCAACACCAAACGCAATTACAACATCAAATGGCTCAATGCTCATCAGTCCGGTGGCGCGGTGTTTATGAAGATGCCGACGCGGGGAATATCGACAGGCATCTTTGAAGGGAACATCGACATGGAAACGGATGCGATTTTACCCGCCATTCAATGCAGAAATTCAGAAGCTACGGAAGGAGCCGGAGTTTTCAGGCTTCAGATCCATAACAAGTCAACGGCGTCACAAGCGATCTCTCCCTGGTTTTCAGGCTTTATGTTCACCGTGTCTTATCAGGCTACCACTTACGGATTATTTGCCGCACCATTGAATGCCGGAAGTGACAAGAACGAATACATTTTAAACTTAAAGCAGGGTGGCCCATGCACCACAGTGCTCGGTTCAGGAAATTATAGTCTTACGGTGGATGGAGGCACGATCCAGTTGTTTAATGGAAGCAGCTTAAATATAAAAGGGAAATTCAGCAATTGTATCCTGAGCGCCGGGCCGCAGACAGCCTCAAATATTATCGCCGACGCCAACGCGGTGACGATCATCAACGATCAGGTGCAAATTTTAAAACTTGACGGCGTTTGGAGAAATTGTTCCTATAGCAAGACTTCCCAGAACCTTTGTATTCTGGCGGGCCAGTTTTACGACATTCAATTCAACACTTCAGTGGGAATACTAAAACTGACCGGTTATGTGAGGCTGCTCAATACCACATCGCTCACGGTAAACGCCAACGAGTATCTCGAGGTCACCGGTAAGCTGGTGGGTTCAGCGTTACAGATCATACTTCTGAATCAGAGAGCGCCGGTAGTTATCAGTGGGTTTATCAAGCAGCTCGGAGAATTTTCACCGGTATTGAAATCATCGGGTGGCGGCGCGACACATTTGGTGTCTTTAAAAAACGCTGTGCTTGAAGCCGGTGCATCTGCCAGCGGCATACAAATCGACGCCCCGGATGGATTGGATTTGAAGATGTATGGATTAAGTTATTGTAACAAGGGGATTGCGGGAACTGGGGCTATTAACTATCTTGTTGGAAAGACGCAAGATTTTATTGTTGACCCAGATGTGGAAATTATAAGTGGTTAGGCAGTATTGCTTATCTAAGTAAGTTACCACCAATGGGCCTTCTTTCAGCGGACAGTAACATTGTGAAAATTTAAGGGCTCGTTTTACGTGGAGCAGTTCGGAGATGGTCGGGCTTAACATTTCGCTGTGGCGCATTTTTAAGCCCTTCCTATTCCACGCACTGCATAACACACGTCATCGGGAATTTTAAGCAACGACAATCAATTAAGTATGGCAAAGAAAAAGGGAGACAAGTGTTCAACATGTGGTAAGGACGCGCACGACTTCGAAAAAGAAGAGGTGTTGAACTGCGTACCGCCCAGGGACATATTGAAATTTGGGCAACATCAAATCAACAAAGACTATCGGGAAGCTTTGTACAGTGAATTTCCATTTTACACAGCGGAAGAAGTTGTGGGTTCTTACCTTGGACATAACCCAAATTTTCCTAGCGAGAATGAATGGCTTGATCAACAAACATAGGTTCATCAAGGCAAATTACAAAGACGAGTGATATTATGCTGGTCATCGAAATGGCTGAAAAGACTGGAGATTGGAGTTGACGATGAGTGGAAGGAGTTATTGCAATAAGTTTTAGACGGAACCGGAGCGATTAATTATATGATAGGTTCTTTGGCTGACTTTGATATTGTCGCTGATGTTGAAGGAATTGACTGGTTAGTTTAATCGTGCCTGGTACAAGTTGACATAAAAACTATAGCCCCGCAATTAAATTGATATCGGCTTCCAAAAATGAAGGGTCAAACTGTTTGACCTGTTCAACGAAAAAAGTCATCGCCTCTGGCCAGAAAAGCAATGCGGTAATGGTGCCATAGGGTGGGGTCCAGGTACCCACGAGTCCACCATCCCTGAAGCTGCCGTACAGGTAGAGCATAGTGTAAATAATCTCCGTATCAGCGGGGCAAATGAATTTGTTTTTATTTTATCTAAATTTTCTTTGCGCATGTTATTGTATAGCACTCGCAATTGCAGCATAATAGGCGTCCACGAGTCAAAAGTGTAACCAAATACACGATCTAACTCGCATAAGAATACTTCGTCCGTACTAGGCTTTATGTCAATTACGAACGAATAGTCTTCTCTATTCCACTTTTCTGCAATTGGTATGCTCCAGCCAATCGGCGGATTTTCCCCCACCTTAATGATGTCTCTTAGTTCATTTGCAATTATGCCATTATTACAACCTGCCAATGAAGTTTGTTCTTCCCAAACAAAATGAAGTCTTCCGTTTTCATTAACTCGTTTATACCAGGAATACATTAGAATTGATCCTTCAGATAATTAATTTGGAAGAAATTTACCACCATTGCGAATAGCGGTCCCAATTTTGGCCCTTTCGACAATCCAGTCTGGATGATCTTTAAAGAAACCGCGTTTTATACCTTTGACAATAGCACTCTGCATGTATTCAAAGGCAGGGCCATCGGTCGGAATTGAAATCTTTTGTCCGCCATTATTTAAGTACTCGAGAACTGAATTAATTAGTTTTTGATACGCTTCACTGCTTATGATTTCTTCACGTTCTTTCAGCTCTCGCTTATCCAGTTCTTTTTTTACTGCTGTTTCAACCATTCTTTGAAGCGCCTCCGCTATTTCTTTTTCCTTGGATTCCATACATTTTGTGTTGTCGAATTAAAAATACGAAAATTGCTGGAAAGGGCTCGAACCCCGAGACCAATACAATGTAATGAATATACCAATTTATATCTAGTTGCTTTCAACGAACGATCTTTAGCTTCTTCAGTAGTACTCAGATAGATAAGGACTATGCCCATACTATTGTTAATCTACCGACAAACCGTTATTTTTTATTTCAATTTCGCACAAAAGGGTCGAAGTGTGTTGATACCATCCATGTGCCAACTGGTATGCTGAAGAAGCTAGAAAAACCCTGGCTCAACATGGTTGTACAGAACGTGGCAGTTAACTTACCAGTGACGCGTTCACCTCTGTTCTGCGATAAAACAAAGTCAGATCAGCTTATCCTAACAAAGGGTAAAAGGAGACCCAAGATATGATGGACAAGCCCAGTGACATTTTTCCGAAGGAGCGGCGAGGTGAAATCTGATTATGACAATTTGCAATGATATATGAGTCAAGACAAACCAACCTCCGAACAAAACCAAACTAATGAGCCTACTGTATCTCTTGAACGACAAGAGATCCTTGACTTAATCAAGGAGATAGGTGAACAGGAACGTCACTTCAATACACTGACGGGAACCTATAAGGCGATGGCATCTACTTGGCTCCTGGCCGTTTTTGGTGGAATAGGTTTTGTGTTGGCGAATAAAATTGAACCGTGGCTTTTATACACAGCAGGGATTGGCATCGCCGGCAGCATGGGCATACTGCTCCTTTGGATCATTGACTTGCGTGTATATCAGCAACTTCTGAACGCCGCCTTTGTAGAAGGTCAACAATTGGAATATAAGCACCGATGGCTGCCGCCCATTCGCAAAGGTATGGAGGAAAGTGTTAAAACGGGTTCGGTTACAACAAACATCTCCTGGTTCTATGTGCTGGGGGTCTGTGCACCGTTGCTCATTTTTGATTTTTGCATTGGCAGCTATTTACTTATTCATTTCGATATAGCATTTCCAATTGTTTTCATGCTGGTTGTTGGATTTGCGACCCTTCTTTTGGCTTATAAAATAAGATTTCAGTCGAAAGAAAAAAGAAGTGAAGAACGTGCAAGGACTGACCAAAACGCTCAAATAGAAAATAAAAAAATCGCCGTTTCAGACAAGCTCATCATGTTTGCTTTTGGATCCGTTCTTTACCTGATGGTCTGCACCCTGATCTATGCAAACGTAACTACTAAAGCCGAAAATGATTCAGTCAAAACAATCTCGTTAAAAGCAAACTACGAACATCTCGCACCCGACGGTTCTGAGATCAGACTATTAGCAACCATGACTCGGGGAAGTTTGGCCCATTGCGTTCTTCCTCCACAGGGAATTTCAAGCGCAGTTCAACACAGATCGGTGGATGAGATTTGGTACGTTCTGCAAGGGAGTGGAGAAATCTGGCGGGAGCATAATAGGGTATCATCCATTACCAAGATTTCATCTGGTGTTAGTATTACCATACCCGTTCACACAAAATTTCAGTTTCGCAACAC
>JBMOKS010000637.1:0-6386 GCA_049324355.1 Bacteroidota bacterium
TAGATCCAAATGATTTCAGTAGACGCGGTCAGTGTAGAGTTTAATGGTTCGGCCCTTTTCAGCGACATCACTTTTAACATCAACGAGAACGACAGAATAGCCCTGATGGGTAAAAATGGCGCCGGAAAATCCACGTTGTTGAAGATCATCGCCGGTGTCAATAAACCTACCCGCGGTAAAGTATCAGCCCCGAAAGATGCTGTCATCGCCTATCTGCCTCAGCATTTGCTCACAGAAGATAACTGTACCGTGTTTGAAGAGGCCTCCAAAGCTTTCTCCAAGATCCTGGGCATGAAGTCGCAAATGGATGAGCTCAATCGCCAGCTTGAGACCCGCACTGACTACGAATCTGAAGAATATTCCAAGATCATAGAGCAGGTATCTGAACTCAGCGAAAAATATTACTCGATCGAAGAGATCAATTTCGACGCAGAAGTTGAAAAGACTTTGATGGGCTTAGGTTTTATGCGCTCAGACTTTACCCGCCCCACACGCGAGTTCAGCGGTGGCTGGCGCATGCGCATAGAACTGGCCAAGATACTGCTGCAGAAACCCGATCTGATCTTGTTGGATGAGCCCACCAACCACATGGACATTGAATCTATTCAGTGGCTCGAAGACTTTCTGATCAATAACGCCAAAGCGGTGATCGTGATCAGCCACGATAAAACGTTTGTCGATAACCTCACCAATCGTACCATCGAAGTTACGATGGGCCGCATCTACGATTACAAAACCAACTACACTCATTACCTGCAGCTGCGCAAGGAACGCCGAGAGCAGCAGCAAAAACAATTTGACGATCAGCAAAAACAGATCGCCGATATACAACAATTCATTGAACGTTTTAAGGGGACCTATTCCAAAACCCTTCAGGTGCAATCGCGCGTGAAGATGCTCGAGAAGATCGAGATCATTGAAGTTGATGAAGTAGATACCTCGGCGCTAAACCTTCGCTTCCCTCCCGCCCCGCGCTCGGGAAGTTACCCGGTGATCGTAGAAGGTATGACCAAAAAATACGGCGACCACGTTGTATTCAAAGATGCTTCCCTGACGATCGCACGCGGCGAAAAAATTGCTTTTGTTGGCAAGAACGGCGAAGGAAAATCCACGCTCGTCAAAGCCCTCATGGGCGAAATTGATTTTGAAGGAAAAGTGCAGGTCGGCCACAACAGCATGATTGGATACTTCGCCCAAAACCAGGCTTCGCTGATGGACGAGGATCTCACCGTGTTTCAAACCATCGACCAGATTGCCGAGGGCGACATACGCACCAAGATACGCGATATACTCGGCGCATTTATGTTCAGCGGCGACACCATCGATAAAAAAGTCAAGTATCTCTCCGGCGGAGAAAAAACCCGCCTGGCCATGATCAAACTTCTGCTGCAGCCCGTGAACCTGCTGATCCTCGACGAACCTACCAACCATCTCGATATCAAAACAAAGGATATCCTCAAAGAAGCTCTTCGCGATTACGATGGCACCCTCATCCTGGTATCTCACGACCGCGATTTCCTCGACGGATTGGCCACGAAAGTATTCGAGTTTGGCAACAAACGAATCCGCGAACACTTTGAAGACATCACCGGCTTCCTGCGGAACAAGAAGATGGAAAATCTCCGCGAGATCGAGAGAACTGCTGCTAAGTAGCTTTCCTCTAAACCAGTTTACATTACGTCGCCGGGAAAGTTCTTTTCTTTGAAATTCAGATTCCCTGTGGTTCTCCAATCGGACTACTTTTATACTTTCAGGGGTGATAACGAAGGATTGGGCGGACATCTTGAGATCTCTATTAAATTTTAACAGAAGCACGGATCTTTAACTTCGTGGTTGTTATTTCTTTTCAACGACAGGCCGTTATCATAAACAACTTACAACCAGTTATTTAAACATGGGTATTTAACTGGAGTTTATATGGTTTTTTAATCCTAACTTGCGCCCTTGCTAAACCTAAAACCAGTTTATGAACATCGGGAAGAAACTCATTTTCCTCGTCAAGCGCTTTGGTTGGTACAAACGACTCAATGCGAAAGTCATCTATGAAATTTTGGCCAAGCGTGTGCCGGCGGCAGACTGGCATTTTATGAACTACGGCTATGTTCAAAGTGCCGACGAAAAGCCCCTTGAGCTTCCCAACGATCCGCACCTTCAGCGGTATCCCCTTCAAATGTATCACTACCTGGCCTCCAAGATCAATTTGGAAGGTAAACAGGTTCTCGAGGTAGGCAGCGGCCGTGGTGGTGGCGCGCGTTATATTTCACAGGCTTTAAAGCCGGCCTTCTATACCGGTATGGACCTCGCGCAAAACGCTGTAGACCTGGCTAACAAACTGCACCAGTTTCCGAATCTGAAATTCATTCAAGGTAGCGCCGAGAATATTCCATTGCCCGATAAGAGCATGGATGTGGTGATCAACGTAGAGTCGTGCCATGCTTACGGCTCGGTTCCTAAATTCCTGAGTGAGGTGAAGCGCGTGTTGAAACCCGGAGGTCACCTCCTGCTGGTTGACTTCAGAAAAACTGAAGTGCTGGAAACATTCCGAGACCAGCTGCGCGACTCAAAAATGCAATGGCTATCGGAAGAAGACATCACTGAAAACGTGGTGCAAGCCATTGAAAGTGAAGATGAAAGCAAGCAGGCCCGCATCAAGGCGTTGATACCGCCGAAGTGGCAAAAACTCTTTGCAGAATTTGCCGGCGTAGTAGGTTCTCCCCTTCACTTGAACCTGAAGAACAGGGCCAGGCTTTACTATCGTTACGTGATCCGAAAGGAAACAGCATAAGGCTGTCATCCCGCTGTGAGGTGTTGCCGGAGTTTTTTTGAACGAAAAACACAACTTTTCGTTTTTTAGGATAGTCATCCCAATCCCTGGCACTTAACTTTCAGCATGCTCAAAATATTACCGCAATTATTTTACCAAAGCCCGGACATTAAAAAGATCTTAGTGGACGGGCTTTCGTGTATCATACACAAAGAGCTCGGCCAGCCTGTATTGCATAAGGAAGGTTATGTCTCCACCCACGCGGTCACGCTCGTTCTCAAAGGCCTGCTCAGAGTTGAAAATGACAACGGCGTGTTGACGAACGTCGCCGAGAATCAAATGATCTTCCTTCCCAAAGGGCTCTACACTATTTCAGATATCATCCCGCAGCAGGGCAAGTTCGAAGCCCTGGTGTTTTTCTTCGATGAAGAAGTTATTGCCAGTTTTATCAACGCCATCAAACTCAAAGTGAGCAAAGAAAAATGTTTGCCGTTGTTGCCGCTTACCTATACCGGCGAGATCCGCGAATTTACTGACTCATTGCTTAAGATCTACGGGAACAAAGACCACACTAAACACCGCCATCTCACCAAAGCCAAACTGATCGAATTTCTTCACCTTGTGGCCTTCACGCAGGAAACCGACTGTTTTCTCAGCTTCCTGGCGACACTCAATAACAAGGAGAAAAAAAGCCTTAGCGCTTTTATGAATGCCAACTATGGCAAACCGCTGAGCATTGAAGATTATGCCTATCTCACGGGAAGAAGTTTATCAACTTTCAGACGGGATTTTATCGCCCAGTTTGGCACCTCCCCCAAACAATGGCTTATTGAAAAGCGCCTGGAAAAGGCCCACGAGCTTTTAGCACAAAACCATACAACGGTATCGGAAGTGGCGCTGGAAACCGGTTACGAGAATATATCACACTTTGTGAAAGCCTTTCACAAACGATACGGCACACCGCCGAAGCGATTTTTGATGAAGAAACGAAAAGAGGTATTGGTTTAGAGATCACAACACTGCTCTTTGTTCAATTCGCCATACCGGATGTTAGATCCTGGATACGGGATCGCAGCTGCATTTTATTGTTACGTCATTCTTCCGACTTTGATCGATGTTTTGACCGATTATAACAACTTCTGATTTTTCGCCACAATTCACTGCCATGACATACCTCATCTTTGAATTGTAATTAAAAAAACTATTTATCATGAACAGGTTAAAAGGAAAGACAGTTGTCATCACGGGCGGCAACAGTGGAATTGGTTATGCTACTGCGGAATTATTCTTAAAAGAAGGCGCACAAGTGATCATCACCGGCCGCCGGGAAGATGCCGTCAAAGAAGCGTTGAAGACCTTAGGTGCAGGTGCCAAAGGCATTGTATCAGACGCTCAAAAAATGAGCGACGTAAGAGCGCTGCCTAAAGAGGTTTCCGAGATCACAAACACGGTAGACATACTCTTCGCGAATGCAGGCGTCGGATTGTTTGCGCCGTTTGATCAGACCACCGAAGATATCTTCGACAGCAACCTCGACATCAACTTCAAGGGCGTATTCTTCACCATACAGGGTTTATTGCCGATGATACCCGAAGGTGGCTCGGTTATTCTCAATTCAACGATCCTGGTCCACAGCGGACTGGAGACCAGCTCAGCGTATTCGGCGTCGAAAGGTGCGGTGTTGTCATTGGGCAAAACGTTGGCCATTGAACTCGCCGCCCGAAATATCAGAGTAAACAGCATCGCGCCCGGCCCGATCAGCACACCTATCTATTCGAAGATGGGAATGCCTGAAGATGCACTCAAAGAATTCGCTGCCGGCGTTCAGGCTAAAGTGCCCCTGAAACGTTTTGGCGAGCCCAAAGATGTAGCCCAGGTAGCCTTGTTCCTCGCGTCGCAAGAAAGCGGATTCCTCACCGGTGCAGAAATATCTGTCGACGGCGGAAAGAGCAAAACGTTTTAGTCCTTGTTCACGGTTCCTGGTTCCTTGTGCTCCATGTAGATTTTTAACAATGAACCAGGGACCATGAACATTGAACTGCGCCGAGCGGTTTGGTTTTGGTTTTATTTTTACCTATACTCATAGCACAAACTTAAAACCAATAAACGCCTTTGAGTCACTTTGGTCATACGGCGCGAAAGGATCTGTGGTGGGTTCGCCCACTATTGATTTTTATTGGCCTTACATCTTTTATTGTTTACGCTACCTGGGCGGCATTTCAGGGAGATCACTACGCCGTTGGCCCCTATTTATCCCCATTCTACTCGCCCGAAATATTTGGCAACTCACCGCATAGCTGGTTTGGGCCGAAACCTTCGTGGTGGCCCATGATCCTGCCGTTCTCACCGGCATTGCTCATACTTTGGGCGCCAGGCGGCATGCGTTTCACCTGTTACTATTATCGGGGCGCGTACTACAAGTCATTTTGGGCCGACCCACCCGCATGCGCCGTGGGTGAGCCCCGTAAAAAATACTGGGGAGAAAACTCGCTGCCGCTGATCCTCCAAAATGCTCATCGGTATTTCTTATACCTGGCCATTCTTTTTGTCTTCATTCTCGCTTACGACGCCTGGAAAGCCATGTGGTTTGTTGACCCTTTGACCGGCGAAGAAACTTTTGGTATTGGCGTTGGAACATTGGTGCTTTCCCTCAACGCCACATTGCTGGGCGGATACACCTTCAGTTGTCACTCCTTTCGCCACCTGGTTGGCGGATTTAAAGACCAGCTTTCAAAATCGCCCGTGCAACGCAAAGTATACAACTGCGCCAGCTGTTTAAATCGGGGGCATATGAACTGGGCGTGGTTCAGTTTGTTTGGCGTCGCTTTCGCGGATATCTATGTACGACTCGTTTCTATGGGCATCTGGACAGACATAAGACTATTGTAATGACAGCATATGAAACATATCATCACGATGTATTGGTGATCGGCTCCGGTGGCGCCGGCCTGCGGGCGGCGATAGAGGCGGCTGCAGCAGGTGTTTCCGTAGCGGTGGTGTGCAGGTCCTTGCTTGGAAAGGCACATACGGTAATGGCAGAGGGTGGCGTTGCCGCAGCACTGGCAAACGTTGACGATCGCGACAATTGGAAAGTACATTTTACAGACACCATGCGCGGCGGACAGTACCTTAATCACTGGAGGATGGCCGAAATCCACGCTAAAGAATCTCCCGATCGTGTCCGAGAACTGGAAGCGTGGGGCGCTGTGTTCGACCGCACCAACGACGGACGAATCCTTCAACGAAATTTTGGTGGACATAAGTATCCCCGGCTGGCACACGTTGGTGATCGTACCGGTCTTGAGATGATCCGCACATTGCAAGATCACACCATTCATCTTGCCATAGACATCTACCAGGAATTAACGATACTCAGTTTATTAAAAGACGGTAGCAAGGTTGTTGGCGCGCTGGGGTATGATCGCGAAAAAGGGCTCTTTAAAATATTCCAGGCCAAAGCCGTGATCATTGCTACCGGTGGCATGGGGAGGATCTATAAAATATCCAGCAACAGCTGGGATTGCACCGGCGGCGGTATCTCGCTCGCTTACCATGCCGGCGCCGAACTGATAGATATGGAATTTGTACAGTTTCATCCCACAGGCATGGTGTGGCCACCGAG
>JBMOKS010000638.1:0-4082 GCA_049324355.1 Bacteroidota bacterium
AGTGAGGTGCTCATCTACTTCATCATAAAAATGCAGATCCAAACTAAAAACAATAGTTTTCCACCTGTAGATTTTAAATGAGAGATCGGCATCTAGTCCCATAGGATTAATAATAATTTCTGCATACCCGTTCAGGTATCTCATCCATGAGTTTGTATAATCCAGATGGTCAATATCTTCAATCTTCTGAAGCTTGAATCCTTCGATGAATTCTGCGATGTCATCTTCCCCAGTGCTAATACTCACTTTCAATGGGCTCGTTTCATGATCGCTGACAGTTAAGTAAGTCCAGATACCTGCTTCATGGGACCAACCAAACTCCATACCTTCCGAGTTCATGAAACGATTGTTGTTCTTCGCAAGGAATTTCAGAATATCTTGGGGTAATACATGCATAACAATATGTCAACTTTTGCCAAAATAGATACCATCGCGCTCAATATCGATACTTCCTCCGCTATAGCCGCAAATGCCCATCCGGGGAGAGTTTATCACTGGCATCTTAGCATAGTCAAGAAAGTAGTCACACTCTTCTTCATGTTGCTGAAATGTTTTTGCAAGTTCTGGTGAAAGGGACATGAGTGGTTTCCGCCACAAAAATTTCAAGATTAGGATGTCGGAGAAATTTGACATGGTTTTGACGTCAAAATTAATGTTCAGGTGATAAACTTCTTCAGATTCTGAAGTTTTCTCCTTTTCAAAACCAGAGAGACGTTTTGCCAGATGCTTAACAATGCTGTTTTGGATCACTTCTCTACAGTAAATGCATTTTCCATCGGATAAAAGTGTGTCTTTCATTTTTGCTCAGTATTCGTCAAAAGTATTGCTATCAGTTTATTGAACTAAATTCGAGTCTCTTTGGAATGAAAAAAACGGACTAGTTAATAATTCTCCACAAATTTTGCCATATTTTAAGCGCAAACATGTGGACTGATAATCAACTGAACATATTCAAATCCCTTTTCAAAGGCCGGGAAGATGTGTTTGCAAAGCGATGGGAAAAGGGAAATAAAAGTGGCTACGTGCCAGCATATCAGTATGATCCCTATCAATACAGGTTACACAAAATCAGCGGTGGCTCTCTCAAAACCTATCAAGAAAAAGAATATCTACCGCTGACGGACGAACAAATCAAAAAACATTTGGATGGTGGCCATTTGATTGGCGTTTATCCATTATTGAAAGACAACACTTCATGGTTCATTGCTGCAGATTTTGACAGGACTTCTTGGGTTGACGATTGCCGAAAATTCATTAAGGCTTGCGAACAAAAGAAAATTCCTGTATACCTCGAAAGATCGCGCTCGGGTCAAGGGGGACACGTGTGGATTTTCTTTGATCAACCCTACGCTGCATTAAAAAGCAGAAGCATAATCACGAAGCTACTTGAGCGTTCGGGAGCATTTTCAATTTTTGACAAAGACTCCAGTTTTGACAGACTATTTCCTAACCAAGATTACCTTTCTGGAAAAGGGTTGGGTAACCTCATCGCCTTGCCTTTGCACAAGCCCGCTGTGGAAAATGGCAACAGCTGTTTTATTGACCCCAATACGCTCGAGCCGTTTAAAGATCAATGGAGTTTTTTAAAAAGCATAAGAAGAGTAACTGTTGCTGAGCTTGATAAACTCTATGATACTCTTGCCGACAGTTCTATACTTCATGAAACACCTCCAGATGGAAAACTAGTAATCCGACTTAGCAATACGATCCATCTCAATCGTTCGGGCTTGTCACTACAACTAATCAATTTCCTAAAGGAAGAACTGAATTTTACCAACAACGAATTTCTGATCAAAAAGAAACTGGGCAAAAACACGTGGGGTATTCAGCGCTATTTCAAATTCGTTGAAGAAAGCAATAACAATGTGATTGTTCCACGAGGTTTTATCGGACGACTAATACGTTTTTGCAAAGAAAGGAATATTGAGTATGATTTTCAGGACGAAAGGACAAAGCGGAAATTAATTGCCTTCCAATCAAGCATCCAGTTAAAGGATTATCAAAAGATCGCATACGAGACTGCTACCAAAAAAGACTTCGGTATTATCGTAGCTCCTCCAGGTGCAGGAAAGACTGTTATTGGCCTTTCGATCATCGCCACCAAAAAACAACCTGCACTGATTATTGTCCACCGTAAGCAGCTTGCCGATCAATGGATGGATCGGATTGAAACTTTCTTAAATATTCCGAAGAAAGACATTGGCAAAATTGGACAAGGGAGTTTCAAGCCAGGAAAAGCTATTACAGTTGCTCTTATTCAAAGTCTTGACAAAGCCATCCAAAACTCATCTGACGGCACTCTTGAGAATGCCTTTGGTACTATTCTCGTTGACGAATGTCATCACGTTCCTGCGGAAACCTACAGAAACACAATCTCCAGACTGAATGCCTTTTTCATTTATGGATTAACGGCCACCCCTTTCCGGAAATACAATGATGGGAAGATCATCTTTACCCATTTGGGCGAGATCATTGCAGATATTAAGACTAAGGACATTGAATCTCATCTAAAAGCCAGGGTTGTGATTCGGGATACCGATCTTTCTGTTCCTTTCGATTCTAAATCGGATAAGTTCGAAACGCTATCCAAAGTTCTTGTTCACGACACAGCCAGAAACAAACTTATTTTTAACGACATCACTAAGGAATTAAATACCGGTAAAAAAGTAGTCATCATCACGGAAAGAAAAGATCATATTGACTCCCTTAATCAATATCTAAAACAATTCTATAAAACCATAACACTCAGTGGAGATGATTCCGAATCTTCCAGGAACACTAAATGGAAATTATTGCACGAAGTAAATTTCCAGGCGTTAATCACAACGGGACAGTACTTTGGTGAAGGCAGCGATCTTCAGAACCTCGAATGTATTTTTCTGGTCTACCCGTTTTCTTTTGAAGGGAAACTTGTTCAATATATCGGACGGGTTCAGCGATCAAAGTCGGAGCCCGTCATTTATGATTACAGAGACTATAAAATTGAATATCTGGAAAACCTGTTCCAAAAGCGAAACGCTTATTATAAAAAGTTCTTAACTGAAGGTCCACTTTTTGATTTCTACGAACCTCAAGAGAATAGCGCAAGCACGTTCTCCATTGACAAAAGAATCTCGGTTCTTATAGAGCAGCTTGAATTCCGATTCGGAATTATTGCCTTTATATACCAGCTATCCGAGAACGGCAGAGATTTGCAATTCGAAGTTGAAAACTCTCACGTCCGGCCGGAATTTGAAGTGCTGAAGCCATACTTTGCGAAAGTATTAAAGGCTCGAAGTATAAAGGCTACCATAAAAGTCAAAGTAGAGAATGGTAAACTGATCTACAACTACGCAATTTCCTCTGATCTCGAAAAAATCAATCGTGAAATTATCGAGAGTGTTCGTTTTCGGTTTGTGTCACAAAAGTTTTTCGGAAAACTTCCAACCACGGAAGATTCTATCTTATTGAACATAGATGAACTTCAATCAAAGTTTGAAGGATCGACTGGTCTGTATGATTCGGGTGAAGAACTGTTGGAAGAAATATTGAAATACAAGGAAGGAAAACATCATAGACACTTAAGATACCTGGCTCAAAAACACGAAAACTCGGTTTTGAAAATTCGCTTTGTTCTCGTTCCGTTTTCATTTGTCTTTCTTTTGGCCGGAGATCAACAGTACCACATTATTTGGGAAACTTTAGATACGGAAGAAGCAACTTATATCTGGCACATCGAAAAGAATAAAGCAGTATTAAGAAAAAAACTTCAGGAAATCGATCAGGATCTCGGCCTGATAAGAGCAAAGGGGCGACAAACTTTCCTGGAAAATATGCGTGGTAACTTCAGTCGGATTGTTCATGATTACACGGATAATCAAAAAGGCTTTATAGTGTGGAGGGATGCTTTGGAAGAGCGGTTGGTTTAGCTTATTGAGGCCTGAAAATTCACGCTATCCTACGTTCTCTAATAAACTCTAATTGGCTGGTCAAATATTAGTCTGAATTACAAGGTATTACGCAACTAAGGCCTTGCGGGGTCTAATAATCTCTAATAGGTTTTGTTTTCAAATTTCCGACATTTTCTGCCGTTTGCTGCTGAA
>JBMOKS010000638.1:4092-6381 GCA_049324355.1 Bacteroidota bacterium
TATAGAAATCGAACTTGGCAGTTCGTCATCTGGCATTTAAAAATGAGGCTGTAAATGATGCTCAATGATGGTGTAAGTGATGGCCAAAATGATGGCGAAAAGCCGCAGATTTAATCCCTCATTTTTATCCCTCAATTTTCCTGGTTTAATCCCTCATTTAATCCCTCAATACGGTTTCAAATTTCCGGCACTTTTTGGCATTTGCTGCAGACTTATAGAAAATCACGTTGGTTCTGTTCACAAAATTCCACTGTTCGCGTTTCGTGAACATGGCAAAAAAATGAACCAGTAAATACAGATAACTGGATTCAATTGCCTTCAAATTGGGGACTTAATTCTTCAGTAATTCTGAGATTAATAAAGGCCGCTAGTCTGCCAAGGTTGCCTGATTACCCTAATACCCTCTTATACGATTTATAAATAATTGATAATTAAATGGTTACAGTAAATTCCGTTATTTATATTTATAAGTGAATTTTGTGGCTTATTTTGGAGTTATATTTGCAGTCCATTTCAGTTAAAAGTGAACTTTCGGATAGTAAGGCTCGATGATCTGTCAGGTGCTAAAGCCACTATCTATTCCGTCATTCTTGAAGAAGATGAGGAGAACGAGACAACCCTTTTTGATCATTTTGTGACTGAAAATCTGAAAGATCACCATGACGAAGTCAAAAACATTACAAGTCGTTTAAGTACTATCGGTAAAAAAACCGGAGCAAGAGATCACTTCTTTAAAGACTGGGAGGGAAGACCTGGAGATGGTGTCTGCGCTCTGTATGACGATCCCGATAAAAAATTAAGACTGTATTGCATTCGATTCGGTACTTCTGTAATAGTGATCGGGGGTGGTGGACCCAAGCCGAAAACTATGAAAGCCCTGCAGGAAAGCGAAAAGCTTACGCAGGAGAATGAATACATGAAAATAGTCTCGTCAGAAATAGGCAAACGGATCAGGGAAAAAGAAATAACCTGGTCGGAGGATGAGACTGAATTATTACGCGACTTTAACTTTTATGAAAATGAATAAGGCAAAACGTGCTGAAGGCCACACAAGTAAAGTACTTGGGACTCTTCTAAAAGAAATTTCTCCTAAGGAGCAAGAGCGCACGGACAACAAAATGCTTCTAGCCGCAAAAATTGATGAGGCCAGAAAAGCAAAAGGTTGGAGCCAGACAAAATTTGCCGAGGAAATGGGAAAGCAACCATCCGAAATCAGCAAGTGGTTAAGTGGTACACACAACTTCACAGTGGATACTTTGTGGGATATTGAAGACAAGTTAGAAATTCCTGGCGAGCTGGTTTCCATTAAGGAACGGGCGGCTAAAATCGTGAAGGTTGTTGAATACAGAATTGTTGTTTCAAGTCCGGCACAACCTCGTTATGTCGGACTTCACGAATCTGCTTTAGGAAAATTATTTCAGGAAAAACAAATTCTTGCTTAACAACTCACTGTAAACTATGGCTAAAGAAGCCGCACCAACCTTTGTAAAATTTCAACTTCGTGCTATTGAGTTACATGAACTAGCAATTCATAAGGTAGCTCCTGGATTTTCAGTTAATAACTTCAATTTTGACATCAATATTGAAACCAATGTTGACAGCAATCAAAAAATAGTAATTGCGTCAACAAGAGTTAAAATCCATGCGGATGATAAAAAAACTGAACTTGGCAGAATTATTTGTGCTTGTGTTTTCAGTGTTAGCAATTTTGAAGAAGTCGTGCAAATGAAAGCTGAAAATACTTTTGAGCTAATCGAGGCCTTTGCTGAAACAATCAATTCTATCTCTATTTCAACAACCAGGGGACTGATGGCAAGTGAATTTAAAGGGACTATTTTACATTATGCTTTCCTTCCAATCATAGATGTGAAATTGCTTGCAAAGGCTCCTTAGAAATACATTTAATTTAATATAATCCGCTCGCGATTTGTATGGTGCAAGGTCCAATAAAGTGAAGCACTTGGTCTGATCTGTGTCGACGAAAGTCGAGGGAACCGATTAAAGCACAAACCTGGTGAATGAATTGGTAAGAAAAGGTTTAAGAAAAAAACTCCTTAAACCACGCAATTTAAGGGGTTGTGGAATAAAAAAAACTGCCAAGGCTGAAGCTTCGGTGGGAGCAGTCGGCCTACGCTTCTGCACACTTTAACAAGCCAGCTCCAGCGTGATGTCTTTTCATTCGGTCATCCAGATCCGAAGTACACCCCGTGTAGAATTTTCCATCGGAACATTTGAGGATATACACAGTCCACATAGTAAGAATTGGATAAGCTTAATTGCGAAGATGGC
>JBMOKS010000639.1:0-2213 GCA_049324355.1 Bacteroidota bacterium
GCCGATCAACATCGTAACACACAAGCCAAGAGCCAAACCGCCGATATTGATGAATGAATAGGCTTTGCTCTTCCATAAGTTTCTCCAACCGATCTTCAAATAGCTTTTATACATACCGAATGTGTTTACTTTTTCATGTCCTTCAGCCGGGCGAATTATTCCGGGCCGACAGAGGAGAATCACGTCAACAATGAATGCTAAGTCTGCTCTGTATTTTCCGTTCGATGATTTCGTCTCTTCATACATCTCCAGCAAATCTCCCTCGATATACTTCAGCAACTTTGGATGGCAATACCATCGAAAGAACCGATGCGCCCACCTCGGCGGCCCTACATCACCATGATGATCGTCTTTCATCGTGTGTCTTTCATCTTTCGTCTTTCATCTTTCATCTTTTATCTCGTGCTTCTACTCGCTCCTCAAACTCTTCACCGGATTTGCCATCGCCGCCTTCACTGCCTGATAGCTAACAGTCAGCAGTGTGATGAGCAGCGCTCCGCCACCGGCTAGCACAAATACATGCCATGGCATTTCGGTTTGGTAGTCGTAGTGTTGCAGCCAATTGTGCATGAAGGTGTAACTCAATGGCGTGGCGATCGCGAAAGCCAGGATCACTAACACCACAAAATCTCTTGACAACATACGCCATAGCGACGCCACAGAAGCACCCATTACTTTGCGGATGCCTATTTCCTTGGTCCGTTGTTCTGCCACGAACGATGCAAGTCCGAACAATCCCAGACAGCTGATGAGAATTGCCAGAGCGCTGAAAATAGTTGCCAGGGTTCCAACACGTTCTTCACTCTTGAATTTTGCGTAATAGTCGTCGTCGGCAAAGGTGAAATCAAAAGGTGCCGTAGGTACAAGTTGTTTGAACACGCGTTCAATTTTTGGAAGCGCTTCGGCGGTGGATGCCTGATCATTCATTCGGATGTGAAGCCAGCCCTCGCCATTTTCAGATAGAAAGTAAAGGCACGGGTCCGTTTTTTCGAAGGGTGATCCTTTCAACACATCGCGGATAACGCCGATGATTTTAAATTCAACTCGTTGGTCGTCCCAGTTGCGAACAAGAATTTCGTCCACCGGATGATCGAATCGGAATATTTTTGCAGCTGATTCATTTATAACAACGGCTTTCGCATCCGACGCGAAGTCGCGGGAGAAATCGCGGCCCTCGATAAATTCCCAACCAAGCGTTTTGCCATATTCGACAGTCACCCGGTTGATGTTGAATGTTTCATCTTGAAGATTTGGATCTTTTCCTTTCCAGTCGAACCCGCCGTTCCAACCAAGGGTGCTCACAATAGCATAGTTCGACTCCGCGACTTCGTTCACCACCCCTGTTTTTTTCAACTCATTTCGCAGCAGCTCGTACTTACCGCTGAATTCGGGCGAACGTGGATGAAGTGAGATGAGGTTTTCGCGCGAGTAACCGATCGGCCGATTCTTGCCATGTTGGATCTGCAGATACACGATGGCAGTGCCAATAATTAAACTGATCGACACGGTGAACTGTATTGTTACCAAAACTTTTCGCGGCAACGAAGCAAAGCGACTGGTTTTGAACGTTCCCTTCAGCACTTGCACTGCATTAAATGAAGAGAGGTATAAGGCAGGGTAACTCCCAGCGAGCAAACCGGTAACGAACGTAAAACTGAGGCAGCATGACCAGAAGATCGGTTCACCCCAGGGAAGTGCGATGTCCTTGTCGGCGATGCGGTTGAAGCCAGGCAATAATAGTTGTGTAAGCAGTAGTGCACAGGCAAAGGCGAGCAACGCCACGAGAAACGCTTCGGTATAAAATTGCCCTACCAGCTGACTGCGTACCGAGCCGATCGATTTTCTGATTCCCACTTCCTTTGCTCGTTTTTCGGAGCGCGCTGTGGTAAGGTTCATGAAATTGATGCAAGCTAGAATCAACACAAAGCATCCAATTACTCCGTAGTACCACACGGCATTCATCCGTGGGCTGGTAGTAAGCACACCGTTTTCGAAGTGCGATGCGAGGTGCCAGTCTTTCATTGGATGAACAAAAAGGCGTGGATTTGAAGCGAGCGCTTCTTCATCTACATGCGGCCGCATTGCCTTCTCAATCGCCAACGAAGCACCCTCGAACGTTTGTTGATCATTCAGTTCTACATACACATGCATGTTGTAGTTGTTCCACACATTGAGATTACTCCAGCCATTGAGAAATAAGTCGAGCGGTGCAA
>JBMOKS010000639.1:2223-6380 GCA_049324355.1 Bacteroidota bacterium
GCTGGCATCGTGAAATACAGAGTTAAGAGGAAGATCTTCATACACGCCGGTAATTTTTAAATCCCACTTGGCGTCCATGCGCAAAATCTGACCAACCGGATTTTGATCGTTAAAGAATTTTCGTGCCGTCGATTGAGAAATTAATATGGACGTCATGTCGTGAAGGCCGGCGCGTGTTCCGTGGATCATCTTCAGCGTGAACATGTCCGGTCCGTCCGGTTGCATGAAGTAGCCGATCTGTGTGAATTGATTTTCGCCGAGGCTAAGTACGTGTTCTTCACTACGACCGCGCACCATCACCACTTTTTCGAAATAGGTACGGTATTCGTCGCGCAACAGCGTGCCGGTACCCGTGTTGAGAATGTTTCCAGTTAGAATTTCGCCGTTGTGGGTATTGTGTCGATACACCTGGCCAATGCGCGAATAGTTTTCGTGGTATTTGTTGTATGTGATCTCGTCGACAATCCACAGTGCGAGTAAAATGGCCACCGTCATACCGAGGGCGAGTCCGCCGATGTTAATGAGTGAGTATCCTTTGTTTCGTAGCAGGTTGCGCCAGCCGATCGTGAAGTAACTTTTATACATACCGTATGTGTTTATTTTTTCGTGTCCCTCTGCCGGGCGAATAATACCTGGTCGGCAAAGAAGAATTACATCTACAATGAATTTCAGGTCGGCTCTAGGCTTTCCTTTCTTTTCCTTGTTCTCTTCATACATCTCGAGCAAATCACCTTCGATGTATTTCAGCAACTTCGGATGGCAGTACCAGCGAAAGAAGCGATGCGCGAGTTTGGGTGGATATGTTTTCTCTAATTCCAATGTCGAACGTTTTGATGTACCACGTAGGCAATAAGAGTTGCGGTAGACAAGTTTTAAGACTGCCGACTGCTTACTGCAAACTATTCACTTCGAAGGCTTTTTACCGGATTCGCCACCGCTGCTTTGATCGATTGGTAGCTTACGGTGATAAGTGTTACGACCAATGCACACAAACCAGCGGCAGTAAAAATCCACCACGAAACAGTTGTTCGATACGCATAACTTTGAAGCCAATTATTCATGGCATAATGTGCTATTGGAATTGAGACCGCTATAGAAACAGTCACCAGCAAAAGAAATTCCTTCGAAAGCATTCCCCAAACGTTCAGCACCGTGGCTCCCATTACTTTTCTTAATCCGATTTCTTTGGAACGCTGCTGCGCAACAAAAGACGCCAAGCCGAATAAGCCGAGGCAAGAAAGGAAGATCGCGAGTAGAGCAAAAAGCAAAGCAAGTTTGCCCATCTGCTTCTCACTCGAAAACTTATTTTCAAATTCCTGATCAACAAATTTGAAGTCGAACGCAACGGCTGGTAATACGGATTGAAAAACTTTTTCAACACGACTAATGGCCTCCATTGTGCTGAGACTTGGATTTAGTCTTAGGGTAAGCCAGTTACTTCCAACTAAATTTAATGTTCGGTCATGCTGCAAAAAATAAACTCCCGGTTTAACGGTTTCGTAAGGGGAGTCTGCAACGATATCCTGAACAATTCCAATCACATTATACCGCTCTCCATTGAACACGATTTCCTGGTCAAGCGGGTTCTGCCACTTCACTAACATGGCTGCCGTCTCATTGAGTATAACAGCCGATGAGTCAGTTACACGCTCTCGCGAAAAATCTCGTCCATGAATAAAATTCCATCCCATAGTCCGTCCATAGTCATGGCTTACGGCCGAAAAGGTGAAGTCAATATTTGCATCGGGATCCTTACCCTGCCAGCTTAAATTGCTGTTCGTAAACCAATTTTCGGTTATCGGGCTTGCCGACTCTGCTATGTCGACCACGGCATCGGCTGTTCTAAGCTTGTTTCGTAACACATCTGCCTTGCCTCGGAATTGCCCCATGACTTTACGTATCATAATCAATCCTTCGCGGGTATATCCCACAGGTCTGTCTTTTACAAACTGAATTTGCCTCCACACCGTTATGGTTCCTACAATGAGACACACCGAAACAACAAATTGCAACACCACGAGTACTTTACGTGGAGCCTGGGTAAAGTTACCCAACCGAAACGTGCCCTTCAGAACTTTTATCGGCTGGAACGACGAAAGGAATAATGCTGGATAAGTTCCGGCCAACAAACTCGTGAGTACCACAAAACCGCCTGCTGCGAGAATAAAATTGTATTCCGACCAGGGTATGGACATATCTTTAGCGGCCAGTTCATTAAACCAGGGCATCGCGAGAGTCGCCACGCCCACAGCCATCACAAAAGACATCAACACCAGTAAAAACGTTTCAGTGAAAAATTGACCGATCAGCTGCGTTCGAGCGGAACCGATCGACTTGCGAATGCCCACTTCCCTGGCGCGCATTTGCGATTGCGCGGTACTGAGGTTCATGAAATTGATACACGCGAGCGTCAAAACAAATATCCCAATGATCCCAAAAAGCCAAACCAATTGGGCTCGTGTTCCCGTTTCCTTGCCGTCTCGCCATTCCCCATACAAGTGCCACCTGCTCATAGGCTGCAGGAAAAGAACCGGATTCTCTCTTCTGGCCTGCTCAGGATCGAGATGTTTGAATTTTATCTCCTTGATTTTCTGAGACACGGATTCGAATGAAGCGGAAGGTTGAAGTTCAACGAACGTTGTTAGCTCCTCATTCCAGTTTGTATCTCCATCAATCATCCACCGGTTAACCGATACCCACAAGTCCCACGACGACACAAACTGCCAGCCATGAAAGCTGCTGTTCTCTGGAAATTCTTTGTAAACACCCGTGACCTTCACATCGACCACGTTGTCGATTCTCAGCATTTTATTGATGGGATCCTTGTCGCCAAAGAGAGCCACCGCTGTTGGCTCTGATAAAAGGATAGACGCAGGTTCATCAAGGCTTCGCCACGATCCCCGGATCATAGGGAATGAGAACATTGCCAGACCTTCTTTGTCAATAAATGTTCCCATCCTCGGGATTTTCAGATCTGCAACGCTATCTGTACTTAGCGTATGGCTGGTTAACCACCACATCCGCACGACGTGCTTTAGATCGTCGTTAAACGAGTGACGCAGCTCAAGAGCCAGTGGACTGGGTGCAGCACTTGTCTGAATTTCATTACCCAACCGTTTGTGTTGATGTACCTCGGCTATCCTGTCATAGTTACCATGATTTGCGTTGAAGGAGACTTCATCGAATACCCAGACTCCAATAAGAATGGTTACGGCCATTCCAATAGTAAGACCAATAAGATTGATGTAAGCGTATCCTCTGTTTTTTCGAAGATTTCTCCAGCCTATTCTTAAGTAACTTTTATACATCCCGTATGTGTTTATTTTTTGAGAACCTTCGGCCGGACGAATAATACCTGGCCGAAATAATAGTATAACATCAATGATAAATTTCAGATCCGCTTTTCCCTTCCCTCGTTGTGCTTTCGTCTCTTCATACATCTCTAGTAGATCACCTTCTATGTACTTCAGCAACTTCGGATGACAATACCAGCGAAAGAACCGATGCGCCCACCTTGGTGGCCCGATATCACCGTGCTTATCGTCTTTCATCGTTTGTCTTTCGTCTTATGTCTTTTGTCTTATGTCTAGCGTCTAACGTCTTATGTCTAACGTCTAACGTCTATCTTCTACCCGGCCACAATCTTTCCTTCCCAGGCCACCTTCGGTATGGAACTCCACAACTCATCGCGGGTACTCTTGGTGAACTCCATCGCTTTCTTGCCAAGCGCCGTGATCTGAAAATATTTCTTTGGGCGCCCAGCGCGTTCTTCCGTTGCTTCTCCTTCACGCGATTTCAGGTAGCCTTTGTCTTCGAGTCGTTTCAATGCTGTTTGTAGTGCACCTACGCTTACGTTTCGCTTCAGGCGTGTTTCGATTTCTTTCTTGATCGACACGCCGTACGCTTCGTCGTACAGCACACCTACGGTTAGCATCACGACTTCTTCAAACTCGCCCAGTTGGTATTTCTTCATTGGGTAATAATTAATTCCTAAATGTAGTATTAATAATTGTGCCAAAGTCTCGAACGTGCGATTCGAGCGTTTCTACAGGGTTGTATGTTGTTTAGCTGTCCGCGGGCGCACAGATTTGAGCGCTCACGATCGCGGTCGTGATCTTAAATTAGGTAAACGACTACTCACTTCGCAGACTATTCAC
>JBMOKS010000640.1:0-6372 GCA_049324355.1 Bacteroidota bacterium
CCACAAAGACCAATCTAATCAAGTGGGATCTTTGTTTTGAGGTACAAAGTGCGCGGTGGCGGTTCGAAAGCGCAGCGAGGAACGAGCGAAGCTTCACGAGGGGATGTGTGCATGGATGCCCAACGAAAAGAGGATCTGCTAGGGCAGATCCTGTTCATTCTAGATCGTTTAATAGATCAACAATTGTCTTCCGGTGCTTTTATCAGACCAACCGAACTGTTGAATAATTCTGTGTAGGTGGCGTCCATCTTGAGCGGAAGAAGTTCATGTAGTCGCACTGCAAAAAACTTGTTCCCCAGACGGATTACCTGAACTGAGAGCGTATGAGCCAACGGAGGTGTGTACGGCTTCCAGGTCATACCGCCGTCAGTCGATTTGTACAGGGTCTGTCGATAGGCCAAAGCATACAATGTGTTGCCATCGGAGGCCAGATCCCGAATGCCGTTTTCAACCGAAACTGAGGTCCAATCACTCTCATTGTCCTGTGCGAGGATCACGCCATGATTTGTAGCCGCGATAAGGCGGCTACCCACCGAAGTAAAAGCATTTACTTGTGCACCGCGTTTTTCCAGAACCCATTTTTTGCCACCATCCATTGATGAATAGATGCCATCATTTGTTCCTGCATAGATCACGAAGTTTAATACGTATAAGCTGCGCACGCTAAACTCGTTTAGTCCGGTATTTGATTGTTGCCAATGCCCGCCGTTATCGGTCGACACGTAAACGCCGCCTTTGTAGCTTCCGGCCAGCAATGTATGGTTAAAAACGATCATGGAAGATATTCCTAAATTTAGCGGAAGCCCTTTATTGACGGGAGTCCACTGGATAGCATTGGCCTTCGTGACGTAAATACCATAGTTGTCTGTGCCGGCAAAAATAAACCCATCGGTTTCTACAAACGCATTCACGCGTGTGTCAGCAGGAAGTCCGGCATCAGCTTGGCGCCAGCTCGCTCCCTGATCTTTTGTTACATGAATGACGCCCGTCGCAAGCATCTGATCTTGGGCCCCGACTTGAGTAGCTAAGACAATCAGCAAAATGGAATAAATGTGCTTGATCATAGTTTTTGTTTTTGGATTGAAAATCTTTGTCAAACCTACCGCTGGCCTCCGCCACTTTTGTAAAAGCGCTGTAAAATGATGTTAACGAAATGTAAAATTTCAGAAAGGGATGTAATTATAGTCTACCTTTATCATGGATAAAGCGCTTACGAAATGAAAGCAAAGGTCTACCGGATAATGATCGTCTCTGCGATAGTAGCGTTGGCGGGACTGCTGATTATTCAGATCTATTGGTTTGCAAAAGCATACGATTTACAGGAGAAACAGTTCGATGAAAAAGTCAACCTCGCCCTAAGAGCTATTGCCGATGACCTTCTTACATTAACCGGCAACAAACATTCACGCATTGATCCCGTAAAACAAACTTCCAATAATACTTATTACGTTGAACTAAACCGCCCCTTGAATTACAGACAACTGGATTCGCTTGTAAAAATTGAATTTAAAGAGCACGACATCTTTTGGTCCTTTCAGCTGACGGTATACGATCATCAGGTGGACACCTTGTTGCTGGGAAGTTTTTATGATCATGGAATACTCACCGAAGGTCAGCCTCCATGCCTCGACCGCGACCAGGTCATCACCGACATGGATTTCGCCGTAACCTTCCCGCACAAGAAAACTGACGTAGCAGGTTCACTGAATTTATGGACGTTTACAGCGTTTACATTTTTGCTGATCCTGATCTTGTTTGCGTTTATGATCGTCGACCTCTCCAAACAAAAGAAGCTCGCAGAAGTTAAGGCTGATTTTATCAACAACATGACGCATGAACTGCAAACACCCATTGCCAATATTTCTATGGCCAGCGAAGTGCTGCGATCGGCAGGTGGCGAACTGGATGAGTACAAGGCAGCAAAATATGCGGATATTATCTATCAGGAAAATCAAAGACTGAAGTTTCAGGTCGAGCATGTGCTTCAAACTGCTCTGCTTGAGCGCGGAAACATTAGGCTACAAAAAAAGGAAGTTGATGTGAACCGAGTGCTGGAAGAAGTAATGGAGAATTTTAAACTAAGAATACAAACACGCAGCGGAACCATCGTTGGTAACCTGAGGGCAAAATATTCGCTGATCTTTGGCGATCAGTTTCACCTGACCAATATATTTTATAACCTGCTCGACAACGCCGAGAAATATTCGCCTTCCAATCCGGAGATAACCATCACCACCGAGAATAATGATAAAGGTATTCTCGTCAGCGTAGCCGATAAGGGCATAGGCATACGCCGAGATGCTCAGAAGTTCATCTTCGAAAAATTCTATCGCGCAGCGTCGGGAGATGTGCACGACGTAAAAGGATTTGGCCTCGGTCTGACTTATGTTCAAAAAATTGTAGATGCACACCAGGGCTTTGTAAAAGTTACGAGCGAGGAGAATAAAGGCAGTTGTTTTGAATTATTTTTCCCTGCTCAGGCATAGATAAATTAAATGAAGACAAAACCGAGAAAGATCCTCCTGGCAGAAGATGATGCGAACATGAGCTTTATGCTTCAAGACAATTTGACGATGGCAGGTTACGACGTAGATGTATTTTCAGACGGCCAGTCTGCGTTAAGCGCATATGTAAAAAATAATTATGATATCTGTGTGCTTGATGTCATGTTGCCGAAGATGGACGGATTTACACTGGCTCACGACATCCGTAAGCTGGACATTAAAGTACCCATCATATTTTTAACGGCCAAGGCGTTGAAAGAAGACAGAATCCGTGGATTTAAACTCGGTGCCGACGATTACATTACCAAACCCTTCAGCGTCGAGGAATTTTTGCTCCGAATCGAAACCATTTTAAAACGGGTGTATCAACAGCCCTCAAAGGCCGACGAGCAATTCGTGTATAAAATCGGAGGTCTGATTTGCGATTTTTATAATCAACAGATCAAGTCCGGAACTGAAACCGTTCAGCTCACTCACAAAGAAGCCAAGCTGCTGAAACTTTTCTGTGTCAACCAAAATAAAGTTATCGAAAGAGATGTTATCCAAAAGGCCATTTGGGAAGACGAAGGCTATTTTGTTGGGCGAAGCATGGATGTTTTCATTTCCAGGCTGAGAAAACTATTGAAGGCAGATCAAACGATCAATATTCTGAATGTTCATGGCGTAGGCTATAAACTTGAAATAGCTGGTGATTAAAATTTCTGACGTTTATCCCACGGCAAAGTGGTAGCCGACTCCTTTAATGGTGATGATCTCGATCGACGGATCCTCTTTCAAGTAATCGCGCAACTTCGTAATATACACATCGAGGTTACGGGAGTTGAAAAACGAGTCATCGCCCCACAATCGCATGAGAATGTCTTTTCGTTGGGTGGTGCCGTTTCTGTTTTCCGTAAGCATTGACAACAAATTGGCTTCGCGATGGGAAAGCTTGCGCACATCTTCGTTCACCTTGAGTTCATAACGGAGCGGGTTGAATTCGTATTTGCCAATGGTGATGCACTCCAACAAAGGAATATTCTTTTGCTGTCGCGTTATTTGCAATAAGTTGTTAATGCGAACGATCAGCTCTTCCATGCTGAATGGCTTTCGGAGATAATCATTACCGCCCGATTCAAAGCCCTTCAGCAGATCTTCGGTTTGTGTTTTGGCGGTGACAAATATGATTGGTGTGATTGGATTGATTTGCCGAATCTCTTTGGCAATAGAGTAGCCGTCTTTGAAAGGAAGCATGATATCCAGCACGCAAATATCTGGCTTAGTTTTTTCGAAAACTTGGAATGCGCCCTTGCCATGTTCGAGCATGGTTACTTCAAAGTCGCGACTTTCCAGACTTTCTTTGACAATACGACCCAGGAAAGGTTCGTCTTCAACGTAAAGAACTTTAATTTTCATGCATTTTTGGAAGAGTGATGGTAAAGCAGCTGCCTTTTCCCGGCTCGCTGTCAACAGAAATTTCACCATGATGGCTTCTGATCACGCTGGCCACATAGCTGAGACCGAGCCCATAACCCTTGATGTTGTGCAAGTCACCGGTTGGAACACGAAAGAATTTTTCGAAGATCTTTTTTTGATAATGTACCGGTATGCCAACGCCAGTGTCTTGAACGGCAATAGTGAGTGAATGATTCAGATCTGTTAGTATGACCTTAATGGACGCGCCGTCGTCGCTGTATTTTAAAGCATTGTCCAGCAAATTGTACATCACATTGGTCAGGTGGGTATGACTACCCGAAAGCCCAAAATCGGTGCCTTCCTTTTCGTAACTGATCTTCGTTTTCCGTTTTTCGAAAACGAGCTTCATCGACAAAAGAATTTGCTGCAACATTTGGTCTACGTCAATCTTTTCGATTTTTAAGTCGATCCCCTGATTCTCAAATACCGCCGTCTTCAGGATCTTATCGGTCATGAGCGTAAGCCGGTTCAGTTCGTTTTGGGCGATGTCGAGGTATTCAGAGGTACGTTGAGGGTTATCGAGTGCCCGAAAATTCTTCAAAGCCTCGAGGGCCACGCTGACGGTGGCCACAGGCGTTTTTAGTTCGTGTGTGACATTGCTGATAAACTCATTCTTCATTTCCATGAGCCGTTGCTGCGCGCGCAGGTTGCTGTACATCAGACAAAAGGACACGATGGTGAGCAGTGTTAGAAATATCGAAAAAAGTATTTGTGGCGCAATCTCTTTTAGTAGCAGAGCTCCCACACTGGAAAAGGAAACAGCGTAATGGAACATAGGATTGAATGGGACGATGTCTGAGAAGTAATTTTCAGATGGCTGTTTGAAAAGTCGGCCTCGCCCACGTTCTCCTCTTTGTCCTCGTTCACCAGGGAGCCTTTTTATGACCATCACCTTAAACGGAGTGTTGATGCCTGCCTTATCGAGGTCCCTCTTGAAAAAATAGGCGATACTATCAATCTTTAAGGAGTCGGGGCCGAGTCGAATAATAAAACTCTTCGGTTGTCTTTCGTTTTGTATGCGCTTCACTACCGGGTTCAGGATCTTAAAGATGGAGTCATGATTGTCGGACATATATACTTCTACCCTTGCAGCCCGCTCGCGCACATCGATGTGATTGATAAAAGTATCTTCCAGGTGAAATCCCAACTGGAGTGAGTCTTGCGCACTACGCTGCTGCCTTTTGAAGATATGGCGCACGGAATCTCTCATCACGGGTTCAATGCTACGCTGAATGAGCGAGTCGTGCATGGCGAAAATAGTATTGCGAAAAATGGAATTGGTTTCCTGTCTAAAATTATTGGCAGCGTCGCGATAGGAGTTTCTCAACCAGAAAAATTGTAGGATCAGCAACAAGATTATGCTGCTGATCATAAGAATTAACGTTGTCGCATTTTTTTGCCGCGCCATATTCGTGCCGATAATAGTCTATAAACAACAAACCCCCGAACGATACATACAAAAGTAACGCGCTTTTTTTCATCCCTGATTCGATTTTAACCTTAATTAACATTCCTTTCAGAACTATTAACTATGCCCGGCCACTCCTAAGCGTACATTTATCGCGGCATTCAACCAAAAAATGAAAATCTCAAACACTATGAAAAAGATAATAATACTCCTCGGTATCCTCGTATCCATTACCGCCGCCCAAATCGCACTGGGCCAAAACGTGGAAGGCATGATCGCCTATGAAGTAAAAATAAACGTGCACCGTCAATTACCGAAAGAGCGTGAGGAGATGAGGGCAATGATCCCGGAATTCAGAACCCACCGGGATCAGCTGTTTTTCAACGCAGGTGAGTCTTTGTATAAGCCCGTCGAAGAGGAAGAAGATGACGATGCCGAGATGGACCACGGCGGCATGCGTATGCGCATTCAGCGTCCGCAAACAGAAGTCTACATCAATCAAAACGAGTCGAAAAGAGTTATGCTTCAGGAATTTATGGGTAAAAAATTTCTGATAGAAGATTCTTTGAAAGTAAATGCCTGGAAGTTGGGAACCGAAACAAAGGTTGTGAGCGGCTATGAATGCAAAAAGGCGAGCCTATATAATGAAGAAAGAAAACAAAACATAGTGGCGTGGTATACCGATAAATTAAGGCCATTCCTCGGTCCCGAGAATTTCAACACACTACCAGGCGCAGTATTGGAAGTTGACATCAACGATGGCGAAAGAATTGTTTCCGCTAAGAAGATCGACCTCCGTCCACTGAAAAAAGGTGAGATGAAAGTTCCATCCGGAGGCACTAAGACCACCGAGCCTGAATTCAGGAAAATGGTAAACGAGCAAATGGAGCGCATGCGCGCCAATGGTGGTAATGTGATGATTCGTAACTAGATCTCTGAAAACCGCTTATCAGCAGCGAAATAAAAACACGACATGAAAAAATTTCTATTCATTCCGTTCATTAG
>JBMOKS010000641.1:0-6360 GCA_049324355.1 Bacteroidota bacterium
CACCATCAAGATCTCCGAATCAACCAATGGAAATGAGATCAGGGAACTAGGCTCAGCCGAGCTCATTGAGGGAACCGAAGGCAACAGAAAATATCTCGCCTTACATCGCACGGCACCGGTGGGCACAATACTGAAAGTGAGAAACGAAATGAATAATCGCGAGGTCTTTGTTAGGGTCATGGGCAAATTGCCCGACACGGCGATGACCGATAAGCTTATCATAAAAATTTCTAAATCGGCATACGACAGACTAGGTGCCATCGACCAGCGTTTTAGGGTGGAAGTAACCTATTATAAATGATCAAGTGGTCGTTTCGGTTTGGTGAGCTACTTTTCGCCCTTACGCTGAATTTCCTATTAGGTTCTGCAGTTTTTTGTCAGAACCTCGTTCCGAATCCCGGCTTCGAAGATTTTATAAAATGTCCGGGCGTGTTCCACCAGTCAGCCCGCGAATTTTCCATTCCGCAATGGATGTCAGCCAATACGGGCACACCCGATCATTTTCACTCCTGCAGCCGCGGAGAAGCCGACGTGCCCTATAACTGGGCCGGTGTTTCCGATGCTTATGAAGGCCATGGATACGCCGGTATCTACGCCTGGAACGGACTGAAGGAGTATCGTGAATTTATTCAATGCAAGTTGCGCGAGCCGCTGACCAAGGACACCGTTTATCAGATAGCATTTCGATTTAAGCTCTCGTCGTATTCAAAATTTTCCATTGACCGGATGGGATTGTTGTTGTCAGATTCACTTTTAACATGGGGCCACGATCATGCTGTTGACGTTGAGCCAACCCTTGCCGTAGTCAGGGATTCTGCGCTTACGGCCCAAACGGGGCAGTGGGAGAAAGCCAGCATGGATTACAAAGCTCATGGCGGCGAGCGATTTCTAACGGTTGGTAATTTTTATAACGATGCTGTCACGAAGACCTACGACATCCGCTTTCGGCCGGCCAGCGAGGAGATGCTGGCGCAAAGCGCCTACTATTATATTGACCAGGTGGAAGTAACGCCAAAGTTTCAGCCTATAACGGAAGTTGTGGCGCAATTGCGCCCCGCATTCGAGCCTGAACAGGTAGCGCTCAATACAACCTACGCTCTGAAAAATATTCAATACGAATTTGATAGTTATAAATTACTTCCGGGATCGTTCGAGGAACTCGATCGTCTGGCATCATTTCTGGCCATGCACCCCAAACTTAAAGTTCAGCTCTCAGGACATACCGACGATCAAGGCAGCGACAACTACAATCTGAAACTCTCGCGAAAACGTGCCAATAGCGCAGCCGCCTATTTGATTTCACTGGGTATTGACAAAGATCGCATCGAGATTTTCGGATATGGAAAGACTCGTTTTATAACCGACAACCGCTCAGAGGCCGCAAGAGCGATAAACAGAAGGGTAGAAGTGAGATTTATTGAGTGAGCACCAAAGGTTTGCAAAGCATGTCCCCATGGGTATAGTTTTTTAATTTTTAGTTGTTGGTTTACATTGCAGCCCTGTTGCGTTTATTATGATCAAGATCCGTGACCTTTCGTATTCTTATGAACCCGGTAAAACCATTCGATTCCCGAATCTGTCACTGGAGAAAGCCGGGCAATGCTTATTACTGGGCGAATCGGGCAGCGGTAAAACTACTCTGCTTCACCTGATGGGCGGCTTGTTACGGACCAAGGTGGGTTCAATCCAGATCAACGGAACGGAGATCAACGACTTATCAGAATCTGCATTGGATCGCTTTCGTGGGCAACATGTGGGCTTTGTGTTTCAAAAGAACCACCTCATTCCGGCGCTCACGGTAAGAAAAAATCTTCTGATGGCGCCTTTCCTGGCAGGAATGCGTGATCATGAGAACAGAGTCGAAGAAATTCTTGTGCATTTGGGGCTTGTCGAAAAGCAAAATGCGAAGATCAGCGAACTGAGCCAAGGGCAAGCGCAACGTGTGGCTATCGCCAGAGCGGTGATGAACAGACCCGGTATTATCTTTGCCGACGAACCCACCTCTGCACTCGATGATAAAAATTGCGATCGCGTTATCGACGTGCTGATGAATATGGCCCGTCAGCATCAATCGACGCTCGTAGTGGCGACGCATGATTATCGATTAAAATCCAAGATAGGGCAACAGATACACCTGCATCACGACTAATGGCTTACGCATGAATCTCTTTTTACTCGTTTGGAGTTATTGTAAGGCCCGGCCACTGAACACAGCCTTAAATATTATTTTACTGAGCCTGGGCATCGCTGTCATAACCATTCTGCTGCTCTTCAACAATCAATTGCAACAAAAGATAACAGATAATTCAAAGGGTATCGACCTGGTGGTAGGGGCGAAGGGCAGCCCGATGCAGCTGATATTGTGCAATCTTTTTCATATTGATTTTCCCACGGGAAATATCCGGTTGGATGAAGCGGAAAAGATTTCGAAGCATCGCCTCGTGAAAACAGCTATTCCCCTGGCTTTGGGTGATAGCTACCAAGGCTACCGAATCATTGGCACCAGCCCCAATTATATCAATCTGTACAAAGCTGAATTGGCAACAGGCGAATGGTGGCGGGCGCCGATGGAAGTTACGATTGGTGCAACAGTGGCCCAACAACTTCAATTGAACGTAGGAGACCGGTTTGCCAGTACGCACGGACTCACTACAGACGGTCACGGTCACGATGAGCAAAAGTTTGTGGTGAGGGGCATTTTAAAACGCGCCGGAAACGTGCAGGACAACTTGATCCTCACCGGTGTCGAGAGCGTTTGGGAAGTTCATGAAGTACACCAGGAAACGGTTGCCTACGACACGCCGGTTGATTCCGCGCAGATGCGTTCTCCTCTCATAAGCTCCGTGGCGGCTGGCGATTCAACCAAAGAAATTACATCGTTGTTGATCCAATATCGTTCGCCTATGGGTGCCCTTCAGTTGCCCCGGTGGATCAACGGACAAAGCAAACTGCAGGCAGCGTCTCCGGCATTTGAGATTGCCAGATTGTTTTCCATCTTGGGTGTAGGCGTGGATGTTTTGACCGGGTTTGCCTCCGTACTTATTTTCATTTCGGCTTTGAGCATTTTTATCGCTTTGTATAATTCGCTGAAGGAACGGCGGTATGACCTGGCCATTATGCGTTCCATGGGCGCCACGCGTGGAAAATTAATGACATCCATTTTGATGGAAGGCGCGTTATTAACGCTGATGGGAAGCACCATCGGAATGTTGATGGGCCACGGTGTCTTGTTGATGATGGCATCTTTAGTGGTGCAAACGCAGAAAGCAGGGATAAGTGGTATTGTTTTCTATAGTGAAGAATGGATAATTTTGGTGGGAAGTTTGTTGTTAGGTTTATTATGTGCCATTATCCCCGCCATACAGGCATATCGGACCGATATTTCTAAAGTGCTGGCGGGTAACTAGAAAATTATGAGAAGCATTTGTTGGATCGCCTTATTTTTATCGCTTGCCACGTTCGCCACTGCACAAACTAAAATTGACAGCTGGAACGAATTTGCTAAGACCAAGTTCGAACCGAAATATTATGAGAAAATGGGAGAATACCTCTTTTATCCCAATTTCACCAAAGAGCTAAAAGCCCTTGAAGGAAAAGAAATAACCGTACAGGGATTTTATGTTCCCTTTGCTCCGGAAGACGGTGATTATATCATTATTTCCAAGTTTCCGATGAGCCAGTGTTACTTTTGCGGTGGCGGCGGACCCGAATCTGTAGCGGAAATAAATTTTTCCAAAACCCCGGGCAAATTTCAAGTCGATGACCTCATCACTGTGAAAGGCAAATTGAAACTCAACGCAGACGATATGGAGCACGTTAATTTTATTCTCGATGACGCCGTGCTGGTCAGTAAATAGCGTCGATCTCTCTCACACCGTATTCCATTTCAGGCAGAAACTCTATATTGGGATATCATAGCCAAAAAAGGTTAGGAATCACCCGTGGATACGCCACTCGATATTTTACGGAAATACTGGAAACACGGTCAGTTCAGGCCGACACAGGAAGATATCATCCGTTCGGTTTTGGCAGGCCACGATACGCTCGCACTACTGCCTACCGGCGGTGGAAAATCGATTTGTTTCCAGGTGCCTGCGTTGCTCATGCCGGGGCTATGTTTGGTGGTGACCCCGCTGATCGCTTTGATGAAAGATCAGGTAGAGCAACTTAAAAAGCGTGGCATCATGGCAGAGGCGATTCACTCCGGAATGAGTCGCCAGGAGATCGACATATTGCTCAACAATGCGATCTATAGCCAGATGAAATTTCTGTATGTTTCTCCGGAGCGATTGCAGACCGATATTTTTATTGAACGGGTTAAACAAATGAAGGTCGCGCTGGTGGCTATCGACGAAGCTCATTGTATTTCTCAATGGGGTTACGATTTCAGGCCATCCTACCTGCAGATCGCGTTGCTGCGAGAGCTGGCGCCGGACGTTCCCTTTATCGCTTTGACAGCAACGGCAACCCAAATCGTGCGCAATGATATTATGGAAAAACTGGCATTCCGACAACCGGCCGGCATTTTCCAAAAATCTTTTGCTCGCGAGAACCTTTCGTTCGTTGTCAGAAAGACAGAGAACAAAGACAAAAAACTTTTGGAGATCATTCAAAAGATCAGGGGCAGTGTCATCATTTATGTACGCTCGCGAAAGGCAACGCAAGAACTTGCTGCCTGGCTTTCGAAGCGAGGTATCTCGGCGTCTTATTATCATGCCGGTTTAGAATTTGAAGACCGCGCCTCACGACAGGAGCAGTGGATCGAAAATAAAACCCGCGTGATGGTCGCCACCAATGCATTCGGTATGGGAATCGATAAACCCGATGTGCGAACCGTCATCCATCTCGATCTCCCCGAAAACTTAGAATCATACTATCAGGAAGCTGGTCGTGCCGGACGGGATGGCCTGCGATCATATGCCGTGATCTTATACCAGGATGCCGACGTGATCAATTTGCAAATGAAGGTGGAGCAGTCGCAGCCTGCAATTGAATATTTGAAGAAGGTTTATCAGGCATTGGCCAATTTTTATCAGCTTGCACTGGGTAGTGGTGAAGGTGAGAGCTTCGATTTCGACCTGCACGACTTCTCTGAACGTTTTCATTTGAATCCGATAGAGGTGTATAGCGGATTGAGGAAGCTTGAAGAAGAGGGATTGATCCAATTCAATGAAAGTTTTTATAGCCCGTCTCACCTGCATATTTTATTGGATCATGCAAAACTTTACGAGTTCCAGGTGGCTCATGCACGTTTCGATGCCCTGATCAAAATGTTATTGAGACTATACGGAGGAGAACTCTTCTCCGGTTTCGTAAAAATATCAGAGAGCTACTTGGCTAAGGGGCTGAAAATAAGCCAGGAGGAAATCGTAGCGTTTCTTCTACACTTGCACAAACTTAATGTTATGCTGTATGTTCCGGCAAAAGATAAACCTCAGCTTACGTTTTTAATACCTCGCCAGGATGCAGATCATCTTCCGGTGGATCGTAAGCGATTGGATGCAAGGAGGAACCTTATTGTCGATAAAATGAACGCGATGGTGGAATTTGTAACGAGCCAACATCGTTGCCGCATGCAATTGGTACAAGATTATTTTGATGAGATTACGCAGCAAACGTGTGGCCTGTGTGATGTATGCATCGGTAAGCGTAAAAAGGAGAACCTGCATTCTTTTCAGAACCTGCATGCCGAGATCATTCAGGTCATGAAGAAACAATCCATGACCGTCGAGCAACTCGAGCAGTTTATATCACCCCGTGATCATGAACTCTTTGTTGATGTTGTTCGCGAGATGGTAGATGAAGGCATTATTGAGTACGACAACGTATGGCGCCTGAAATTGGTGCAACCCGGTAAGCAAAAAAAATAAATGAGCAGAATTTCAATTTTTTTTAGGAATACAGTACTACTTGCCCTGGTTGCTATTATTTTTTCACAATGCTCGTTTTCGCGGTTTGCCCGCAAATCTTTTGAACGCGCGGAAGCAAAAAAACCTTTTGATGTTATTATTGTGCCCGGTGTTCCGTACAATGGCGCCCGAACAAGTTCGGTGATGAATATTCGATTGTTCTGGGCAAAATTTTTATACGACAGCGGAATTACGAAAAACATTATCTTCTCTGGCTCGGCAGTGTATACGCCGTACGTCGAAGGAGTGGCGATGAAAATCATGGCAGACTCTCTGGGAGTGCCCGAGTGGAAGACGTTTTCCGAGACGCGCGCCGAACACAGTACCGAGAATATTTATTATTCGTGGAAACTCGCCAAAAATTTGGGTTTCGAAAAGATAGCCCTCGCCAGCGATCCTTTTCAATCGCGGATGTTAAAAAGTTTTATCCGGAGGTATTGCCCGCAAGTAG
>JBMOKS010000642.1:0-885 GCA_049324355.1 Bacteroidota bacterium
CGAAGCAATACGTGATGTATCGTTTTACCGCGGCAGCATCCCGGCAGAATTCGGAGGACGTATCTCTTCCGTACTCGATATCCATTCAAAAGAAGGAGACTTCGAAAATTGGGGCGCCAGCGGTGGTATTGGCATTATCTCCAGTAACCTGATGTTCAATGGTCCGATCAAAAAAGGAAAAACATCGGCTGCCGTGTCACTGAGAACAACCTATTCAGACTGGCTTGTAAACAGCGTTCGCAGTAACTATGTAGATCTGAAAAACAGTACTGTTTCTTTTTACGACGGCGCGCTCAAGGTAGCGCATAAATTCAGCGAGAAAACGAAATTAACGTGGTCAGGTTATGTTAGCCACGACCAGTTCAAGCTACAAGGAGATTCTACCTATCGTTGGGACAACCTGCTGTCGTCATTGAAGCTCGATCACGCATTCAGTGGCGATTTTACAGCTTCGTTCCTGGCAGGATACGGAAGCTACAGTTATCATGTAGACGACGAAGATCCGTTCACGGGCTTCGATCTCACCTACAAGATCTCTTATCCTACTGCCAAACTTGACTTTAACCTACAGAAGGAAAATCACAAGTTCACCTTCGGCGCCCAGGGAAACTACTACAACTTTAATCCTGGAAGGCTCACACCTTCGGGCCCGGAGTCCAATAGGGCCACCGTAGAAATGGATCACCAGAAATCTATCGAGACCGGAATCTATTTCGCCGACCAATTTGAACTGGTAAAGTCGTTGCATGTTGATGCCGGCATCCGCTTGTCAGGATTTCAGTCCGTTGGCCCGGGCAGTGTAAATGTATACCGCGACGGCGCCCCACGTGAAACCTTAAACCTGATCGATACCCTTCATTTTGCAGACGGCGAAAAAATTAAAAC
>JBMOKS010000642.1:895-6355 GCA_049324355.1 Bacteroidota bacterium
CGCCTTGGGTTGCGGTTCGAGATCGACTCTGAATCATCGCTCAAAGCGGGTTACAACAGAACCTATCAATACCTGCACCTGGTGACCAACACAACAGCCATTACGCCCGTAGACATCTGGCAACCCAGTGGTTATCATTTCAAACCACAAATGGCCGATCAATTCTCTTTTGGCTATTTCAGAAACTTCAAAAACAAGAAATACGAAGCTTATGTGGAACTATACTATAAAGAGATGGAGAACGTGCTCGATTTCAAAGACGGCGCTCAACTGCTATTGAATCCACAGCTGGAAAGCGACCTGCTTCAAGGCAAGGGAAGAGCGTATGGCGTTGAAACTCAGGTGAGCAAGATGACGGGCAGGCTCACGGGCTCGATCAACTATGCTTACTCGCGCTCTTTCCGTACGATCTCAGGGCCTTTCGAAGAAGAAAGTATCAACTTCGGAAAAGAGTACGCGTCGAATTTCGATCAGCCGCACATCGTTAACCTGAATTGGAAGTATAGCATTTCCAAAAGACATTATTTTACAGGAGCGTTTACTTATCACACCGGCCGCCCCATCACGTTGCCGCTCGCTTCCTTTATTGTAGAAAACATTACGGTGTCTTCTTTCTCTGAAAGAAATCAATTCCGCGTGCCCGACTACCACCGACTTGACATCGGTTTTGTGGTGGAAGGAAATCATAAGCGTAAGAAAATTTTGGACGGAACATGGACGTTCTCCATCTACAACGTCTATGCCCGGAAGAATCCCTATTCTATATTCTTCCAGGAAGTGAGAACCGGCGTGCTGAGGCCTTACCGGTTGTCTGTAGTAGGAACCGCATTACCATCAATATCATATAGTTTCAAGCTTTAATTTTTTTGTATGAAAGTTCGTTTATTCTCTATATCACTAATTCTATTCTTCGCGGCTTGCGTCGACCGAATTAATTTTGACGTGGGCGCAGGCGCTTCTCCGGTGGTAGTAAACGGTTATATCTCCGATCAGCCCGGCCCGTACCGGGTAGAAATTCTCAAGGCCATCGAGATAGACTCCAAACTGTCAATCAAAAGCCGCATCAGTGTAAAGCGTGTGATGATATCGGATAATACCGGGTACAGTGAAGATCTCACACAAATCATACAAGGTGTCTACGAGACCGCCCCCAATGGCATTCGTGGCCAGGTCGGGCGCTCGTATCAACTGCTGGTTGAATTTCTCGATGGTCGCATCTATGAAACCAAACCCGATACGTTGATGCCTCCTGGGCAGATGGACAGCATCTATTTTAACTTTAAGTCTGAAAAATTGGCTGAGGAGACGAAGTACGGCTTTGACATCTTCTTCAACTCGCACGCCGGCACAAGCGACTCGTATCGCTTTCTTTGGAAGTTTATTGGCACCTACCAGATTGAGACTAATCCTGAACTCTATTCCGTACCCTGCGGCGAAAGCCGGTGCCCGCAACCACTGCCCTGCAGTGGTTATGTATTGGGCCGCGCCGGTGAGTTGATCAAGAACGGGCCGTGCGAGTGTTGCACTTGCTGGGTGAGCCTTGCAGACGATATGCCCGTCATCAGCGATAATCAATTTGTTCAGAGTGGACAATTCAATGGGGTGAAGGCTGGCTATGTGCCACTGGATAGTTGGGTGTTTCAGAACAAAGTGCATGCTGAGGTTCGTCAGCAAAGTCTTTCGCCTCAGGCATTTAATTTCTGGAAAGCCATTCAGGCACAGAAGGCTGCCAACTCCAGTTTGTTCCAACCGATCACCGGAAGAATACCCAGTAATTTTGTTCAGATTGGCGGACCAACAGGCCAGATCGAGGGATTATTCTACGCGACGGCCATCACCTCCAGATCGGTGTTTATTACCAGAGACGATGTACCCAATCAGAATCTGTTGACCGATCCCTCACTGAAGTTCCCTGATAACTGTGCAAAGTTTGGAAACGCAACTTCTCAAAGACCTAGTTTCTGGGAATAGTTTATTGATTTAACGTTTTGACGAGCTGCAACATTGACGCTGCTCCTGAAGTAATAAGAGACTGACATCATGAAAAAATATTTTTACTCCTTAGCCCTGCTCGTTTTTTGTTCGTGGATGCCCATTGATTTTCTGGACGACCTCCAGACGAAGTTCGATCGGTACGTAGAGAAGAACCCTTCGGTCAAGATCAGCCTTGCGTTTAATCAACCCTCTTATGCTCCCGGCGATACGGCGTTCTTCAGCGCCATGTATGTAGATGAAGCCCTGCATGGTGTGAAAGGCAGCCACGTAGTAACACTCGATGTTGTAGCACCTAACGGACGCGTTGTACAACGCATCAAATTTAAAGTTCAGCAAGGCCAGGGACACAACCAGATCGCTTTGAAGAAGGATCTGCAAGCCGGCGAATACAAATTAATTGCTTACACCGATTGGATGAAAAACTTCGGCAGCTCATGGTTCTATCAGAAAAAAATCAACATCAGCTCCCGGAAACAACTCATCGCCGTAGAAAAGAAAATCAGTAATCAGCTGATGTTCTTCCCCGAAGGCGGTCAATGCGTCCGTGGAATCTCCAACAAAATAGCGATCACCGGATCACCTGCACAGGCATTGACGATCGTTGATCATCAAGATGCCGAAGTCACCAAAGTTGTTCTCGATGCTTCCGGGTTTGGCAGTGTTACTTTGATACCTCAAACCGGTCAAAAATATTTTGCACAAACAGCAGAAGGAAAGCGCATATCGCTTCCGACGGTTCAAGATGATGGCATCGGTGTACAGGTAGACTCACAAGATCCTCACGTTGCACGGTTGACAGTTCCGGCGCAATCGAAGTATTCAAATCAGGAAGTGTATGCTGTGGTATGTTCCCGTGGAAAAATTCTTTTGAAGCGTGAAGTTGCTGTATCGGCCGACCAGGCTTTCCGTCTACAGATTCCCGCGAAGGACGAAATTCAGGCGTTTTATCAATTGTATTTGTTAGATCCGAAAGGACAAGTTTTGGCGGAGCGAATTCTGATGCCGATGTTGACCGAAACCGTAGAAGCCAAAATCCAATTTCCGGCCGACGCCAACCAGCGCGAAAATGTGTCGGGCAAGATAAGAGTCCTGGATAAGCTGGGGAATCCGTTAAAGTCCGATCTCAGCATTACCGTATATCAGTCTCAGCTTTTCAATCAATCTGTTGCGGGCAACGATCTTTATCTTGCCGATCTGCCCGCTGTGATGGCCCGCGCCGAACAAACGGATGTCGATTTTCGGGGTACCATAAATGATTTCCTCATCACCCAGCGATGGAACCGATTGAACTGGGAATCCATTTTAAGCGATAAACCGGTTGTAAACTCATTCCCATTCCAAAGTCAAATTAAATTGACCGGCAAGGTAATCTCTAAAAAAACAGGCCAGCCGGCTCCCGATTCCACAGCTGTACTTGCTTATCTTCAAAAGAATACTGTTGGCTACGAAGCATACACCCGCAAGGGAAGATTCGAAATGCCTTTCCTCTTCGACTTCTGGGGCGACGACCAAGTGTTCTGCTCATTGCAGAGCAAATCAAAAGATGTCACTGACAACTACGACATTATTATCGAACACGATACGGTGAATTTCATCGAACCGTGGGTAACCAACGCCAATGTTGAAGCACCTGCTTATGGGGAATATGCTTTTAGCAAAAACCTCGTAACAAACTCCTACTCTTTTTTTAGCAATGGTCAGGCTGCATCCGGCGAATACCGCAGCGCCAATGCGATCTTCGAAGAAGAATTCATGGGCGCCGACTTCACGGTGAACATGGCAGACTACGTGTTATTCCCTAAGATGGAGGACCTGCTTCGCGAAGTGGTGCCCTTTGTTAAGCACAGGAAGAAAGGAGAAGAAAACTCCATCAGAATGTCTGCGCGAGTTGAAACTACGTCTAAGAAATACAAAGACGACCCGTTATACATCATTGATGGTACCATGACCAGGAATACAAATTTTTTCCTGGGCATCAAACCAGACCAATTGATGTTCATTAAAGTGCTGAACAACCCAAACAAACTTTCGCACCTGGGAAAACTTGGCGAGAACGGGGTGATCTTCGTGGAGTCCAAGAAAGGTGATTTGGCCAAGTCGCTGCCCGCCGAAAATCTTTTCCCGGTTGTTGGGCTTTGCGAAATTGTAGAATTTCCGGAAGCAAATCCGGCTGCCAAAGATCGTACCCGCGTTCCCGATTTGCGCTCTACACTATACTGGAATCCGTTGGTAAAAACGGATGCCGCCGGTCGTGCCGATGTATCGTTCTTCAGCAGCGACGATGTAGGGCCGTTGAAAATCGTTGTGCGTGGCCTCACGGCTGACAACCGCCCGGTATACGCTGAACAGATCATCCAGGTGAGCTTCGACACGGCACAAAAGTGATGTTATAAAATCACTATCTTGCCCGGAATGAGCCTTCTTCTGCAAAAACATATTGAAGAAATTATTCCGAACCTCACCGACGAAGAATTTCAATATGTACTAAGCCATTTTACGCCAGTCAAAAGGAAAAAGCACCAATTTATAGTTCAGGCGGGCCAGGAGGTGAAATATGATTATTGGGTAATCAAAGGTTGCCTCAAGGCATTCTTCATCGACGCCGAGGGCAAAGAGCATATCCTTCAGTTTGCTATGGAAAACTGGTGGATCACCGATTACAATGCCTATCACAACAAGATCAAATCCAGCATATTCATCGACTGTATTGAAGATTGTGAACTACTCAGTATCTCGCTCAACGATTACGAGAAACTCTGTCGCGAAATGCACAAAATGGAGCACTTCTGGAGCGTGAAATCCAAATATGGCTACATCGCCCTGCAAAAACGTATACTATCGCTCTTAAAGAACACCGCGCAGGAACGCTACGAACAGCTGCTTGAACAATATCCCCAATTATTTCAGCGTGTGCCTAAAAAAATGATCGCGTCCTTCCTCGGTGTTTCCAGGGAAACATTAAGCCGGTTCAATACACCTTCCGAATAGTGTGATCTATGTCACTTTAAATAAGTGATGTAGGTCCTGTGGCTAATTCTCTTTCTTGCTGATTTTTGCTACGCATTAAAAAAAATCAGTTATGAAATCACTCAAGCAAATGTTGCTCGCCAGCCTGCTGGTAGTACTCCATCTCACAACACACGCACAATCATCAACCAATACTAAAGCGTCAAACAAAAAAGTTAAAACCATGAAAGTCCTTTTTGTGCTCACATCCCACGATAAGCTGGGTAACACCGGAGAAAAGACCGGTTTTTGGATCGAAGAATTTGCCACTCCTTATTATACTTTGATCGACCAGGGCTTTGAAATTACTATTGCTTCTCCGAAAGGAGGCCAGCCCCCAATTGATCCTAAAAGTAATCAGGCAGAATTCAGCACGCCTTCCACCAAACGTTTTTACAGCGACGCCGCTACGCAGAAAAAATTAAGCCAGTCGTTGAAGTTGAAAGACGTTAAAGAAAA
>JBMOKS010000643.1:0-6333 GCA_049324355.1 Bacteroidota bacterium
CGGATACCAGACACTAGAAGGGGAAGGCAGGGGCTGGATCCCCGATACTGGAAATCTCAAGGCCTGAAGCTAGAAGTCTAAAGCTTGCGGCCAAAATTAAAGTTCTCGTAGCTGGAAGCTCAAGGCTTACAGCTTGAATTTAAATATTGTACTATGCTCGATCTACTCTGGTTGATTCCTTCTTTGCCGTTTGTCGGCGCGGTGGTCCTGATCACGATGGGCTCACGGCTTTCAAAACCTTTGGTGTCTGTGATTGGCGCCGGAAGTGTGGGCTTGTCGGCATTGGTCACTATTCTGATCGCCTTTAGTTTTTCGTCAGCGCAACCGTTTCGTCAGGTTCTCTGGACCTGGTTTAATGTGGACGGCCTCTCGACCTCCTTCGCTTTCCATCTGGATGCGCTGTCGCTCATATTTATTTTCGTGATCACGTTCGTGGGCTTCCTCATCCATGTTTATTCCACCGAGTTCATGGAAGAAGATGAAGGCTTCTCACGCTTCTTTGCTTACCTCAACCTGTTTGTTTGTTCCATGCTTATACTGGTGCTGGCAGACAACCTGGTGCTGATGTATTTAGGATGGGAAGGCGTGGGGCTCTGCAGTTATCTGCTGATCGGTTTCTGGTACCAGGAAGAAAAAAATGGGCATGCCGCGCGTAAAGCGTTTATCGTTACCCGGGTGGGCGACACGGCGATGGCCATTGGCTTATTTATGCTCTTTAAGAATTTCAATACACTCCATATTCAGGATATTCTCACGCTAGCACCACAAACCTTGAGTGTCGGTTCGGAGACAGCCGTAGCCGTTGGTTTTCTTTTGTTGGGTGGCGCGGTTGGAAAGTCTGCACAATTGCCCTTGCAAACCTGGTTGCCCGATGCCATGGCCGGCCCTTCACCCGTGAGTGCTTTGATCCATGCGGCTACCATGGTGACGGCCGGCGTTTACCTCATTGCGCGTATGCACGTGATCTATGACCTGGCGCCGCTGGCCCAACAATGGGTTGGCATCGTGGGCGCCATTACGTTGCTACTCGCGGGCTTCAGCGCATTGACACAATGGGATCTGAAGCGTGTACTGGCATACTCCACGATCAGTCAAATCGGATATATGTTTTTGGCGTTGGGCGTCGGCGCGTGGTCGGCGGCCATCTTCCATTTTATGATTCACGCTTTTTTCAAGGCACTGCTCTTCCTTGCTGCCGGAGCGGCGATCATGGTGCTGCACCACGAACACGACATGTTTAAAATGGGCGGCTTGAAAAATAAACTGCCCGTGGTGTATTGGACTTTCCTCATTGGTGCCGGATCGCTGGCAGCACTGCCCTTTATCACCGCCGGATTCTACAGCAAAGATCAGATCCTTTGGTTAGCTTGGGCTGGCGAGAAAGGAAATGTCTGGTTTTATGTGGCTGCCTTGACGGGCGCCTTCATCACCGCGGTGTATACGTTCCGGATGGTGTTTGTTACATTTTTTGGTGAGGCAAAAACTCAAGTGGGCCACCATGTCGGTAATCGCATAGCGATCCCGCTGATCATCCTTGCGATCCTTTCGCTGATTGTCGGATTTATAGAGCTTCCCCATACACTGGGTCATGTGGAATTATTCTCCGGATTTCTAAACCCTGTGCTTCCTCACGTCTCGGTAAGAGAGGGCGTGGAGAGTGCAGAATGGACCATGCAACTTGCAGCGGGTGCACTTTCCATCACAGGTGTGGCACTGGCTTATTATTTCTATGTGAAACGACCTGATGTGCTCGAGCAGGTGAAAAACTCTATTTCGGCCTGGCATAACATCTGGTTCAAAGGATGGGGCTTTGACCTCTTGTACGATATGTTGTTCGTAAAACCATTTGTTTACGTCGCTGCGATCAATAAGAACGATGTAGTGGATAAAATATATCAGGCGCTGGTTTCCCTCGTGAACTTCTTCCATCGCGCATTTGCCCACACGCAAAGTGGCATCATGCGGTGGTACATCATGGGTATTGTGGTTGGCGCCATAGTAGTTATTACCATTGGACTAATGTTATGATCTTACTCGCTTTTATCATGATCCTGATGGTCGGCGGTATCCTTGCCTGGATCGCCGAAAAATTCAGTGTAGCCGCATGTCGCTGGATCTCTCTGCTGGCCATGCTGATCAATTTGATCTTGGCCGTATCGATGTGGCTGCAAAATGACACTACGGCGGAGACTACCTGGATGGCGAAATTTTCCGTGCCGTGGGTTCCCAGCTTTGGCATCACCTTTTCACTCGCTATCGACGGTCTGAGCTTGTTGATGCTTATACTCACCTTTTTCCTCGGCGTGTTTGCCATACTCACTTCGTGGAATGAAATACAATACCGGATCGGTTTTTTTCATTTTAATATATTGTGGGTGCTGGCGGGTATCACTGGCGTGTTTCTCACCATGGACCTATTTCTGTTTTACTTCTTCTGGGAAGTGATGCTTATACCGATGTATTTCCTCATCGGCATCTGGGGCCATGAGAACCGGCGATATGCGGCGTATAAATTTTTCATATTCACACAAGCCAGCGGACTGTTGATGCTCCTGGCAATCCTTGCCCTGTATTTCATTCATGGAAATCTGACAGGAACCTTCACCTTCGATTATTTTCAGTTGTTGGGCACTCAGCTTTCTCCGGAGACGGCGCGATGGCTGATGCTCGGATTTCTGGCGGCATTTGTTGTAAAATTACCGGTGGTGCCACTGCACACATGGCTGCCCGATGCTCACTCTGAGGCGCCCACAGCGGGGAGTCTGATATTGGCGGGTTTGTTGTTGAAGACCGGTGCTTATGGGTTGATTCGATTCGTCCTTCCTTTCTTTCCGCAGGCTTCCATAGAAATTGCACCGTGGGCCATGCTCATGGGTGTGATCGGCATCATTTATGGGGCCATACTCGCATTCTCACAAACAGATTTCAAACGCCTTGTGGCTTACACCAGCGTGAGCCATATGGGTTTTGTGATACTGGGTGTTTTTGCGTTCAACGAACTGGCCATGCAAGGCGTGGTGATGCAGATGATCACGCACGGCATCAGTACTGGTGCGCTGTTTATTTTGGCTGGATCGGTATATGAAAGAATTCATACGCGTGATGTCAACCAAATGGGAGGCTTCTGGCCAAAGGTTCCGTTTATGGGTACCGTTGCGTTGATCTTTTGCATGGCCTCCTTAGGATTGCCCGGACTAGGAAACTTCGTAGCCGAATTTTTGACGCTGATTGGATCGTGGCAGGCAAACCAGGTGCTCACCGTTATTGCAGCTTTGGGTGTGGTCGCTGCCACTGTTTATTCATTGCGCATTATGCAGCGAATTTTCTTCGGACCTGAAAAAGCCATTCATGGCTTGCAAGATCTCTCCTTACGGGAGAAACTCATTACTGTACCCATGGTACTGGCCATTATCTGGCTCGGAGTATTTCCGCAGCCTTTTATCGAAACAGCTAAGCCTGTAGTAACCAAAGTGCTAACACAGCCTCCACCCGTTGTTATGAAAAGCAACCCTTTTCGTAATGCCGATGTGACGGCCACCAATCAAAAAGGAGATAGTCATGACTAAAGCCGATTTTCTCAACATCGTACCGATATTCATTCTCACCAGTGCGGCGATCCTGATCATGTTTTCGATCTCGGTGAAACGCAATCACAAAGTGATCTATATTATCACGGCGTTGTCTCTACTGGCGGACTTCATTTACCTGGCTTCTTACAGTGTCAAAACAAAAGGTGTCATCGAACCTTTGTTTGTCTTCGACGGCTTCGGAATTTTTAACATGGGCCTGATCCTGATGACGTCGCTGGCCATCACCATGATCTCGTATGCCTACTTCGAACAGCGTGAGGAAAGAAAAGAAGAATATTATATTCTGCTCATATTGGCCACCTTGGGTGCGGCGTCCCTGACCATTAGCAAACACTTTGTTTCGCTGTTCCTGAGCCTGGAGATTCTAAGCGTATCGCTCTATTCACTGATCGCTTATTTGAGAAAACGCGAGCAATCGGATGAAGCGGGTATCAAATACCTGATCATGGCAGCTTTTTCATCGGCATTTTTACTGTTCGGCATGGCGCTGGTCTATGCAGTAACCGGTTCAATGGAATTCGTGGGTATAGCCAATTACATGTCGACTCACACCGAGATGTCGCTGATATTGGTGACAGGCTTCGGATTGATGATCGTGGGCGTTGGTTTTAAACTTAGCCTCGTGCCCTTTCATATGTGGGCTGCCGATGTCTATCAGGGCGCGCCGGCGCCGGTTACAGCTTTCATCGCCTCGGTTTCCAAAGGCGGAATGATGACGTTGCTGGTGAGATTTTTCACGGCTATCAACGGCTATCAATACTCTTCGATGGTATTGATCTTTACCCTCATCGCCATTGCTTCCATGTTCATCGGAAATTTCCTGGCCATGCGGCAGAAAAACGTGAAGCGAATATTGGCGTATTCATCCATCGCACACATCGGCTATCTCGTGGTGGCTTTGCTGGCCGGTGATCCGTTGGGTGTGGAGGCGGTTAGTTTTTATCTTGTGGCTTACTTCGTTACCACCGTCGGCGCATTCGGAATACTTTCCACCTTATCGGACAGCGATCGGGATGCGGAGCTTATCGAAGACTATCGGGGATTGTTGTGGAGAAGGCCACTGACGGCCACCATCTTCACCGCGATGCTTCTTTCACTCGCGGGCATTCCTCTGACTGCCGGATTTGTAGGTAAATTTTATATCATCGCTGCGGGAGTCAACAGCAACAAGTGGTTGCTTGTTTCGATGTTGGCGTTGAACAGCGCTATCGGACTTTATTACTATATCAAGATCATCGCCATGATGTTTGAAAAACAAGAAACCGAAGAAGAACACGCGAAACTCACGTTACACCCGTCGGTGTATGTCGTTAGCGGTGTTACTTTGGGCGTGCTTGTACTCATGCTCGTGTGGTTCGGCGTTTACCCGGAGTGGATCATGGAGCAGATCAAAAGTATGGTCAATTCCTGACCATGTCAGTCCGTCTTTTCAGGCACACGTATGACTTGCAATAATTAATAATGACCGAGTAGTCCTTGAGAACTTCCATTCCAATTGAAGCTTGGTTGTGCCAGGATGACGAGGTGATCGCCACCGGGATGCCAGTGGCCTCAAAATTTTTCAAAGCAAGTTTCTCTGCCACCATGGTGTAACCTGAAAAAATCCCGTTGAACCCACGGCCAATTATATCTTTACAATTGCTACAAAGGTATTTTTTGATATCCGTGGTTTTTATCAGAAGCCCAAGACAAGACCCTGTATCGATCATAACATCATACGATTGACTACCAATTTTTTCATTGATGAGTATTTGCGAGTTCATCACCGGTCTGACATCTACCAACCGTAAAGGAATCCGCACGTAATCTGGCGGCGCGATGGCTGTTGCGCCAGGGCGAAACACAATAACCTGTTTTCCTGGATTTAGTTCGATCTCAAACCTGGAAAATATCTCGTAGCCAACAACGCCATGAACGTCTGCATATTCTTGGAAAAGATTTCTTTTAGGAACAACGACAATGGGGATATCCTTACCCAGCACGGCTTTTATACACACTTTGTTGCGCAAAGACAAAAAACCACTTACTGGATTTCCATCACCCAGTCCGGAAAATTGAATTTGCCTACCAGCGTTGAGCTTCAACAGCTTTTGAAATTTCTTGCCAAATAAAATAAGATTTTTGCAACCCGTGTCGAGTATAAGGTTGACGTGTATGGAATCGTTGATCACTACAGGAAGTAAGATCAGGGTATTTACAGTCCGATACCGCAACGTCATTTCCGTAACGGAGTCTGGCAGGTAGAAGCCTGATGTTGTAGGTAGAGCAGAAGCTGCGTGGTAGCAGATAATTGCAGAAATAAATGAGGTCAAGAAAAATCGTTTCACAGGTTATTCGCTAGTGTGCCATTGGCGGCAGACACCGCAGCGAATAATCATACCAATTTTAGACACTCATTTTGATCCAGAATTCGATGATTTGGTTATCGGACGAAACGACTAATCAAGCGAAGTCGTGAAACTCCGCTTTGTAAAAAAAAAATGAGTTGAGCGTGCAGTTGAACTTCCTGCGATTCTGCTGTTGCTAAAGCCTTTTAAAACATACGTAAGACTTACAGTAGTTAATGACTACCGCATAATCCTTCAGCACTTGCATGCCGATAGAGGCATAGTTGTGCCACGACGAAATAGTGATGCCTGCGGGTATGTTGGTCATTTCAAAACCCTCCATGATCAATTTTTTAGCGATCACAGTATAGCCGGAAATGAGCCCGTTGAACCCCCGACCAATGACACTTTCCTGG
>JBMOKS010000644.1:0-4863 GCA_049324355.1 Bacteroidota bacterium
GACAGCAACGACCTTGACACCGGCAATTCGTTGGGCTGCGTTCTCGGCGGCAAGACGCTGGTAATAATAATCGACTATACCCGTCAAGGTCACTACTTCGTCTTTAACGGATACTCCAATTTGCGGAGCAATTTTTGTCAATTGAGGATCCCACCGGATCTCTTCCAACACGTCTTCCCTGATCTGGATATCGGATTTCATGATATTATGATTAAATTTTGTTCTTGTAAAAAAGGCGGAAATGATCCGCCCTTTCTCGCTTGTTCAAACCATCTGCATGAACAAGACAGACTAAACCCCTTATAAACTTCCTTTTAAGACACCGTCACTTTGTGTGCCGGCTTTACCTGTGTCTCTTTTGCCTTTGGAATTGACACCTTGAGAACACCATTCTCATATTTCGCATTAATATTCCCTTCCTTCACGTTTTCCGGCAGCGTAAACGAACGACTGAACGAATTGAATGAATACTCTTTCCGGGAATACCCACCATTTTTCTCATTCTTCTCTTCCTCTTTCTCTGCGCTGATCGTCAGCGTGTGATGGTCAACCTCGACATTAAAGTCCTTGCGTTCAAGGCCAGGGGCAGCTAATTCCAGTTCGTACTCTTTTGAAGTTTCTGTAATATTCGCCGTTGGAACGTTGATACCGAGACGCGAAGTCAAAAAGCCACCATCGAAATCAAAGAAATCCCTATTGACTAACGACGTGCCGAACAAATCTGAAAACAGTGAAGGGAAACCTCCATTTTTTCTAACCATTAAATTCATAAAACCTCCTTGTTTTATTATCAAACATAAGATTGAACACTATGCCTGACGATGATGGTCATCAGTTCAGATTAAGATTTTTATCGTCACCTTCGACGAATGATGCGCATCAGCGCCATTTATGACTATGGTCATCTTTTTATCGAACCTATCAACGATAAATTGCTCCATGCAACAACTGGATGGGATAGCGGGACTTACAGCAGACGAGGTTGAGAACGCCAGAAGAATAGCCGGACTGAATAAGATAGATGTCAAGAAAAAAAGCCCGTTTCTACAGTCGTCCATCCGTATGTTAAAGGACCCAATGCTCATATTGTTAATAGTAGCATCGGCTATTTACTTTATCACAGGTGCGTACGCAGAAGGCCTCTTCATGGTATCGGCAATTGCTCTCATATCCTTTATTTCCATGTATCAGGAATCCAGGAGCAAGAATGCGCTGGAAGCTCTTAAAGCCTATTCGCAACCCAAGGCCACAGTGATTCGCGAAGGGAAGGTACGTCGAGTATCCATAGAACAAATCGTTCCCGGAGACTACTTTATTGTCGAAGAAGGAGAAATCATCCCGGCCGATGGAGTCGTCGTCAGGTCAAATGATTTCATGGTAAATGAATCCATTCTAACGGGAGAGTCGATGCCGGTTGTGAAATCTGGCGTATCAAAAGATTCCGTTTACTATGGTACCCTGGTGTCCTCAGGACTCGCAATCTGTAAAGCAACTGCCACCGGCATAAAAACTCGGGTGGCACAGATTGGAAAGTTCCTACATGAAATTAAGGATGAAAAATCACCCCTTCAGGTCCAGGTTGAAAATTTCGTTCATAAGATGGCCATTGGCGGTTCAGTCATTTTCGTAGTGATCTGGGCTATCAATTACGTCAAGAAATTTTCGTTGGTGGACAGTCTGCTCAAAGCGCTCACCTTGGCCATGAGCATTCTGCCGGAGGAAATTCCTGTTGCCTTTGCAACATTCATGGCGCTAGGTGCCTGGAGGCTGGTTCAGCTCGGCATCATTGTTAAACAAACCAAAACGGTTGAAACGCTGGGAAGCGCAACGGTAATTTGCGTGGACAAAACCGGCACGTTGACAAAAAACGAAATGAAGCTGATCAGGGTCTTTGACCTTGCATCGGGCACAACCTATGGGTACGCTGATCTTACAAAGGCAAAATCGGTTATCGCTGCTGCCATGTGGGCAAGTGAGCCCATTCCTTTTGATCCCATGGAGAAGGCACTCCATAACGCTTATGCGGCGACTCACCCGTTGGACGAAAGACCCACCAGTAAAATGATTCACGAATACCCGCTAAGTGGCGTTCCGCCTATCATGACGCATGTCTTCGAAGATCAAAATGGTAAACGTATTATTGCTGCCAAGGGAGCGCCCGAAGCATTCCTGAAGTTGTGCGCTCTAAGCCTGACGCAAAGGCGAGCGATCAACACTGCTTTCGATGACATGGCCAATCAAGGCTTCCGCATATTAGGTGTGGCGGACGTTGAAGATGATGGCAATTTGCCGCTACCGGAAGAGCAACATCAATTTAAGTTTACATTCAAGGGACTCGTGGCATTTCATGATCCACCCAAAGAAAATATCCCCTCTGTTCTTGAAAGTTTTTATAAAGCGGGAATTGCCGTCAAGATTATTACAGGCGACAATACGATTACCGCACAAACCATAGCAAGGCTCATCCGATTTAAAGATGGCGAAATATTCATAACGGGTGAGCAGATCATGGCCCTGTCAGGAGACAAACTGCAAGACACCGTTAATAGAGTCAATATCTTTACACGAATGTTTCCGGAAGCCAAACTAAAAGTGATTGAGGCCCTAAAACGCAATAACCACATTGTGGCGATGATCGGAGACGGAGTCAATGACGGGCCCGCTTTGAAAGCCGCTCATATTGGAATTGCCATGGGATCAAAGGGCTCTGAGGTTGCAAAGGAGGCTTCAGCGCTGGTCCTTTCAAAAGACGACCTCGCCGGAATGGTGAACGCTATTGCCATGGGACGTAAGATCTACAACAATCTGAAAAAGGCAATCCAGTACATTATCTCTATACACATTCCAACTATCCTTATCGTTTTCCTCCCGTTGGTCTTTAACTGGCCTTACCCTGTCGTATTTACACCCGTTCATATCATTTTTCTGGAATTGATCATGGGACCGACCTGCTCGATTATATATGAAAATGAACCAATCGAAAAAAATCTGATGAATGAAAAGCCCAGGACCTTTACAAAAACTTTTTTTAGAATAACTGAATTGTTAACAAGTCTTTTCCAGGGGCTGGCTATTACAACTGGGTTGATAGTTATCTATTGGTATGCAGTTAACAATTCAGCCTCTCATGCCGCACTTACCTCGATGGTCTTTGTGACACTCATAACAGCAAATATTTTCCTCACACTCACCAACCGATCACTCTACTTTTCAATGATCACGACGCTGCAGTATCAAAACAGGTTGATTCCAATGATCATTTCAATAACCATCGCCATGATGATATTGATCTTTACTGTGACCCCGCTAAGGTCATTCTTTGGACTCGAGTCCCTCACCGGGGGTCAGTTGATTCTATGTGTTTTGGGAGGAATCATTTCGGTAGTGTGGTTTGAAGGATACAAGTGGAAAAAACGAAAGTCGATCACCGGCCTTGCAACCCAAACGTGAACTATGAAAAACATTTATTGATCTCTTGCATCAGTTCTCTCACATCAAATGGCTTTCTAACATATCCATTCGCGCCCATATCCATAGCTAGTTTGACTTCACTTTTTTCACCGCTTGCAGTAAGATAGATAAAAGGGATATTTGAGGTGGCGGGATCGGCCTTCAATTCGCGGATCACCTGGTAACCATCAACCTCAGGCATCATGATGTCGCACAAAATAATATCTGGCTTCTCCCTAACCGCCATCACAATTCCTTCTTTTCCGTTTCCAGCACTAATAACTTTAAATCCTCCCAATTCCAGAATTTCAATTGTATTCTCACGGATCTCAAGATTGTCCTCGATAATCAAGACGGTTTTCATAAGTCGGTATTTTTGGGAAGTGCAATTGACGGACATGCTTTTTACGGACGTTATCAGGAATTAAAACCTCAATAGGTTTTCCGATTAATTCCGCGGGCTTATATCCGAAAAGTGTTTCTGCGCAAGGATTAGAAAGCTCAATACGTCCCTTATCGTCAATGACGAGGATGCTAATGGTTGCACATTCAAACAGTACTCGGAAACCAGCCTCACTTTCCAGGGAGATGGCCTTCTGTTCCATCTAAAACGTGGGTTTTAGCTAAACTAATCTAAAAAAAATGGTGCAAAAAAGCCAACCAACGGTCAACAAGTGCGCAGAATTACGGTTAATCGTCCACACCCCAGGGACGACCGGAAGCATGACCATTGTCTTGTCGCCCCATGACGCGCCTCATATCCTCAACAAAACAGTTCCTGTAAGTTGCTCCCAGAATCAACATCTATCCCCATGGTAAAATTAGAATTAAAAGGCGACTGGAATATCCTCAAGGGAAAGCTCAAACAGAAATTTGGCAACCTGACAGACGATGACTTGATATTCATCAAAGGAAAAGAGGAAGAACTCGTGGGCCGGCTCCAAAGCAAGCTTGGCAAGACTAAGCAGCAAATAAGAGATGTTTTGTCTAAACTATAATCTCTGAATCATGCTCACAAAAAAGCAAAAAGACGATCGGTTTTTTGTGCCAATCACTCCGGGATTTCACTCGAAACAACACCGGAACATCTGGTACACTATTGGAACGGCGATCATACTGATCGTTATTTTCATCGCTATTATTCTCGGAGTATGGTCAGCAATGACATGATTTTATGAGATCATTCATCGCCATATTATTGGTTAGCAGTGTTTTATTAACAACATATTCAGGCTTCGCGCAGACTCAGGGTGATTTGTATAAGTCCTTTTCACTCGGAATTCTCAGTAGCGAGTTAGGATATGATACAGGTTTGGGGCTGGAAATTGGCACTCCTTCTCTTTTTAAAAACCGGGTATCGTTCAGAATGCGAGTCAACGAGAATTGGCTCGAGGTTTACAAAGCTCAATATGG
>JBMOKS010000644.1:4873-6327 GCA_049324355.1 Bacteroidota bacterium
ACTGGGCAAAATATGAAACGATCACGGTCTCATTGGTATACAATACGTTGGTCATCGATCGTATACGTGGCTATCTTGAGTTGGGAACACTTTATGTATTTCCGGACAATTCGTTTTCAGATCAAAAATTTAAACAAGGAATAATATCCTCCATAGGTGTCGAACTATTTGCCGTTTCTCATCCACGCCTGAACGTTTGCTACTATTTTAATGGCGGGCTCAGTTCTGTCAGGGCCTACGCTGAAAAACTGGAAGACAAACCACGTTTTGGGAACGGGTTTGTTTTTAACCATGGCTTTCGGTTTTACTTCTGACGCTACTTCCCTTACTAGTGCACATAAGCGCTGGAATTCACCCTGATGAGGTTATCGACCGCAATGATACCTGGCGACGCCCAGGCTGCATTTTCCGCATCCTTCTTTTCGATCCATGAACGTACCTCTCCGCTCAAAACGGCCCTTCTGTCTTTGATTTCAACGTGAACATGAGAAGCGTCCAGTGTTGCATGGCGGTGAAAGGCTGCATTGATTTTTTCTACAATTGTTTTCGGATCACAGGGTTCATCCGAAAGTTCGATATGATTGCTGACGCCGCGCACACCTTCCAGATTGTGTATGTATGCTTCCGCAGCCTTGCGTTGATAGTTCCAACGAACCGTACCATCGATCGTGACCCAGCCCGCTTCAACTCTTACATCAATCGACTCAGTATCGATCATAGACAGATGACCCAATGCTTCCTTTACATGAGCGGCCACATCACTGTCAGACCATTTTTTTCCCGTTCCAAGCGTAACCTCGATATCCACGGCAATAAAGCTAACGCCTTTTACTCTTTTGGCTGCATCCTCGATGGCATGTTTTTGAATAAAGGTCTCAACCTCGCCGGATAATGTGACCACCCCATCTTTAACCGCAACACCAATCGAAGAAGAAATTGACGCCAACAACGGATCAAACTTGATCTCTTCCATTACATCGTGCTGTAATTCACTGTCTGTTTTCATAGATTTAACGTTAATGGTTACTCTTAAACAGAAAGTAATTAAAGCCGAAAAAAACAAACCCGGAATGACCTACGTCATGCCGGATACGGATAAATGTTGGGGGGACTTATAATTTTTCCGGAGAGGCGCTGTGTTGGAAAGACGGCTGTAAGTCAAAAGCCTTCCGGTTAAAAACTGTTGATTCATCGAAATATTCTTTTTCGGGGTAATACACGAACAAGCAGGTCCTACCCTGAATCGCGCGGATCAATTTTTTGTGGACCTCCATGCCTACGGCCGGACAGCCGTGGCTTCTTCCCAGCCTGCCATTACGAGCGATGTATATTTCACTCACATAATCAGCACCATGGATTACAATCGCCCTTCGCTCAGCCTGGTCATTAATTCCTGGCTCTATGCCGTGCAACTTCAGAGATAGTCCGTGCTTTCCAATATAAGTACCACCGGT
>JBMOKS010000645.1:0-6322 GCA_049324355.1 Bacteroidota bacterium
ATCAAATATTAGCCTTAACTACTGAGATCATACGGCCTAATAGGAAGTTTCAAAGACGAAAGCTTAAGAAAAAGCCGCCATCGATGAACTATAAACGCCTTTAGGCTTAACTAAACGACATTGAATGACTATTGGCCATTGTGTTTATTCCACGTACCGGAGGTTGCCGGATCTTTTGAAATACTTTCGGTGGAGGTCATGATACTTTTGCTTATCGGCATCTTTGATCTTTTTGCCGTTGATGGTGATCTCGTCGTTATGAAAGTTGATATCGTTTAAGTCTTCGTCCTTTCCCATGTAGCCGTCTTTTATCAGCTGTTCTTTAATAGCCTTTTCGAAACTTTTCATACGCCCTTCCATGATTTTTAATTCGGCCTCGGCTTTTTTAAGTTGTTCGGCCTGAATTTCATGAGCGCGTTGAAAATCTTCCTGGCTGCGTTGCATAGCTTCGGCCCGCGCTTCGTTCATCAGTTGAAGACGTTCGAGGTTGGCTTGTTGTTGCGCCATGGCTCTTTCCTGGGCGAGGGCCATTTCTTCACGGGGCAGTTTTAATCTTTCTAATCCGGCGGCCATTCTTTCGTGTTCGGCAAGGGCCCGGCTTTCGGCGATCTCGGCCAGTTCGGCGGTTTCAAAACGGTGCTCGAATTTTTCGGCTATTTCTTCCATCATTTTTTCAAAGTCCCGGTGGTGATCCTTGTAAAAATCTTCAAATCGCTCTTTGAATTTTTCTTCAAACTCGCGACTGAATTCATGCCATTCACGTTCGTCGAAATTTTTGAAACGGATCATGCCCGGAATGGAGTCTGTCATAAAAGCTATTTCGGGAATCGGCGGTATGGCCAATTTTTCAGGCATGCCCGGGATAGCCGTGATCTCGGCTATAGCCATGATTTCAGGGATGGCCGCTATCTCTGGCATGTAAGCGATCTCAGGAACAGGAGGGATCTCGATTTCAACGTCAGGATTCACCCAATATATAAAGTTGTCATCGTCTTCGTATTCTTCGCGCTCTGTTTCACGCGCATCGCGCGCTCCGTTGCGCGCTTGGCGATCGGATTTGTTTTTTTTAATAGAAGTGTCGGCGGCAAGGGCGTCGTGATTTTCGGCAATAATTTCTTTTTGACCTTCGTTGTGAATGGTGAGCCACGACGCGCAGAGTACTCCTACTACCAATAAGATTATGGGAATGATACGTTCTCTTCCGGACTGATTATTTACAGATTTTTCCATGATACGTTTGATTCGGTTCAGCAATTGACTTTTGTTTTCTGCAATGGAAAGTGCCATCGTTGTGTGCGATAGTCGCACTTCTTCCAATTGCGCGAGGGCATGAGCATAGGTGAGCGCATTGCCGTGCCGTGTCACCACGGCGTCGTCGCAGCAATATTCGCGTTCTCTTCTGATGATCCTGGACATGATCCAGACGAAGGGATTAAAGAAAAATATGGCTTCTACTAATGATTGTATGAGGTTGATCAGAAAGTCGTGACGCTTGATGTGCGCCAGTTCGTGGATCAGAATTGTTTCAACTTGTTCGGCTGTAAGCCCTGATAATAATCCGGCAGGGAGCAGGATGATAGGTTTAACATAACCGATAACGACCGGCGCGTGAATTCGTGAGGATTGCGCCAGCGTCACCACGCGATCGACTTGAAGTTGTTGCGCCAATTTTTCGAGGAGGTTGTTCCAATGATCGTTCAGCGTGATAGCCTCTCGCGATAGGGTGTTGACATACCACCAACCGAAAATGAGACGCAGCGAAAACAACAAAGTTCCCAGTGCCCAACACCAGATGATCCACGTCATGTTTGACTTGAGCCAGTCCTCTGTTGCCATAATCCATTGTTCTACCGCAGGTTGTGAAATTTCCGAAGATGAGTACAGGGTCGACATGGATTCTACGTTAGCAGCTTGTTGTATTTTCTGATTTAACAGCGCCTCGGAACTATTTTCGTTGGCCAGGTAAAAGAAAGTGCCCAAGTTCATGACAATCAGAAGTAACATGCCACTGCAAGAGATAATGTATCGTGCATAGGAATTGCGCGATGGAATAAGTCGAAGTGCCAATACCGTGATCAACATGACAACCAACCCTTGCCAAAGGGAATTTAGCAAAGTCCAGCCGAGGGTCTGGGTCCAGGTTGAAGAAAGAAATTCGGTTAAGCTATTCATGATTTACCTCCTTCCAGCTTTTCAAGATACTTTTTGATTTCCTGCAATTCTTCTTTGGAAGATTTATTCGTTCCCAGGGCACTCATCACGAGTTTCATTGCCGATCCCTGAAAAACGGTGTCGATCATTTTATCGAGTATTTGCTGCCGCGTGTTTTCCCGCGTAGCCACAGCTTCATAAAGATGAAGCTTGCCACTCTTTTGGCGTGTTACGATGCCTTTTTCGTGCATGATCTGCAACAGTTTGAGAATGGTGGTATAGCCGTTGGAGTCTTCGCCTCCCAAAGCTTCATGAACATCTTTGACTGAAGCGGCCCTGCGCTCCCACAAGATTTGGAGAATTTCCAGTTCTTTTTCTGTGGGTTTTGCTGTTGCTTTTTTATTCATATACGAACCTTTTCGTAACACTAATCTAAAGGGTGTACGAACAACCTGCAAGGTTTGTTACGAAAAATTTCGTATTATCTGATAAAAACTAATTGATATAAGGGTCGGGCCTCTATTTCCCCGGTTTGGTAAGGTCGAGGTTGTAGGTAAGCTGTACTTGTAAACCCAGGTTGTTCTCCTGTTTGGCACCGTTTGCTTTGATGAGCATTTGGTAAAGGAGGCCACTTTGAATAGAAAGGCTGGAATTGAATTGATAACCCAACCCTGCAAAGATCCTATTCTGGTCAGGTTCATGGAAGGTAACATTCTCGCCCCAGCTCAAAAATGCCTCATCGTAAAAGGATGAGAACCAGCTTCCTGACTCCATAGTGGGTTTGTTAAGCGGAATAGTTGCCAGGAATCTGTAGCGCAGACGGTTTTGATGCAGGGTGTATCCCTCGTTGATCACGTTTCCTTCTGCGTTAATGGAGTGGGTCTGAATAAAGCGCTGTTCAACTCTAAGTCTGTGTTGCAGGTTGATGCGCGCAAATTTGTGTTTATAGGTAACCTGTTGCCAAGTGCGATGCTCATTGTTTGCAAAGGCCGCGGGCTGCTTGCCGTACAGATAGTTCCAGGTATAAACATATGCTAACGGCGCAATCGAGAGATTTTTATTGACGGAGATCTCCAAAGCGGTTCGGGCCTGATATTGTTGTTGCTCAAATTCCCGGGCGTATCGGAATTGCCCCTCTACCATCAGCGAGATTCTTTTGGTCAGCTTGGTGTTGGTAGTTAAGCCAAACCATTCGATAGATTGATTGACAATCTCACGATTCGCAGGCTGTGCGAACGTATTTTGGCATGAAAAAAGGGTAGCCAGCGCGACGACAAAGAAGATAGATCGGATCAAGCCAACGATTCTTTAAATGTTAACGCAATGTTAATCAATTAACATTGAAGTAACATTAATTTAATGTGCATACGGCGATTTCTTTAAAAAACTTTGCAAAATTCTGCGTTTTGGCCTTTCTCGAATTTCTTAACTGGTCCTGATTTCTTCTTCCAGCCCCTCGATTACCCGTTCACACAAGTGGTTAAATTTCGGGACAACCTCTTCGAGTGACATGGAAGGGGCGGGGTTCTCGGTCAGTATATCTTTGATGGTTTCCACCAGCTCAGAAAATTCCTGGTCGCCGAGCATGCTGATAGTGGGCTTGACTTTATGCGAGGCTTTGCGATAGGTATTGGCATCGCGACTTTGAATGGATTCTTCCAAAGCTTGCTGCAGTTCGTTGATATTTTTGATGAGCAGGCCAGCCAGTTCGCGTTTAAATTCCGGATCACCTTCGGTATACAGATCAAGATCGATTTCCTTTTTGGCAGATGCACCGGAAGTATTTCGGTTGAGAATGTATTTGCCGATCTTGGTTTGTAGTTCTTCCGGTTGAAACGGTTTGCTGATGAAATCATTCATGCCGATCTCCAGCACTTTGTCTTTGATATCGATCATGGCAGAGGCAGTCAACGCAATTATGGGAACATTTTTAAAGTAGGGATCATAATCCAGGGCGCGTATTTGTTTTGAGGCTTCGTATCCGTCCATCTCCGGCATTTGCAAATCCATCAGAACAAGCTGATAAGATTTATTTTTGATCATCTGTAGCGCCTCTTTTCCGTGATTGGCGAGGTCGACTTCTATTCCCCATTTCTTCAAAAAGTTGGAAGCCACTACCTGGTTTACCCTGTTATCTTCAACCAACAGAACTTTCACAGCTTTGCGTTTGAAATCGCCGGTCAGGTCTTTGGCTATAAGTACCGGTTCATCGGCGAGTATACCTTCTTCGGTGAGAAGTTCAAAAGAGAATATCGATCCCGAACCCACAGTACTCTGCACGGCAATATCGCTGCCCATTAATTTGAGCAATCGTTTTGTGATGGAGAGACCGAGACCGGTGCCGCCGAATTTACGCGTGGTATCAGAATTGGCTTGCGAGAAACTTTCAAAAATAAGATTGACTTTATCGGGTTCGATGCCGATGCCGGTATCTTTTACGGAGAATTTTATATAGACCTTCCTTCCCTCTCTTCGAAGTAAGGATACGGCCAGTTCAACATATCCATCTTCGGTAAACTTCACGGCATTGCCAACCAGGTTAGTAATGATCTGAGATATGCGCACGGGATCACCTTTAATAAATGAAGGGAGTGCCTTGTCATAATTAAAGAACAGCTTAATTCCCTTATCTACGGCTCGTTGTTCCAGCATCTGTACGACGTTGGAAAGATTATCGGGCAAATTAAAATCAATATTTTCCAATTCTATCTTGCCTGCTTCGATCTTGTTGAAGTCGAGGATGTCGTTAATGATGGTCAGTAAATTCTCTCCGGAGAATTTTAGCAGCTTCAAACTTTCAATCTGGTCATCCCGTGGCTCATCTTGCAACAACAGCGTGGTGAGTCCGATGATGGCATTCATGGGTGTGCGTATTTCATGGCTCATCATGGACAGAAATTGGCTCTTCGCGCGCGTGGCATTTTCGGCCTGATCTTTGGCTTCCTGCAGTGCAATTTCAAAATCCTTACGCAACGTGATATCTCTGGATGTGGTTTGAAAGCCTGAGAGTTTTTGGTTATCGTCCCATACGGGTTGCGTGTGGGAATTCAGCCAAATATAACGTTGATCTTTTCGCCTTACCCTGTATTCAATATGCTGCACAGCATTGCCCTTGGCGGAGAGACGGAACGAGCGGTCGTAGATGGTCAGATCGTCGGGGTGAACCAATGCGCGCGGAGATACGCCGATCAGGTCGGCAGGGGCATATCCGAGCAGCTGAACCACAGAAGCTGACAGGTAAATATAAGTGCCATCCGGATGACTCAGGGTGGTAAGGTCTTGTGAGTTCTCCAGCAGCTGCCGATACAATTTTTCGCTTTCGCTGATCTTTTCCAAAGCCATCTTCAGCATCGTGACATCTGTGACAGTGCCGATGAATCCGATGATCTTCCCGTTTTCAATCAGCCGAGTAGCTTTGCTTTGCACCCAGCGGATACCGGTCTTGGGATTGGAGAACCGGTATTCCAGATTGAAGTCGCGGCCCTGATCTACGGCTTTACTCCATTCTTCAAATACTGCGACACGATCGTCGACATAGATGGCATCGGCCCAGCCATTCCCCAGGGCATGTTGTTCATCCATGCCGGCAATTTCGCACCACAGTTTATTGACGTACGTGCCACCTCCCGCCTTGTCAGTTTGAAATATGCCTATGGGTGCGTTATCGGCAAGAGATCTGAAACGTTGTTCGCTGGCGTGCAGGGCAGCTTCTGCCTTCTTGCGTTCGGTAATATCACGACTCGACGTCTGAATAGCGACGATCTGTTCTTTCTCATCCAAGATGGGCGTAGAGTGCGCCTCTACCCAAATGTATTCGCCATCTTTTCTGCGAAGCCGGAAATGTGGTGTGGAAATTTTTTGTGAAGTTGATATTGCCTGGAAGGGGTCTGTGCCAATTAATTTAAGATCGTCCGGATGTACCCATTCAACACCATCGCGCCCGAGCAGCTCTTCGGGTTCGTAACCCAACATTTTTTTGGCAGAAGCAGAAACATATTTGAAGCGCTTGTTGAGCGATAGCACGGTGATCAGATCTTGCGAATTTTCGGAAAGTATGCGATACATTCTTTCGCTCTTCTCCAGTTTATCGCGTGTGTATTTTAACTCAGTGATGTCGCGAGCCACCACGCTGACTTTCCAAACCCACGAACTTTTGAAAAACATTCTCACG
>JBMOKS010000646.1:0-4659 GCA_049324355.1 Bacteroidota bacterium
ATCAGAGAAGGCTCATGGATCACGGTGGCGATAAACTGAAGCTTTTGCTGCATTCCTTTAGATAGTTTATCCACTTTGCTGTCAGCCCAATGTATGAGGTCTAATCTTTTGAGCCACCTCCCGATACGTTTGCGGGCTTCGGTTTCAGGAACATCCTTCAGTCTTGAAAAGTACATCAACAGGTCGGCCACTTCCATTTTCCTGTATAGCCCTCGCTCTTCAGGCATGTAGCCGATCATGCTCATGTGCTTCCTGCCGATCTCTTCACCATCGATCATCACCGAGCCGCTATCGGCTTTGATGATCTGGGCTACGATACGGATAAACGACGTCTTACCCGCACCATTGGGCCCCAGCAAACCAAATATGGACTGCCTGGGCAGTGAGATATCCAAGTCGCTAAGCGCGATATGGTCGCCATATTGTTTGTTTAATTTTCGGGCTACGAGGTAATCCATCGCTTCGTTTATTTTTTACCGGTCGGCGTAAGAAGGTTGTCTTTTGGACAGAATTGCTACAACAATAAAAGTGAACACAAAGCCGATCACAAACTTCGAGATCAGCAGGGGGATCATGATGAACTCTGCACTAAAGAATCCCCCTGATCGGGCAATGATCTGCTCGGCTTGTTCCTCAGATACTTTTCCCTTGAGGGCCTCCAAACGCGATTCCTTCAGCGCCTCCAGGTAAAAGTCGTCTACAAATTTTACATACAGGTAAATGAACAAGGCAGACACCACTGTTGAAATCAAAATGACCATGCTATTCGAGCCTACGCCCTGGCTGAAAGTCAAGTTGCCCGAATTCTGTTTTTTCAAAATTACTGGCACAATGATCAGCCCTGCACCCAACACGATGAGGTTGACGATGCTAAGGTTTGAAGGCGTCATGCCGGGAATAAACTGCTGCAGTATAAAGATGATGATCATGATGACGCCGAACAGCAAGCCGTAATTAAATCCGAGCCTTGCGGGTGTTGTTGTAGATTCGTTCATAAAGTTGAATAGGTTGGTTTACATTTTTTATTCATCCTCCTGCAGCTGCTGAAGCGACTGACGAAGGCTATTGATGTGTTCACGCCACACCTGGTTTTCAAATATGAGCTTGATGCCTATGGAGATGATCGTGATACTCAGGAACAAGATCCCCGACTTTGCACTGATCAGCGACGACAAGTCTCCGGGCATCAGAATCAGTACCATGGCAACGATAAAGAGCCCAAAGAATGTTAACCGGAAGAAAAGTTGTCTTTTCAACCTGGCGATCGTGTGCGAAAGGAATGCCGCCAGATCGTCGTTATCGATCCTGATTTTCAGGAACTGGTAAAGAACCAGGTTATTGACAATCCCCGCAACGATCAGCACGCCCGCAAACAACACAATGGTGGTGCTCTTTTCGAGGGCGTCAAAAAGATCGACAAACGCATAGGTCAGCGCGAGGTAGATCAACACCTCGATGATCAGCTTGTTCCGGATCTTCCTCATGATGCCGGAAGTCTGACCTTCCATTATTTTACGGATATCGGTCTGCGTTTTGAGATCATTGCGCTTCGGGTCATTGGCTTTTTGCCATATGTCTTTGAGATCTGTCGTTGTCATTTTCCGCTGCGTTTATAAATTCTTTAAGTTTCTTTCGGATCCGCGTCAGTTTCACGCTGACATTTGATTCTGACAAGCCGAGTATTCCCGACATTTCCTGGTAACTGAGATTTTCCAGGTACAACAGAATAATGGCTTTTTCAATATTGTTCAGTTTGTTGATGGCTGTGTATAACAAATCAACCGGATCTTCAGCGTCGTAGTCTTTGGGTTTCACCGAGAGGTTAAGCTCCTGATCGCTTATCTCCTGATACCTGATCTTGCTCGATTTAGACCGATATCTGGCGATGGCGGTATTGAACGCGATCCTGTAGATCCAGGTACCGATCTTCGATTCATGTTGGAACGTTGATATCGATTTCCACAATTCCAACACGATGTCCTGGAACAGATCCTCGCGGTCCTCTATGGTATCGCGGTAAAGCCGGCAGACCTTGTGGATCATACCCTGGTTTTCCGTGACGATTTCGATAAACTTTTCCTGTTTCATCAATTACCTCAATAGTTGAGCTTGACGCTAAAAAACTACAGCTTTTTGTTAATTTATTTTTACTTCGCTTCAATTACCTGAACTTCAGTTGAGTAGTTTAGTCTATGTCTACAGCAGCCAGTTCAGATTTATAAACCTTACTGTAAAGTATCTCTTTTTCCCCGTATAACCTCTCGGCTATTATTCCCCGCGATTCGCATGTTTTAACCAGCATATTGGACTGAACGATGGGGTTCGACTCATCGGTATATTTTACACTGCTGATAAACTCCACCCAGGGTTCCTGGCCCATAGCATACACGTAAACCTCTTTTGGATTAAATACATCGACAAGGCCCATACCTTTTTTGCAATCAGAGCCCGACAATCGCCTTGATCCGTCTTTGTCGCGCGGCATTTCCTGAGTCAGCAAGGGACCATACAGCCAGGTGAGCGGTGCGCCATCGCACTCCATACCCAAAAAGATCACATCAATATCGCCAAGTGTCTTGTGAACATGCTGGTATAGCTTTGGCTCCACAATTCTCGAATCGGAAACAAACAACAACGAGAATCCACCAATCGCAACATGATAACAGATCTTAGCCCGTACATTAAGATCACAATGCTCGCCCGTAAACGGGATGCCGGTGACCACACAGTCGTGAAAGGAGATCTTCTCCATCTCGTCTATTTCTGTGACTTGTGTAAAACCGATGTGCTCCAATGTTAGCTTCACGTTGGGGTCTTGGAGATTTCCGCTCCTCGACCGCGGCACGATAACATTCTTGATCTTATGCCTCAGTGGCAACAAGGTCTCAAACAAGATGTGGTCCTGGTGGTTGTGGGTGATGAACACATAATCGATCATGTCGGGAAGATCGACATCCGAAAAATGTTCTACGGCGCTGGGATATCCATAGTAGCTGATCAACGGATCGATCAGTATAGAAATATCCTTGGTCTCTATCAGGATGCAGGCGTGACCGAAGTAACGCATTCTGATATGCTCGCCAGTGTACTTCTTGTATTTCGGCGGAGCTTCTTCTGTGAAGAATGTATTGAATAGTCCACGTTTTGATTCATCAATACCCAATATTTCGGTTATTTCTTCTACAGGCCTTGGGCTACGCTTCATCCTGCTGAGCATATCTATGCCGGCGTGATCATACGGAATGTTGAGGTGAATGACGGCGTTGTCGTCGAGTTTGGGTGTGCTGAGACAAAACGGTCTTTCGTCGTTATTGGTCACCCAAAGCGCTATGCTTTGAGAATCTTTATTGTAGAACTCACTGTCGTATAAAAGAGACTCGAAAAAACGGTAGCCGGGGTTGTCGTTGAGGTCGTAGAACAGTTCAACGTAACCCTTCAGCATTTCGGGCACCTCGTCGTACAAAGCCTCCAGCGAATAACCTTTTGCTTTTGTTTTGAGCAGTTTATCCAGGTCCTCAATGGCCTTCGACAGTTTGATCATGTGCGCCTGCTTCTGCATGGTGACATCTCTGAGTTTTTCGATATCTTTTTTTCGGTCGGTAGGATAATCCATAAAGGGTCCGCCGAGCATTTTTGGGTTCTTCACAGCAGCAGCGTGGATATGCGGTGCCTGTATATAAGAATTAATGATCTTCAAATGGCGTCCGGTAATGTTGCGGGCACAGGTTGCAGGTGAAATCAGATGCGACCAGGCATACCATCTGTCAAAGAGTGGCTCAATGACAACGTTGGGTCTTAGATAAACATTCTTGCTCATATTCTAAACAGTTTAAATATTACAACTCGCCGGTGCTTCAAACCGGTGTTTAAAAATTTATAAAGTCTTTCAGCAGTCTTTCAAACAAACGAAGGTCTTTCACGATCACACTCGCGCGCCCAGCCATCTCCTGTTTGAACTCTATGTCCTTACCATAACTGGTGTGCAATCCATTTGTCAAGGCAACATCGATCACATATTGCTTTTGACGCGCCAAAGTTGAAATAGATCTTACCTGCCCTTCAATTACTCCATACTCATCATGAGGGAAATTATAAAGTTTGATCATGACCGCCTGCCCGACTTCCACCTTTCCCGCTCCCATGGCAGGGGCCACCATTCTTCCCATGACCGTGCCGTCATCGGGAAGGATGGTCATCACTTCTTCACCGGCAGACACGAATTGATGGTCATTCCAAAATTTATATAATGACACTGTGCCATTTAAGGGGGCCACGAGCAAATATTTGCTTTGCCAAAGGGCTACCTGGTTTTGCAGCAGCTTAAAATTTTCGTCGAGGTCGATGTGCAGTTGGCGTTTTTTCGATAGATGTTCAGCTTCAAGCTCCGTCAGTCGTGACGTCAGCTGCGACGCCTTCATTTTATATTGAATGATGCTTATCATGTTGTCGTTGGCTAACTTTTCCTGACTTACCTCGCTAAAATCAGGGTCGCCTGTGACCTTGGCTTTTTCACCAAAGATCGGGTCATTGACCTTCGTTGAGGCTTCTCTGAATTCCTTGTGTTTATCTGCCGAACGCTGCAGGTGAGCGATAATTTCACGAGTGTAAGAAAGCTCGCGTTGAAGTTCAAACTGCTGGTCCTGATAATATTTGCTATTC
>JBMOKS010000646.1:4669-6317 GCA_049324355.1 Bacteroidota bacterium
AGTATATCTGTGCAGCCTTGTGGTAACCTTGGTAAGCAGGCTGCACTTCACCAAGATTCAGTGATTGGTGGACGAAGGCTTGCGGATCCAGTTCCGGTTTCAGCAGATCGTTATCCATCCGGTGGAGGTTGTCAATGATGCTGAACATGTCGTCGGTGTTTGCTGTGTTTTCAATAACCGCCAACCGGGTTCCGGCAGTCACGCGTTGATTGTCCTGCACTAAGAAATTGATCTCTCCATTAGCCCTCGCGATCAAACTCACGGGTGGCACTTGCGTTATCAATTGAATTTCACCTATGATGGTGTCCGGTAATTTTACAAACCAACCGGCGCCTATAAAGCACACGATCACCAGCAAAAAGACCAAAACTCCCCACCGGGTCATCCAGGAAGGCATGTTGCTCAATACTTCGTTTACTTCCTCACTTCTCCGCTCCTGTTTGTAATAGGCACTGCTGTTCATCATGTTTTGTGTTATTATTATTTACCCAGTTCCAACTGATTTCTTACCAGATTGAAGTAGAATGCTTTTTTCTCCACGAGTTCCAGATGAGTTCCAGATTCAACCACCTCGCCCCTATCGAGTACGATGATCTGATCGGCATTTTTTACGGTGCTCAAACGATGCGCCACCACGATCACGGTTTTATTCCGTGCAAACTCATTGATATTTTGCATGATGATCTTTTCGTTGTGCGCGTCCAGCGCGTTTGTGGCTTCGTCGAAAAACACAAAATCGGGATTTTTGTATACTGCGCGGGCAATCAACAGCCGTTGCTTCTGACCATGACTGAGCATGTCTTCTCCGTTTTCGAGGCGAGAATTATAGCCATGCGGGAGTGCACGCACGTGCTCCTGGATGTTGGCCGCCTGAATGGCTGATTCCAGCCTTTCGGTGTCTATCTCGCCCTTTATGGCAATGTTCCTGGCGATCGTATCGGTGTAGATGAATCCGTCTTGCAACACTACGCCACATTTTGCCCGCCAATGTACGTTGCTAAGATCCTCAAGGTCGGTAGGGCCCAGGCGAATTGAACCTGACGTCGGTTTATAGAATTTTAATAACAATTTGATCAGCGTTGTTTTACCACTGCCACTGGTTCCGACGATGGCCGTTGTTTTACGGGCAGGGATCACTATGTTGATATTTTTCAATGCATCATACGCGGCTTCTTCATACCGGAAGGTAAGGTCTTTGATGACCATGTCAGCGTTACCCGATATCTGCATGACCTTATTTTGTCGTACGGGCTCTTCATCTTCTACTTTATGATAGGCGTTAAGGCGCTCCAGGCTCATTTTGGCGTCCTGGGCCAGGTAGATAAATCGAATGATGGCGTTGATGGGTTCGTGCAATTGCCCCATGATAAACTGAATCGACAGCATCATACCCAAAGTCATCTCTCCTCTAATCACCGCAGTAGCGGCGAAATATGTAATAAAGATGCTTGAAACTTCATAGATGAATATTGATCCGGCCGACTGGAACTGATTTAACGTGAGGCTTTTAATGTTGATGCCGAAAAGCTTTACCTGTATTCTCTCCCACTCCCACCTTTTCTCATTTTCACAGTTATGCAGCCTGTTCTCCTGCATACCTTTGATGAGTTGAATCACCGTGCTTTGATTGGCCGACATCCAATCGAAT
>JBMOKS010000647.1:0-6296 GCA_049324355.1 Bacteroidota bacterium
CCGATGTCCCCATTCGGAAAACATCTCAACCTTTCTTTCCTGCTCAATTGCTAGCAAGAAATCATTCTTGCTTATTGAAGGATTGGTGTCACCAATTAGAGAAAGGCCGGCACGATTCCGGATAATATCTAAATCCTGAATTGCGTCAGTCAATTTGTCTTGATAAGCCTTAGCTTCCGCACGGATCAAGTATTGTTCCGCAAGGCGTAACACCATTGCATGCTCGGTTATTGTCTCCGTTGAATATACTTTGTATTTGTAGGGGAAGAAATAGGTTTGATCGTCCTGTTCGAAAGTGCCAATCCAGTTATCTAGTCTAAGGTCGCCAGTTTCAAATGAATCAATCATTTGACTGGCGAGTACAACATCATTCGGTGAAGCCTGGAGGATGAATAACCTTGCCTGTCCAGTACTCAATTCCGGAGTAACGGGCTGCAACTGCCAAATAGCTTCAAGGCTATTGGCGAGAAACACATCGCCTAAATCGGCAGCTAGCGAATAGGTACTTGTGTTGTCAATTAATTTTGTGGCATACATTTCAGCTTTTGCCCAATCGATAGACCCTGGCAAGCAGGGCACTTGCAGCCCCTTTGTTGGGTTGAATTCGCTGACCCTTAGAGAAAGAATAATCCTCTTTGAGGAGAACTTCTGCCTCAAGTAAGTCATCCAAAACGCGCTCATATATTTCCGATACTGGCATGCGAGAGGCAGTCGCATTTACCCTGTAATCCGTAGACGTAATGTATGGAATATCACCAAATAGATTTACCAGATAAAAATGACAAAATGCCCGGATGAATTTTGATTCTCCTTCAATCTGCTGCTTTACATCGGGGCTAATTGACGATGAATTGGCCAAGCCCTCCAATATGGCATTAGCATTATTAATGTAAGAATATGCTTCGCGCCAGAACACACCCAATACAACCTGGTTGGTGGAAGAAATTGAGTTGTATTGAAATTGCAACTGCTCATCACTTCCCGACACGTCCAAGAGTTCATCGGCAGACAAGCCACAATACTTTTCAATATTACCATTCGTAAAGCTTTGGTTCGTCATCATGAGGCTATAAATTCCTCTCACCGCAGCTAATGCCGATGCGTTATTTGAGAAAACTGTTTCAGAAATAATCTCGGTTTTGGGAGGATCAATCTGTATAAATTCCTCACAAGAACTTGACAGCATCAGAACCAGTATCAGAATTCCACTGACTTTAATTTTTGTTACGCTATAATTCAAGTTTGTAATACTCATAAGAAATCAATTTAAAGTGTTAACTGAAATCCAGCCGCTACAACGCGGAGAGGAGGAAGAAACGATACATTTTGACTTTCAGGGTCCATACCCAAAAAGTTGGTGAACGTAAGTAGGTTTTGTCCCTGGACGTTTAGCTTGGCTCCAGTGATTTTTAGTTTTTTCAACCACTTTTCCGGTAATTGCCACGACAGGGAAGCATTCTTAAGTCTGATGAATGAGGCATCGGAGATTACATTGTCCGAGAACCTATTATAGATATAAGGTATTGAAGTGAGTGACGAGTATCGCTGAATTGTTGCATTGTCTCCGGCCTCTTGCCAACGACCCAACACCACATTTGGTTGATTGGAAAGCATTCCGGGACTGGAAAATGACTTCATATAATTACTCCCGGTTTGATTAACGAATTGGAAGAAAATGTCCAGTTGTACCCTTCCGAAACGGATGTGATTGTTTATGCCTCCATAGTAGCTTTGTGCGATCTCTTTTAAAAACAGCCCATCCTCGTCAATAGAAACACTGCCATCTTCATTCACATCGGCAAAGGTGTAAGAACCGGTGGTCGGATCAACCCCATTGGATTGAAGCGTGCGCTTCAAGAACAATGAACTACCTTCCTTGTAAATATTATTGTATGCCGGAAAAGCATCAAGGTTCGGGAATTCTATCAACCTGTTTTTCGGAATCGTAACATTGAAAGTTGTTAGCCACTCAAATCGGCTGTGCTTCATATTGACCGTGTTGATTTGCAGTTCCCACCCCTTGTTCTCTACGGTTGCAGGTAAATTGAATTGCACACTGGATTGGCCGGTGATGACTGGCAGAGGTAAGCCCACCAACTGATTTGAGGATCGGTTCTTGTACCAACTTGCTGAAAAAGTAATTGCATCCTTAATAAAGCCAAGTTCAATACCGAGTTCGAGTTTTCTATTTGTCTCCCATGAATAGTCTGGATTGGCTAATCGGGATATTACCAATCCACTATTGTCGTTGTAAGGATAAGTAGTTGACAAATAAGAGTTGAGATATTGATAGTTACCGATGGCATCACTACCTGTGCTTCCATAACTTGAGCGTAGCTTCCCGAAGCTTAAAAAAGGTAGCCCGCTTTTGATAAAGTTTTCGTTTGAAAAAATCCAAGCAAGGCCTATCGCTCCAAAATTGCCAAACTGTTTTCCGGGACCGAAACGACTGGAGCCATCTCTTCGTCCAGTTAAATTCACAATGTATTTTTCCTTCCAGATGTAGTTTGCCCGACCAAAGATGGCAGCATAACGGTACTGCGAGTAGTTAGAACTAGCAACATTCACGTCCGTGGCGGCAAGAATATTTTCCAGCAAGGCATCACTTGTGTAACCGGTTGCTTGAATTGTTTCACCCTCTTGAATAGATTCCTGGAATGTGGTGCCCATCAGGATACTAAGATTTCCCTGACCGATTTCTTTGAAGTAATCGAGCTGTGGTTCAACAATCCACGTTTCAATAAAGGCATTACCGAAATTTGATGAACCGGTTTGAGTGGATAGAAATTGAGGTGGTATTGCGCTTAACGGATTTGTTGATATCTCCTTCACCGCCATTCGCGTATAGCCAACACTTGTTTTCGCATGAAGCCCAGGAATAATCTGATAACTCAGCAAAGTACTCGTTACCAGATTATCGGTGTTGTTAGTGTATTTCCTCTCAAGGTGTGCCAGCGGGTTCTGTATTATCGAATTCTTCCAATCCCAATTGATCTTTTTGGATGGATCGTAGAGAGCAGGTGCATTCGGAGGCAATGTAATGGCAATGCCCGTTAAGTCCTGACTGTAGAGATTATTGGAACCTCCTGTGTAATTGGCCGATACATTGAATTTGAACTTGCCATTAGATGATGTGTGATTTACATTCAGAGACCCTGAAAATCGTTGAAAATAAAAATTGCCGGGAAACACCGTGGTTTCCTTATAGTAACCGCTGCTAAATGAGAACTGTGTGTTCGCATTGCCGCCAGAAACCGAAAGCGATGTGTTGATGGTATTGGCTGTTCCACCAATCAATTCTTTTTGCCAATCTGTATACCGCGTAGTATCCCATACCAAAATATCTGGAGCCCTCAAAGTCGTCATCAAACGATTGTCATTCTTAAAAGCCTCCTTTCGCATTTCGACATATTGTGGCGTGTTTAGGAGATCCATTTTTGATGCTATCCTTCCAACACCGGAGAGAAAAGTAAAGTCAACTTTGGTTCTTCCGGACTTGCCCTTTTTGGTGGTAATCAACACTACACCATTGGCGCCCCTTGAACCATAAACGGCCGTTGCATCTGCATCCTTGAGAACTTCAATACTTTCGATATCATTAGGGTTTATGGCGGCTAAAGGATTGCCTATGCCAACAATAGTCCTTCCTACCGATGTCAGGGAAGTTGACGTGAATGGAACTCCGTCAATGATGTAAAGCGGATCGTTGCCTTCGTCACGCAAGCTGTTACGACCCCTGATTTGAATATTGAATCCTCCACCCGGCACACCTGTACTCTGCTGTACATAAACCCCCGGCATCCTTCCCTGTAATGCCTGTAGGGGATTATTCACAGGCTGCTTTTGTATCTCTTCAGAGGTAACCCGGCTAATATTTCCTGTGCGCTCCTGATCCTTTACTTCCCAGTACCCGGCATTGACTACTACTTCATTAAGGCTCAGAACATCCTCCGTCATAGACACATCAATAACCGATCTTCCGCTCACCGTAATTTCTACTGCTGCATACCCAATGAATGAAAAAACAAGTATGTCATTATCCTCGGCACTCAAACTGTATTTTCCTGTGGCATCTGTTGTCGTTCCATTCAATGTTCCTTTTACGAGTACGTTCACACCCGCCATCGGTGTTTGGGTGGAGGCTTCGGTTACCGTGCCGGTTATTTGAATCAGCGCACGATGCACACTATAGCCATTCGTACCTTCATGAACTGAGGACCGTTCTTTGTTGCCCTCACCGTTAATCTTTTTTAGTGTAATGGCTGCTTCCTTCTCATGCACCTTGTACGATATTTTGCGCGGTGCCAGCAACTCGTCCAACGCTTCGCGTAGTGTGCGCTTATCGATTGAGAGCGATACGTTCGGTTCATCCTGCAACTGGTTGATGCTGTAAGCGAATTTTACTTTTGCAATAGCTTCAATTTCGTGTAAGGCTTTTTCAAAAGGCAAATCGGTAATGCTGATGGATACTTCCGTGTCCAACAGTTGCGCGTAGTTAGTGTGGGCTATTGTAACTCCGCATAGGGTGATGGCTATTATTCCCTGAACCGCACATATTTTCATAACCTTCCAAAGTTTTGCGGTAAAACTTTTTTTCATAACTTTCATTGTTTTGTTCTGGTTTCGTTACTGAAATAAGACAAAGCAACCTCGCATCAACCCCAGCAAGGGTTGTGTCACAGCAGAGGGCAATAAGCAGGAGTGGTCGAATCACTCCTGTTTTATTTTAGGTGGAATCGAAAAGTGGGGGGAGACTGAGTTTCATAGTTAGACAGGTTTAGGTTTCTTACTTACATCCCGTACCGGTAATTGTCACGGTATTATCTTTGATGGAGTAGGTTACATCCAACACCTCGGTAATCAACTGCAATGATTTTTCCAATGATTGATCGGTGAAATCCGCAGTAATCTGGCAGTTGCGTATATTCTTGTCCGATAGTTTTACGGATACGTTGAACTTGCTTTCCATCCGCTTGATCACGTCATCCATTCTGTTGTTTGTGAATTGCATGTTGTAGTCTGTGTTCTCGGTGATCGAGGCAACCTCCTGCTGGTTTGTTGAAAGTTTTTCAAACTCTCCATTGCTTTTGTAGATCACTTTTTCCTGCGGTAATACATCAATCCCTTCTGTGTTTGCTGAGGAGGAGAGGTTTACTTTCCCGGTGAGTACGGTTAACTCCACATGCTCCGGGTTTGTTTTGAGGCTAAAACTCGTGCCTAATACTTTTACTTTTACATCGCCACACTGAACAATGAAAGGATGATGTTCATCTTTCACCACTTCAAACAGCGCCTCGCCTTCAAACGTGGTATAACGCGCGCCATCACTTTGTTTTTCGTAGTACATCACTTTACTTTCATTATGCATCCACACCAGTGACCCGTCATTGAGAATGATTTTCTCAACGCCATTTTTAGATACTACTTCAAGTTGGTTTTCAGGTGATGCCATGAAGTACCACGCGGTGTATGACACGATTGAAATGATAACCAGCGATGCTGCTATCCGCAACATCCAGCGGTCAAGGCGCGCTTTTCGCTTCGGGCGCAAGGCCACCACATCATCAACCGTGGCTTGACTGCTGGTGAGTTTCTGGAATATCCGGGCTTCATCCTCGTCACTCAATTCCATGTCGGTGTTATCTTCGGTCTTCATCACATCGAGCCAGGCTTCTATTTTTTTTCGTTCCTGTTCGGAGACTTGCCCCGTAACATAACGCTCCATTAATTGGTCAAAATCTGATTTTTGCATGGGCAACCGTGGTTTAATAACGTATCTACTAATTTAAGCAAGGGTTTGCCTCTTTACATTAAAAAGTGACGGTATCTGAGGCTTTACGTATTCTGTCGAGGGCTAAAAAATACCGTTTATAAAGGCCAATTGGAGGGAGAATGATTATTCTGCCGGTTTGTAAATCTTATCGTAGGAGGCTCGCAGGTGGTTGAAGGCCTTGAATATATAGAGTTCGGCAGTTCGTTTGTTGATGTTCATGCGACTGGCAATTTCCCCGTTTGACAAGTTTTCTGTGATGCGCAACCGGATGGCTTCCTGGCACCGCTCCGGAAGGCCATCGAGGTTTTGAAGAAGTCTTGCATGCACCGTTTCCGGATCATGGCTCTGTTCTGCCTCCAGCATGTCGTACGCTGTTTCAAATGCCGTGTAGTGTTCAACAAATTTTCGCTTCACATCACGGTGGTTGAAAGAGCGGATAATCATGTACCGGATAGAGGTAAACAGATAGTGCCTGAGTGAAGTAATGTTTAGTGATTCTTTTCTTGCCAGGAGCGACTCAAAA
>JBMOKS010000648.1:0-4987 GCA_049324355.1 Bacteroidota bacterium
TCCCCGTTTTTCAAAAAAATAGAATTCTGGTAAAACTATTTAGGTATGACCCTCATCTTTATATTGAATTCATTAACCTGGCCTGATAAAAGGGCCCAAAAGGCTGAGAAATTGCGGTTATGCATGCAGAAACTCTATTGGACATCGCGATGATGCATTCTGATTCCCTTATAATCCGGGCTAAGCAGGGAGACCAGAATGCGCAGGGCAGGCTGGTTCAGCTGTGGTACAAACGAATCTACAACTTTGGTTATAAATTCTTCATGGACCACGATATGGCCATGGAAGTGACCCAAAAGACATTTATTTCCATGTGCCGGAATCTCGCCGGCCTCCAGGATGTGACCAAATTTAAATCCTGGCTTTATAAAGTTGCCGTGAACTATTGCCGCGAAGAAGCCCGGAAGCTGAAGGGAAGCCGCTCATTGTCGTTTGATGTGGTGTGGAACAAGGACGCCGAAGATTCTCCAACCTGGGAATCATCGTCGCAGCGGTACGATAATCCGGAGCGGCAACTTCAACAACTCGAGTTGTCTGACATTCTGCAAACGGCATTACTCGAATTGAATGACGAACAGCGTGAGGTGGTGATCATGAAAGAATACGAAGGACTGAAGTTCCGCGAAATTGCTGAGGCGCTGAATATTTCGGAAAACACGGTGAAGTCCAGAATGTACTACGGACTGGATGGCTTGAGAAAAATTTTGGAGAGAAAGAATATTACTAAAGATACGATAGGATATGAACTATAAACCCGACGAAAAAGACTGGATGGCCTACCTCTATGGTGAGTTGGAGGGACCCGAAAAGGATAAGATGGATCAATATCTCATCTCGAATGCCGATGCGCGCAAGGAGTTTGAAAAACTGCAGAACCTGCGTGGCCTCATGCGGTCGGTGGAAGACAAGGAAGTGATTGCGCCGCCCATTTTTTTAGACGATAACAAACAGCGTTTTATCTGGAATGCCCCGTATTTCAAAACCATCGTCAGTATCGCGGCATCGTTGCTGCTGATCATGCTGGTCGGACGGTTTACCAATACCCAAGTGAGCGTCGGGGGCAACGAATTCAAGCTGACATTCGGTGCGGTCAAAAAAGCGGAGCCTGTGAAAGAAGTACAACAAGCTTCGTTAACACCCGATCAGGTTCAGCAGATGATCAACACGTCGCTACAGCAAAACAATACGGCCATGGAAACCAGTTGGCAGGAGAATCAAAAGAAACTTGATGCCTCGATCCGTAAAAACCTAGCGGTAAATTCGGGTAAAATCGATCAGCTGGTGCGCGAAGCTTCCAATGCCTCGCGCGATCAGATACGCGATTACGTGGCCAACATGCAGACGGAGAACACACAATTGGTAAAGGATTATTTTGAGCTGACCTCCAACGATCAGAAGAAATATATCGAGAGCCTTCTGGTAGATTTTGCCAAGTATCTTCAGCAGCAACGTAACGACGATCTTATGATCGTGCAATCAAGGCTCAATAACATAGAACAAAATACAACACTGTTCAAGCAGGAGACAGAACAGATATTGACCAGCATCATTTCGACGGTGGGCAATAACACGGCTACTAAAGAAACAAGAAATTAAACCTCGAGGCTAAAAACTGATTAAAAAAATATAGAACCAAAAAAATGGAATGATGGATATGAAAAAGATGATCAAGTTTTGGGTGGGTGGAATATTAGTGCTGGCGCTCCAGTCGCAAGCGGTGTTCGCGCAAAAAGTTGATGACGCCCGGATGGAGCGCGACATTGAAGTGGCGGAAAATGTGTTGGCCACCCTCATCAAACAGGAATTGAACGCACAACGCATGTTTATAGGTTTGGATATCAAAGGAACCTATCAGCCCGGCTACGGCGTAACTTTCAGACTTCCGTCTGATCACATGATGCCAATGTCATTTGCCATTGCCACACCGAAGGGCAGCCGGATACTCACTGAAGATGTGAATGGCGAAGGTTTTTCTTACAGCTTTGAAATAGACGATGACGATCTCCGCGACGATAATGACAATGAAAAAGTCAAAGAAAAACAGAAGGACGGCTACAAGCTGAAAGAAAAATCGGTAGCCCGCAAACGCCTCAGTGCAGACAGCCTTCGCGAGGTTTACTATAAAAAAGTGATCAAGGCATCGAAAGACTTCATCGTAGACTACGGCGATTTTATCAGCCAGTTGGGCCCCAACGAACGAATTATTGTCACCAACCGCAACGACGGACATCGTATCTGGGTAGGTCAATACTTTGAAAACAAAAAGCGCACACACCTCTCGATCGAAGCAACAAAGGCAGATATTACAGCCTTCAAACAAGGTAAGCTTACCCGCGATCAGGCACTGAATAAAGTGAACGTTGTCAACACGGAATCCGTGGCTGAAAAAGAGCCCGATATGGAACTGATGGCAAGTATCATGAACCGGCTGTATCGCTCTGACCTGTCGACTACATTCTTCACCGAAGACAACATCGGTTATGAAAGACTAAAAGACTACGGTGTGATCTACTACATGCAGGTGTACAGCAGCAACGAGCGCGACTACCATCGCTACGCTATGCCGACACTGGGCCTTGACGATGTAGACATGGAAACTCGAAATAAAAAAGTGATCGAAGTGTATCCGAAGTTCGAGCAGGATATGAAGGAGAATATCCTCGAGTATGGCCGCACCTTGAAGAGCCTGAAAAATGAAGAAGTGTTGGTCTTCAACATTACCCTGACAAAGTGCAAAGACTGTGGCATACCGTCTACGTTGGAGCTGATCATTAAGTCGTCTGTGCTCAAAGACTTTGGAATGGGTAAAATTGATAAGAATGCTGCCCTGGCAAAATTCACAGTAAAAAAAGGTGCAAATCAATAATGAAATACCTGTAAGAGCGTTGCATAATAGAGTGCTGATGGTTGTGGTGAAGTCCGACAACATCAGCATTCTTGTTTATTACACTGTTGGAGCGGTTATTATCCTAAAGGTGGAACTAAAGTGTAACCATTCCCGTAAATTTGAGTATACCTGACACTAAATACTGACAAATGAAACGAAACCTAATTATTGGCGCGGGAATCATCATCGTCTTGTTGGTTGCGTTTTTCATGGTCAAAGGAAGTAAGTCGAGCGAAATCGCCGATATCATCACAACAGTCAAACGTGGACCCTTCAAAGTAGAAATAGAAACAACAGGTGAGCTGGAAGCGAAGAACTTTGTGAAAATTCTCGGCCCTTCAAGCCTGCGCGACTTCCGCATCTGGCAGGTCACCATTCAGGATATCATCGACGAAGGCACTGTAGTGAAAAAAGGCGATTGGGTTGCAACGCTCGACCGTTCGGAATTTCAAAATCGTTTCAACGAGAAGCAGATCGAACTCGAAAAAGCTAATTCCAAATACGTACAGACCGAGCTGGACACCACCCTTCAACTTCGCCAGTCGCGCGATGACCTCATCAACCTTAAATATTCCGTAGACGAAAAACTGATTATTTTAGAACAGTCCAAATTCGAACCACCGGCTACCATCAAACAAGCGGAGATCAATCTCGATAAGGCAAAACGTTCGTACGAGCAAGCGCTCGAAAATTATAAGATCAAAAAGAATCAGAACGTAGAAAAAATGCGCGAGGTATCGGCCGAACTGCGCAAGGTTAAGAATGAATTCGGAGCCATGACCAAAGTGTTAGAATCCTTTAACGTGCTGGCGCCCGAAGATGGCATGGTGATCTATGAGAAAGGCTGGGATGGCAAGCCGATTAAAGCCGGCTCTCAAATTCACATGTGGGAACCTACCGTTGCAACTTTGCCCGATCTTACTAAGATGCTTTCCAAGACTTACGTGAACGAGGTCGATGTGCGCAAAGTGAAATCCGGTCAGCAGGTTGAAGTGGGATTGGATGCCTACCCCGACAAAAAACTTACCGGCAAGGTTATGCGGGTGGCCAACGTAGGTGAGCAACGTCCGAATTCAGATGCCAAGGTCTTCGAAGTTTCTGTGGAGATCAATGGCACCGACCCGACGCTGCGCCCTGCCATGACTACCAGCAACAAGATCATCGCCAGCATCAAAGATAGCGCGCTATTTGTTCCGCTCGAGTGCCTTCACAGCCACTTCGACACCATTACATTTGTATACAAAAAAGAAGGTATCAAGACCGTCAAACAGGAGGTTGTTGTAGGCGAAACCAATTCGAACGACGCCGTTGTACTCAGTGGATTGAGCGAGGGAGACCGGATCTATCTTTCCGTTCCGAAAGGGTTGGAAGACCAGGACTTTAAACTGCTTCAGGAAATGAATGGGAAGCGTAAGAAGCAGGAAGAAAAAGACGACAAGAAGCCTGATGACGCATTAACTCCGAAAGTCATCACCGAAGCCCCTGCTGATACGCAAGGCAAAGGCAAAAGACGAGTAGCCCGAAAGAATCCCTAACGGTGGCATTCAAAACATAAAGGTCAATGTCTCAGCGTTTACTAGCCAATTTGTTCATTGCTATCGATGCCGTATTCGCCAATAAAGTGAGATCACTGCTAACGGCGCTGGGCATCATATTCGGCGTGGCCGCTGTCATTGCCATGTTGGCCATTGGCAACGGCGCACAACAGGAAATACTGGACCAGATCAAGCTGGTGGGCGTCAACAATATTGTGATCAAACCCATTATCGAACAGAAGGAGGAGAAAGTTGAAGAAGAGGTTGGAAAAAAAGAAAAGAAGAAATTTTCTCCAGGTCTCACCGTGCGGGATGTTAAAAGTATTCAAAGTGTTATTCCGGGCCTCACCCGGGTTAGTCCCGAGATCATCATCGATACTTACGTTGTTCGAAGAGGCTATCGCAGGTCGGCCAAGCTGGTTGGCGTAGAGCCGTCGTATTTCGAGATCTATAATTTTGACCTGCAGGAAGGGCAGATCTTCAGCACCGAACAGCGCCGCATTGGCGCCCCAGTTTGTATTATCGGACAGACGATCAAGAGCCGTTTTTTTCCAACAGAGGATCC
>JBMOKS010000648.1:4997-6273 GCA_049324355.1 Bacteroidota bacterium
GTTGGTCCGCACTGGCTCACGATCATCGGCGTGTTGAACGAACGACTCGTTTCTGATAACAGCATAAGCAAATTGGGTATTCGTGATTTTAACATGGATGTTTATACACCCCTTCAAACGGTGCTGATCCGCTACAAGAATCGGGACTTGATTACCGGACAGGAGCTGGCCCTCGAAGCCCGGCAAAGTCGCGGTCGCGTGCAAAACGACAATCAAGCACAAGAAGAAGATAGCGAGGAGAAAAAGAACTACCATCAGCTCGACAGACTTGTTATCCAGGTGGAGGAAACCAGTTCCATGCAACCTGCTGCCGAGATACTCTCGCGACTGCTGAGGAGAAGACATTACGACGTGGTGGATTACGAGATCGAGATTCCCGAATTGCTGCTCAAACAGCAACAGCGCACCAACGATATCTTTAACTATGTGTTAGGTGCTATCGCCGGAATCTCTTTGCTGGTAGGCGGGATCGGCATCATGAACATTATGCTGGCATCTGTGCTGGAAAGAATAAAAGAGATTGGCTTAAGACTTTCCATCGGCGCCAAAAAGAGTGATGTGGTGCAGCAATTTTTATTCGAAGCTGTCATGATCAGCGTTTCGGGAGGTATTATTGGTGTGATCCTTGGCGTATCGATGGCATACATTGTCTCTGAATTTGCCAACATACCCACCATCATTACCTTTTCTTCCATAGTGCTTTCATTTGGCGTGGCTGCCACGGTAGGATTGATCTTTGGAATTGCTCCTGCCCGAAAAGCTGCCAATCAAGATCCTATTACTTCATTGCGATATGAATAAAAACCCCTTTTATTTTCTTGTCTTTCTATTGATGAGTGTAAGTACCTCAGCCTACGCTCAACAGTCTTTTTCATTGGAGGAGGCGATCGACAGGGCCAAAGCGCAGTCGCCGGATTCAAAGCGTGAAGAGACGCGAAAAGAGAACAGGTATTGGAACTATCGCTATTATAGAACCAATTACAATCCACAGCTGAGACTACAGGGAACACTGCCGAGTTATTACAAATCGGTGAACCCCATCGTTCAACCCGATGGTTCATACAAGTACATTTACGTTCAGCAAATGAACAATGGGGTGCGCCTTGGCCTCGAGCAACCTATTGCGTTGACCGGCGGAACGATTTCTGCAAACACAAGCCTCAGGTATTTTAGGAATTATAACGACACCTCGGCTTTGTCACGCCAATGGAGCGGCTCGGTGATGAATGTTGCATTGGAACAACCTCTCTTTTCGTTTAATCCGCTACGATGGGAC
>JBMOKS010000649.1:0-4866 GCA_049324355.1 Bacteroidota bacterium
AGACCGAATTGTTGAAAAAATTTTCAAAGTGGCTCACTTTCGTCCGGAATCACTGGCTCACTTTCATCCAGAATGGGTGGCTCAGTTTGGTCCGGAATCGGTGGCTCAGTTTAGACCAGTATAGTCAGATAAAGTGAAGGGTTATGAGCTTAGTGATTACATTTTACAATTCAGACTCAGTTATATGAACGGACAAAAAGAACTGATTATCGTAACAGGAAGCAGTGGGCTGATCGGAACACGAATCATAAAAAGGCTCGCGAAGAAATTTCTTGTTGTTGGTTTTGATCAGGTCGGAAACCCCTTTCCTCCTGAAGAAGCAGAGTGTGTCTGCATTGATATCAAATCGGAGGAAAGCATAAGGAAGGCTTTGAAACGTGTTCGGTATGCCTATGGAAATAAAATAGCATCTGTGATCCATCTCGCAGCCTACTATGATTTTTCAGGAGAACCAAGTCCGCTATATGAACAGGTTACTGTTAAAGGAACGGAAAAATTGTTACGGTCTTTGAAGGATTTTGATGTAGAGCAGTTTGTCTTTTCCAGTACAAATCTGGTCTACAAGCCTACACTGCCCGGGCAAAAAATTACTGAGGATTGTCCGTTGGAGCCAAACTGGGATTACCCGGAATCCAAGGCAGATACAGAAGAAATCATTAGGAAGAACCGCGGAGACATTGATGCAGTGATTCTACGGCTGGCCGGAGTTTATGACGAGGATGGGCATTCGATACCAATTGCTCATCAGGTTCAGCGGATATATGAAAAACAATTGATAAGTCATTTTTACTCCGGTGACATTAAGCATGGAAACGTCTTTTTGCACATGAAAGATCTATTGGATGCATTAGAGAAAACAGTTGAGAAAAGAAAAGGGCTTCCCCCTGAAATCGCAATTAACATAGGGGAACCTGAAACGCTCAGCTATGAAGAATTGCAGAATGATATAGGTAGACTTATTCATGGTGAAGAATGGAAGACCTATGAAATGCCTGAGCCTATTGCGAAAGCAGGAGCATGGGCAATGAATCTTTTTGGGGATTCATTTATAAAGCCTTGGATGATCGACCGGGCGAACGATCACTATGAGCTGGATATTAGCCGTGCTAAGGAGCTATTAGGCTGGCAACCCCGGCATACTTTACAGAATACACTTCCAGATATGATCGCAAAGCTTAAATCCGATCCTCTGAAGTGGTACAAAACAAATAAGCTGGAACCACCTTCAGTTTTGGAGAAACGAGCGAAGGAGGTCGAAAAAGTTTCCTACAATCATCCGGCACAGCATATAGCAACACATTAAATCATAAACTATGTATTACGGTTATCATTTCTGGGGAATGCACCTGATGTGGTGGTTCATCTGGATCATATTATTGTTCTGGATATTCTTTGTTCCTTATGACATTCCAGGCAGAAGATACAAGAGGGATTCTGCGCTTGATATTTTACAAAGGCGCTTCGCCTCAGGCGAGATTACGAAAGAAGAATACGAAGACCGAAAGTCAATCATTGAAAGAGATTTAAAGAAGTCATGAGAAAGAGTGGAAATGAATCTGTCGAATATACTTGTCCCATGCATCCTGATGTTGTCCGGAATGAGCCAGGTAATTGCCCGAAGTGCGGAATGAAGCTAGTACCGAAACGAGGGAATAAGATGGCGGGACATACATTGCTTATGCTAATGCTTTGCCTGCTGCCTGTGATTATAGTATTGTTATTGCCTGTTATTGGCATTCATATCAATACTACGTTGATATTGGTTGTTGCTCTGGCGGCATGCTGCATATTGCCGATGCTTTTCATGAGACGAACGCAAAGAAATGTTGACAGTAAATAAAATATCTCAGGCACCTTTTAGAAAAGCTATGAAACCCAGGATAATTACTCTTTTGCTTGCCATAGTTACTTTGTTAATGGTGGGCTGTAACGGAAAAGACAACGGAACACAATCTATGAGTGAAAAGGGCATGGATTGCGAGATGATGAAAAATGATCCTGAGACGTCACGTAAAATGATGGCATGCATGATGCAGATGACTGAAAGAGATACAGCTATGTGCAGCATGATGTATGACATGATGATGGATAACGATTCAATCATGAAAATGATGAACAAAAGGGCCTGAAGCGAGAGGTGGAAAGGGAGAGTATGAATTATTAAACGAATATGAAAGCGCACCAGCATGTACATACATTGGATCAGGAAGACCATAAAAAAGATGGTGAAAAAAAAGGTACGGTCTACACTTGTCCTATGCATCCGGAAGTAAAAAGCGATAAGCCGGGTAAATGTCCCAAGTGCGGCATGGACTTGGTGAAACAAGGAAAACAATCCGAGCACAAAATGATACACGAGGAGCATGGTAACATGCCGGAAATGATTCGTGACATGAGGCGCCCCTGGCTCTGGACAAATTCGATGTTGATCATGCTGGGTCTTTGGCTTATCAGCAGTCCATTCACTTTCGAATATGAAAGCTCTCCGATGATTTGGAGCGATGTCATTAGTGGATTGCTGCTCGCAGCCTTTGCCGGTATATCATTCATGCCACGCTATGATTTTTTGGGACGCTGGGGCGCAGCTTTCGTGGGAGCCTGGCTGCAATTTGCACCGCTCATATTCTGGGCACCAACATCGGTGGCCTATGTTACCGATACACTGATAGGCGCGCTCGCTATAGCCTTTTCTGTTCTTGTACCAATGATGCCAGGCATGGCCCATCACATGGAGATGATGAAGCCTGGCCCTGAGATTCCTCCAGGTTGGACATACAATCCATCTACATGGCATCAACGCGCACCAATGATGATCGCAGCATTCCTGGGCTGGATAATTTCGCGATTTCTTGCGGCTTATCAACTGGGATATATTGAAACAATTTGGGAACCATTCTTCGGTGATGGCACAGTTTCAGTTCTTACCTCAGATGTTTCAAAATCATGGCCAATTTCGGATGCGGGACTTGGGGCAACAGCATATACATTTGAGATGCTGATGGCATGGATGGGTGGCGTAACACGATGGCGAACGATGCCCTGGATGGTTACATTCTTTTTTATCCTTGTAGTTCCTTTAGGTGTGACGAGCATTGTGCTGGTAATACTTCAGCCTGTAGCAGTTGGTGCGTGGTGTACGCTTTGTCTGCTGACAGCGCTGATCATGCTTATTATGATTCCTTTCACTGTTGACGAAGTTGTTGCCATGATACAATTTATGAAGCGCAGCACGCGAGAAGGAAAATCACCTTGGCGGACTTTTTGGGTAGGCGGAACATTGAATGAAGAAAACAAAGATGAACGGACACCGCAGTATGGTGCGTCATTGTCTGATTTGACTCCGGCAGGTTTGTGGGGCGTTAACGCACCCTGGAATCTTTTAATAAGTGCGGTGCTCGGGTTATGGCTAATGTTTGCTCCTTATGCGCTCGGCTTCGAAGATTCATTAGCAGATAGTGATCATCTTATTGGAGCATTGATTATAACATTTTCCGTGATTGCTATGGCAGAAGTGGTTCGCTATATCCGCTTTCTGAATATATTTTTCGGGGCATGGTTAATTATTGCTCCCTGGGTCTTGGAAGGAGGAACAAACACCGGAAATTGGAATGATGTAATTGTCGGAGTTCTCTTAATTTCACTAAGCTTTCCGAAAGGAAAAATAAAAGAGAAATATGGAACCTATAACTCTGTTATTTTCTAACAAAAATAACTCTTACATATTATGATGAACGACTGTTGCTGGGGTATGGGAATCTGGATGATGCTTGGTGGCATAGTGATCGTAATTTTATTGCTTTTGCTGATTGTGTGGCTTGTTAAACGCACTGGAAAGTGAGCAGCGAGAAACAGTAACGCCTTATTGGGGTTATATGTCCTTCAGTTTCTCTTTTATTTTGCTCATAGCTGTTTTTAGGTCGTCTTGCTTCGTAATTCTTTGAACTACTTTCATCGATTGGGCATCCACAATGAGAATGAATCCAGTACCTGTGTTGCCAGCGATTATTTCGTAGACACCCAATGCGGTGGCCATTAACATCGCCTGATGTTGAGTTGATTTATTAGTAAAATCGAATTGATGGAACAAAACATCATCCTTACTTAGATTACTGTCGCGCAGGTCTGTAAATAAAGGTCCCATTTGCTTACATGTGCTACACCAGTCGGCATGGAACTTGAATGCAAATAGTTTGGGCGTTGTTTTTTGCGAATATGCAGCACTGACTAAAGAAAGGACGAAAATGAATGATAGAATAGATTTGTTCATATTGATGAGGTTTAAACTTTATCTGAAATAAACTCAGTCCGCTAGGGTCGCGAACAAATTGTTAAGGGACTCGGCATACGTTGGATGAGCAAAAATGCCATCGCGTATTTTGTCGTATGTCACGCCACCGATCATGGCCACTTCAAGCACAGACATGATCTCACCGCCTTCTGCGCCAAGAATTGCTGCGCCCAGTATCTTTCCGCTTTCACGGTCAACAATCGCTTTCATAACCCCGCGCGTTTCGCTGGTTTCAATTGCACGGGCAACATTTTTGATGGACAGTTTCGCCACGCGAATTTTATAATTCTTCTCCTTCGCTTCCTGTTCCGTGATGCCAACTCTTCCTAGCTGAGGGTCGATAAACATACAGTATGGAACTAAGCGTCCTTCAGTTGTTTGATTTTGCTTATTTACGAGGTTATTGAATAGGATCAGGTAATCATTATAAGAAATGTGGGTAAATGCGGCCTCGCCATTCGCCTCGCCAAGCGCATAAACACCTTTTACGTTGGTTTCCAGGCGATTGTTGACGCTTACGAATCCTTTATCATTGGTCATTATTCCAGCCGCGCTCAAGTTTAGAGTATCGGAATTCG
>JBMOKS010000649.1:4876-6262 GCA_049324355.1 Bacteroidota bacterium
GTGTGAGCAAGAAATGGTCTGTTGTTCTCCGTTTTGCTCGACTTCAACCTCAATACCTTGGCTTGGTTTCTTGAATTTGACGGCCTTACTGTTCAACTTGATATCAATGTTTTCTTCTGCAAAGACTTGGCTTACCTCCGATGCGATATCGTCATCTTCTTTTTTTAAAATTCGCTCCGAGCGTTCCAGCATCGTCACCTTGCTCCCGAATCTTCTGTACATCTGTCCAAACTCTAGCCCAACGTACCCGCTACCTACAATTAGTAAATGCTCAGGGAGATCTTTCAAGCTTAAAATCGTGGTAGATGTGAGATAAGGCACTGTGTCCAACCCATCAATTTGAGGGATATTAGGTCTTGTTCCGGTATCAATAAATACCAGATTCCCTTCAATCTCGTTGACCTTACCATCACTCATTTTTATCTTTAATTTTTTCGGGCCAGAAAAGGATGCCTCTCCATAAATAAGAGAAAGGTTTTTACTTGCTACTAGTTTCGTCTCAGAGCTGTTTCGAAAGGATGTGACGATCCTTTGTTGACGCTCAATAACTGCCTGGATGTTGACCTCGGGGCGAGAAGTTGTTATGCCAAGCTCCGTACTTTTTGCAACTTGGTGAGCCATTTTAGCGGAAGCGATCATTGCCTTTGTAGGGGTGCAGCCATCATTAACACAGGTGCCTCCAACCCATCGTCTCTCGATCAAGGCGGTGTTATATCCGGCTTCCGCCAATTTTTTCGCGAGCGGTGTGCCTCCCTGGCCTGATCCTATAACAATTGCATCAAATGTTTTCATCGGCTTTACTATTTTTTACAACACTTAGGCTTTATCGGTAATTCAGCAAAGCTTGGACTAAAAATGTCTTTTGGTTGACATTACCTGATTTTCCCCGGGATAATTGTTGATTGAAGCTCTTCGATCCAATATTATTCCCTGAGCTGCAATATTAAACTGTTGCTTGTTGTTCCCTGCCGCTGGGTTTAGGAGATAGGTTCACTTATATTCACGAGCACACAAATCATATGGGTAAAATTGCCGTAGATTTTTTGAACGTTTCCTTTGGGTACAACCCTCCACAGCTTGTATTGCGAGGAGTTAATTTTTCTATTCAGAAATCTGTTGTTACGGCAATTGTTGGAAAAAGCGGAAGCGGGAAGTCAACCTTACTTCAACTTGTGAATGGCATGTTACGACCAACTGAGGGTGAGGTCAGATTACAGGGTAGGTCGATTGATTATCGGAACGTTCATGAAGAAAGGCTTCGGATTGGCTATGTTGTGCAGCACATCGGACTCTTTCCGCACCTGACAATATCGAAGAATATTGATATTCTGGGTAATGTCGCAAAAAGGCCAAAGGCTGAGGTCACGAAACGTGCAAGGGAACTTG
>JBMOKS010000650.1:0-6255 GCA_049324355.1 Bacteroidota bacterium
GGATGATCGGGAACTTCCCGTTCTCCGGAAATATTTTCAAGGCAAGCGAGTTGATCGGGGAAAACTTGTGCTACAAGGTCTTCCGATTGCATGCGTTGCAAATGCGCCGGCACTTTCTGGTCGGCCCTTCGGCGGATCACCGCCAGCGCGCGCGAAGCATTCCAGCGCCACCGTATGCCAAACATCGGTGCATCGAGCATAGCCTGCACCAAAACATCGCGTACAGTTTCTGCACTTAAGTATCCAAAAACTTCTTCCAGCGGAAAGCTGTGGGTCGATCCCAATGATAATATGATGGCATCGTCGTTGGCTGCTGCCTGAAGCTCAAAATTGAACTTGCGACAAAATCTTTTTCGAAGCGCAAGCCCCCAGGCTTTGTTGAGCCGGCTTCCGAAAGGAGAGTGGATCACCAGGTGCATGTCGCCGGCTTCGTCGAAGAAACGTTCCATCACAATGCTGTTTTGCGATGGCATTATTTGCAGGGCAGCCTTGGCTGCGCCGAGATATTCCACCAATTGATCGGCAGCTGCCGGAAGAATTTTTCTATCATGGACAAGCCATTCTTCCGCGTCTTTCTTCCAGTCATTGGAACTTTCACCGTCATCATGCCCCGGCGCATCGATAGTGCCCAGCCTGGATGCGATCTCTTCGCGCAGGCGTGATACAGCAAATGAAAGTTCCTTCGTTCTGCCAGGTGCCTCACCCAGCCAGAATGGAATGTTGGGTGGTTGACCCGCAGCGTCTTCAACACGCACTTTGCCTTTCTCTATTCTCAAGATCTTCCACGAGTTATTGCCCAGCTTGAAAATATCGCCGGGAATACTTTCGATGGCGAAGTCTTCATTCAGGGTTCCCAGAAACACGTTACCGGGCTCAAGCATCACATCATATTCGAAGTTATCGGGTATGGCGCCACCGGACATGATGGCGGTAAGCCGGGCACCTTTTCGGGCCTTGAGCCGTCCGTTCACCATATCGTGATAGAGATAGGCAGCCCTGCGACCGTTGCGGCCGGTGAAACCCTCGGTGAGCATGGCAATCACTTCGTCGAACTCGTTTTGGCTTAATTCACGGTAAGGATAGGCTTTTCTTACTAAAGTAAAGAGTTCTTGCTCCGTATATTCCTGGCAGGCGGTCTCGGCGATGATTTGTTGGGCCAGGACATCCAGTGGTTTTTCAGGCATGATGATCTTGTCGAGTTCGCCGCGGCGGATAGAGTCGATAATGGCGACACTGGTCACCAGTTCGTCGGAGGTGAGTGGAAAAAGTATTCCTTTCGGCACCTTGTCGACGCTGTGACCGGAACGACCCACGCGTTGTAAAAAAGTGGCGATCGAGCGAGGTGCGCCGATCTGGCAAACGAGGTCAATGGAGCCCACGTCAATGCCCAATTCCATCGATGCCGTAGCCACCAAAGCTTTCAACGTGCCGGTTTTGAGCTTTCGTTCAGCGTCAAAGCGTAAGTCTTTTGACATGCTGCCGTGGTGGGCCAGCACATGACCGGGACCTAACCGTTCATTAAGATTGTGCGCAAGCCTTTCTGCCAGCCGGCGCGTATTCACGAAGATCAGCGTGGTTTCATGTGCAGCAATGAGTTTGATAAGTTTGTCGTAGATCTCCGTCCAGACTTCGTTGGCCATAACAGAAGTAAGGGGGGATGCGGGGATGTCGATCGAAAGGTCGAGTTTGCGTGAGTGACCGGTGTCGATGATCTGGCAGTCGATGGAACCGCCGGCGGCACTGCCAGTTAAAAACCTTGCCACCTGGTCAACGGGTTTTTGCGTGGCGGAGAGACCGATGCGATGCAACTTGCGCTGGGTCAGCGCTTCTAACCGTTCTACTGAAAGTGATAAATGCGAACCACGTTTATCGCCTACCAGTGCGTGGATCTCGTCGATGATGAGCGTATGAACAGACTGTAGCATTTTCCGTCCATTCACAGTGGTAAGTAAAATGTAAAGCGATTCGGGCGTGGTCACTAAAATATGCGGCGGATGTTTGAGCATATGAGCCCGGTCGGCAGCGGGGGTATCACCGGTCCTAACCATGACTTCGATATCGACCGGATAAAGGCCGGCAGCTTCCAGTTGTTTCTTGATCCCTGCTATAGGGAATTGTAGATTTTTTTCAATGTCGTTGCTCAAAGCTTTGAGCGGAGAGACGTAGACAATCTGGGTGGCCGACTCCAATTTACCTCCCGATGCAATTCCCTGACGAACTAACTCATCGATAGCGGAAAGAAATGCGGCGAGTGTTTTTCCAGAGCCTGTTGGAGCGGCTATGAGGGTGTTGCAGGAAGACTTGATAGCGCCCCACGCCTGGAGTTGCACCTCCGTGGGCTGTTGAAAACTCTTCTCAAACCAATCTGAAACTACTTTATGAAACAGGTGTAACGACATCCTATAAATTTAGGTAATAAGCCCGAAACTGGCGCATGCAGCCAGACCACACACCCTATTAACGATTTTTAGAAATTGTCGTTCCCCTTGTGGTTTGAAAACCTGGTCTACCGGCCATGTATGTCTTGCCTAATTATCCGCTGGCTGGAAGGTGCAGAACACGGGTTACCCATCGAGGCAGACGATCGGTCAATTCTGTGGCACCGCCTTGGAAGTGCGCGATACGAATCCCGATTTGCACCTCATGTAAATCGCAGGATGAAAAGATACATTGCCCTTCTTTGCGGGATGCCAAAACAATCTTTAGAATTTTAAAACTATGCTTTGAAGCTCCATGCTCACCATTGATACTAAAACGGCTGGACTTGTTTTACACTTATCCGAAATTGACACCACATTCTGACTGCTAACCTTACCTGAAGCGCCATGGAAAAATCGAAAAAGAACTGGCAACTAGTCTATGCTATCGGCATGGCAGGACTGGGAACCCATTGTCTGGTCTATCAGGATTTTATTGTGGGGCGGCCGCCGGCATGGCCTGTGGGTGTTGAGGTAAATCCTTTGCTGGCGTATATCTCCGGAACGGCGTTGATCTTTGCGGCGATTGCTATCGTGCTAAATAAAAAAGAAACTATTGCGGCATTGGTGATCGCCGGTTTGATCTTTTTACTGACGCTGGCGCTAAGACATCTGCCGAATTTAATGGTAGACTGGGTGAACACATACAAGTCCTTAGCCCTGGCTGGCGGAGCGCTCATTGTCGCTGGGGCGTCAGATGGAAATTCGTTGAGTGAAAATGTTAAGAAGAACTTGTTGATGATAGGATCGATTTGTGTAACCGCTTTTTTTGTTGCCGCCGGATATGCACATTTTAAGTGGGCAAACGGAGTGCAAAGCCTGATCCCGGCTTTTATCCCATTCAGGCTTTTCTGGACTTATTTCTGTGGTGTGTGTTTAGTCGCTGGCGGCATAGGTATCCTCATCCCGCCAATACGGAAGTTAGCCGCGTTACTATCGGGTATCATGATCACGGGCTTTTTTTTCCTTTTCCATATCCCGCGGTTTCTCGCTGACGTTCATGATAAGAGTGACCGCCTGGGCGTGTTTGAGTCTTTTGCTATTGCTGGAATTTTCTTTGTGCTGGCGCAGGAGTTTTCGCTCAGTAAAAAGCGAATATGATTTTGTTGGTCCCTCGTATAGGCGACTGCTTTGAGAAGCGCGACCAGGAAATTGAAGTTATTTTTTTGCGTTTTGCTTTTGATTCACGCTTCAACTTGACAAATGGGATTGAGCGGCAAAAGCACTTTTCCACACAGGCCAAATGCGGCCTATATTTCTATGCACGCTGACTTTCAATTGATTCGGGAATTCCCATCGACGTTTAATAGCTTGGCTGGCTATTGCGTATTACTTACCTTAATGTACCCGAAGGGTTTAAAACCAGCGTCAAAGTCAAAATATCCAGCCATGGCAAAATCTCCATCAAAACTTACCAAAAGTGAATTGCTCAAAGAAATGGAACTCAGTTTGCAATCTCTTAACCTTCTGATCAGCACCTTAAAAAATGAAAAAACACCAAAACATGAATCGCTGGAAGATTACCGGAGAAGATTTTACGAGTTGGTGAATGTGAAGAAAAAATAACGATAGAATTGAGAATTACAAACGACGAGTAAATGACAAGGGGATGAATGCTAATATACCTTTTGCTATTACCGTCGAATTTTCAGCTTGACTGGAAATAAAAAAGGATTAGGACGAATTTTTGGAAAGAATGAAATCCAATGCCTGATGCTCATTGCCTATTGCCTAATTTCCCAATACCTAGCTAGTGCCCAATGCCTAATTTCCTAATGCCTATTCTTTATTCGCCTCTCATCGCGTTCACTGGGTTTTCCTTTGCAGCCTTTACCGCCTGGAAACTGATGGTGATCATGGCAATGAGCAGTGCAAGGAATCCCGAGAGTAACACTACCCACCCATTGAGGTTGATGCGGAAGGCAAATCCTTCAAGCCAGTTTTGAGCGGCAAACCATCCTAGTGGCGCGGCAATCGCAAAGGCGATCAATACCAGCACTGTAAAATCTTTCGACAATAATACAACCACTTGTTGTACGGTGGCACCCATGACCTTACGGATGCTGATCTCTTTGGCGCGTTGCTCTGCCGTATACGTGGCCAGGCCAAACAATCCGAGGCAGGCAATAAAAATGGCCAGTAGCGTGAAGATGAGGATGATGTTGCTCATGCGCTGTTCTGCCCTGAATTGCGCATCGAAGTTTTGGTCCAGAAAGGAATATTGAAACGCAGCGCCCGGAGCGTATTTTTTCCAGATGCTTTGTAATAATTTGATCTGGTCTTCTGTTTTTCCCGGCGCCAGGCGAATGGCCATCTCGTGATTGGGCTCTTTGCTTAGCAGAATGGCCATTGGTTTTACGCTGTTCTTTAATGATTCGAAATTGAAATCCCGCAATACGCCTACTACTTTAAGTTGTGTGGGTTTATCGCCGCGATAGGAGATCACACTAGCTTCTTCCAAGCTTTCGAATCCCATTTGTTCATAAGCGGTTTCATTGAGAATGGCAGCTGCGGTATCTGTGGGAAAGTCGCGAGAGAAGAATCTTCCTTGAGACAGGGTGTATCCCATAGTGACGAGATGATCGGGGTCTACTTCGTACACGGCAAATAAAAAATCCTGATCTGTGCCGCCTTTTCTGAAAGCGCTATTCCAGTTTACGTTGGGCGGAAGGCGGCTTGCAAAACTGGCGCCTTTGAATTCCGGATGACTCGCCAGTTCGTTCTTGAATGCCTGCGCATCTTTTTTGAGTGCCATCGTGTGCAGCAGGTTGATCACATTTTCTTTATCAAATCCAAGGTTTTTATTCTGCACATATTCGAGTTGCTGATATACTACAATGCTACCAAAGATCAGGGATATCGAAATGACAAATTGAAAGACAACCAATGCATTGCGCAGTGAAGAATTTCTAAATCCGGCCTTTAGCTTACCTTTCAAGATATCTACAGGTTTAAACGCCGTGAGATACAAAGCCGGATAGCTGCCGGCGATCAGCCCGACCAAAATCGTGAAGAGTACAATGGCAATGATGAACACCGGATTAAAAAAGATCGATAGATCCAGTGCTTTACCAGACAACATATTGAATGGTACAAGCGAAACAGAAAGAAGGGCAAGGGCCAGCACTGTTGATAAAAAACTGTAGATCATCGATTCAGCCAGGAATTGAATAACCAGTCTCGAGCGGAATGCCCCTATGGTCTTCCGTACGCCTACTTCTTTGGCGCGGTTTGCCGAACGCGCGGTCGAAAGATTCATAAAATTGATGCACGCGATCAATATGATGAACAGCGCGATTGCCGAAAAAATATAGAGATACTGAATGTTTCCGTTAGGTGAAATTTCTTCGGAGATGTCGGACTTCAGATGGATATCGAGCATGGGCTGGATAAAAAGTCCGAGATCACTTCCCTGCTCCTGGAACTGCTTGAATGACATGCCCAAAAATTTCTCAAGATCTGCAGCGGCATTTCGCTCCATTAAGTTGTTGAGTGTGCCTTTCACTTTTTCAAGATCGGCATCGGGCTGTACCCTGAAGTAAGTGAAGAGGTTGCTGTTTACCCAGATCACGTCGTTCATATACTGCCAAGATTCACCCGACAAGACCATGTCAAAGTCGATGTGGGAATTATGTGGCGGATCCTGAACCAACCCCGAGACCTCAGTTGCAATTCTTTCGGACCCGCGAAGCAATGTCTTTCCCAGTGGATCTTCATGGCCAAAATACCGACGCGCCGCAGACTGTGTGATCACCACTTTATTGGGGCCTTTCAGCAC
>JBMOKS010000651.1:0-3695 GCA_049324355.1 Bacteroidota bacterium
GTTGACATTCAGAAGGCCATTGAAAAGTTCTCCGTATCTTGAGAAATGGGTAGATACTTTCAGGCAAGCTGTGCCGTTTATTGAAGATGACCGCCTGCTGCACGACGACATGAAAAAAGCAGAGGCGTTCCTCAGAAAAACAGATGTGATCGCATGATATTCAGAACCATCATTATTGTTCATGCACTAATATTCTTATCGCTCACCGTCAGTGTGGCTCAGCCTTACGTGAGCAAGCAGGGGAAGTTTGAAGTCGATCAAAAAACCGGTTGCGCTCCTTTTGTAGTTAATATCACCATCCGCCCGCCGTTTTCATGCGGCGCCTGCGATGTTGATTTGCTGGGAAATAACCAGTTCGTTGCCCTCAACTCGCCTCATACGTACAACACACCCGGCACCTACTGGATGCGCGTGTTGATCGGAACCTCTCCCATCGACTCGCTGCAAATCACCGTGTTGCCCAACATTCAGCCCCAGTTTGAAATTTATACGTGTGGTGGCAATGAAGTTTCTGTACGCGTTACTGATACAAATTATAATCAGTACGTGATCAACTACAACGACGGAAGTCCGGATGTGGTAAAGCCTGCAGGCAGTCTTGCCACCGACAGGCACACCTATGCTTCGTCGGGAAGTAAAAACATCACCGTCAGGGGAAGGAATCTCAGCGCGAGTGACAATTGTAATCCCATGACTAAACCTGTCACCGCGATGGCGGCATTGCCTGCGCCAACGATCACCCGGTTAGAAGTGTTAAATACATCGCAGATCAAACTCGATTTTAACGCGCAGCAAAACATCCTCTATAAACTCGAGATCGCCGTTAACTCCGGCAATTTTCAGCAGTTCAAAACTTATTACAATGTGATATCAGACACCATCGATAACATCAAGCCTGACGATAACTATTATTGTTTTCGGCTGGGAGCTTTTGATCCCTGCAATAACATTACAACTTACTCGCCGGTGATCTGCAGCGCCAACCTGGATGTTATAGCCCAGAATAAAGTCAACAACCTCACGTGGGCTACCGGCACGTCGGCTGTGTTTGCGAACTACAGTTTCACACGCACCACAGCAAGCACAACATTGACCTTCACCGCCTCTGGCTCGCCCTATGCAGACGGCGCAGTAGTTTGCGGAACGGAGTATTGTTATCAACTCACCACCAATCACACCAACGGTGCCAGAAGTATCTCACTTAAAAAATGTGTGACCGCCATATCGACCGATGTTCCCGTAGCAGTTAGCAGCATCACGGCCTCCGTCAACCAGGCTCAGGTTGATATTCAATGGCAGCAAGACCCTGGATTTACGCCTCAGGACTATTCAGTTTTTAAGTCAGTGAATTCCGGATTGTATACCCTGATGGCCAGCACGCCGACGACTCAGATCGTAGACCCGGAGTACTCGTCAGAAGTCGGTGTGTGCTACCAGATTTCGTATAAGGATGTATGTAATATCACCAGCGCACTCAGCTTCGAAGCGTGCCCCATGAGGCTCGTAGGCAGTGTGCAGGGTGACAATACCATCAACTTATTCTGGACCCCGTATTCGGGCTGGAACAACGGCGTCAGTTCTTATACTGTTGAAAAATATAATGCGCAGGGGCAACTGCTGCAAACTTTTCCGTTGGGCAGCGCCATCAGCCTGACGGACAACGACGAGGATCTGAGCAACCAGATCTATGTCTATGTGGTAAAGGCAACAGCCGTTGATGCAGGCATACCCCAGTCTGTATCCAACAGAATCACCATCATTAAAAATCCAAACCTGTACTCGCCTACCGCCTTTACGCCAAATGGTGATAACATGAACGACATCTTTAAAGTATTCGGACGTTATATCACCACCTTTGAAATGAAAATCTTTAACCGCTGGGGAGAACTGATGTTCTCTTCGTCAAGCCTCGACCAGGGCTGGGACGGAAATTTCAGGGGCAATCCTATGCAGGAAGGAACCTATACTTACGTTGCGGAAATCACTGACCTGGCGGGCCGCACCTTCAAAAGATCGGGCTCGGTATTGCTTATCCGAAGAAACAAATAACCTTACGAAATTTTATATTCAGATGGCGAGTTGTTTCTTTGCATGAAAGTACCTTCGAACCTCGAACCTCGAACTTCAAACTTCAAACTTTGAACTTTGAACCTTCGAACCTTGAACTTTGAACCTTGAAATAAAAACATGAGTATGTTCGACATGATGAAAATGATGGGAAAGATGAAAGAAGTTCAGGCCCGTCTCAAAGAAGCGCAGGATAATTTGGTGAACGTACGTGCTTCCGCCGAATCGGGAGGAGGAATGGTGAAAGCTACGGTCAACGGCAAACGCCAGCTGATTGGTTTAGAGATCGATGCCACGTTGATCAAGCCTGAAGACAAGGTGATGATGCAGGATCTCATTGTGGCCGCGGTGAACAAAGCTGCGGAAGAAGCCGATATTCTGGCAAAAGAAGAACTTCGTAAAAGTACAGAGGGACTGCTACCCAATATTCCAGGACTGGATCTTAGCGGCATGATGGGATGACCCGCACGGCAGTTGTTATTCTGAATTTCAACGGAGAAAAACTGCTGCCCCAGTTTTTGCCCTCCGTCATTCAACACTCCACCAACGCAGAGATCATTGTTGCCGACAACGGATCGACTGACCAATCGGTAAGCTTGCTGAAAAAACAATTCCCACAAGTCCGCCTCATTGAGCTGAACAAGAATTTCGGATTTTGCGGTGGCTACAACCGTGCCTTACAACAAGTTCAGGCGGAGTATTACGTGCTATTGAACTCCGATGTGGAAGTGACATCGCGATGGCTTGAACCGCTGACCAGCATCCTCGACAAGGATCTTTCCATTGCAGCCATTCAGCCTAAAATTCTATCGTACCAGAACAAAAACAAATTCGAATACGCCGGAGCCGGTGGAGGATTTATCGATACATTGGGTTATCCCTTTTGTCGAGGACGTATCTTCGACCATGTGGATGAGGACCGGGGCCAATACAATGACGAACGCGAGGTCTTCTGGGCTACCGGAGCGTGCCTGATGATACGATCATCGGCCTATCACCGCTTCAATGGTCTGGACGAAGATCTTTTCGCGCACATGGAAGAGATCGACCTCTGCTGGAAGCTTAATCGGGCAGGTCAAAAGGTTTACTACTCCGGCAAAAGTACGGTTTACCATCTCGGCGCAGGTACCCTGGGTTATCAAAGCCCCCGTAAAACATACCTTAACTTCAGAAATGCGCTCACACTGATCTTCAAACACTTCGACACCGCCGAGTTGTTGTATAAGTTTCCGCTTCGGATCGCTTTGGATTGGGTGGCAGGATTTGTATTTCTGATCAAAGGGCAGTTCGGCAACTTCGGTAGTATAGGCAAAGCTCACTTACACTTCATTCTACGTTTAAACTCACATTATAAGAAGAGAAGAGCCATCCGAAAAGCTTATCCAAGCTATAGTCGCAGAGCCATCTACCGGGGGATGGTCATTATTGCATATTATCTGAAGAAAGAGAGAGGAAATCTGATGGATCAATAATCCCAGATCGGATTACGTTTGCGCAGGTGTTTGCGCATGTTCATGATAAAGGCTAATATCAGGTACACGATGACTGGTGACCCGAAGGTGATGAAGGAAGCATAAATGAAGAACAATCGAATGCTAGACGTAGCTACACCTAGTTTCTCACCTAGT
>JBMOKS010000651.1:3705-6210 GCA_049324355.1 Bacteroidota bacterium
CCTTCAAAGAAATGCTGGATTTTATTTACCCATTCCATCATAAAACTGTCCTTAAATTAACTTCAACTTCTTAAAAAGTTGATTTATCGACCAAAAATCCGGCTTACAAATATAACATACCAACCCAATTGATAGGCTGGCCTTATTCTTATTTTTTTGACTATAATTGCAAAAAAATACACATAAGTTTAGTTTTGAAACCTTTAAACCAACCATAATTCCAAATCCAATGAGAAAAGTAGTTTACTCATGTTTGATCATCGGTACATTGAGCCTCGCGGGTTGTACACTGCCCAAGATGGTGAAAATGTCCAAAGAGCAACAGCTCACTGTGACTCCCAACCCACTGGAAGTACACAAAGACACCGTTGCTTTTGACATGGCCGCAAGCCTCCCCGTTAAAATGCTGAAGAAAGGTACCGTTTACACGGTAAATACTTTCTACAAGTATGGAGAGAACGAGCTGGCCCTTGATCCTATTGCATTCAAGGCTGAAGACTATCCGAACAGTTCAACTGAACAGCCTAAGGTTACCAAGAACTTCTCCTTCGCTTATGCCCCTGCTTTGAAGACAGGCGTACTTGAAGTGGAAGGCGTTGCCGGAAAAGGCACCAAGTCTAAGAAAACCCCCCGCATGCAAGTAGCCACCGGAGTGATCACTACTTCTAAACTCGTTAAGCCCGTTTATTTCGCGGCCTACGCTGGCCATGGTTATAACAATCAGGAAGAACTCGTTCCTGTCATCATCCCTGATTTCATCTTCGAGCAAGGCAAATCAGTTCTGAGAACCTCAGAAATTAAGAGTGATAAAGGGAAGCAGTTGGACGCTTTCATTGCATCCAAAAATGCTACCCGCACCGTAACCATCACCGGTACTCACTCACCTGAAGGTGCAGAACGTATCAACAGCAAGCTGTCTCCGGATCGTGCCGCTGCCATCGAAAAATTCTATCGTCAGCAGATGAAGAAGTATGACTACAAGGGCATGGCCGATTCTATCAAGTTTATCCACAAACCTGTGATCCAGGATTGGACAGAATTTAAGAATATGCTGGCTTCTTATGAAGGCATCACATCCGAGCAAAAAGCTGAGTACTTGAACATCATCAACAGCGGTGGCACGTTCGAAGATCAGGAAAAGCAAATGAAGAGACTCTCTACCTACAAGAAAGTATTCAAAGACGTATATCCTAAGTTAAGAACGGCAAAGACCGAAATCCTTACTGTAAAAGACAAGAAGACCGATGCAGAGATCTCTGTATTGGCCAAGCAGGTAACCCAGGGACAAGTTAGCGCAGACACACTCAGCTACGAAGAGATGATGTACGCTGCTACCCTTACACCTTCTTTGGAAGAAAAAGCTGTGATCTATGAAGCTGCTACCAAGAAAGGTACCAACTGGCAGGCGCACAACAACCTTGGCGCAACCTACATTGCCCAGGCGATGGAAAACTCAAGCAACGCCGCAGCTTTGGCTGACAAGGCACTGGCGCAGCTGGAGATTGCTGCCAAGTTGAACGAAGCTCCTGAAGTCCACGCTAACCTGGCCTCTGTTCAGATGCTGAAGGGCAACGCCTATGCAGCTTACAACCACGCTAACAAGGCATTTGGTGCCGGTCTCAGCGGAGACAACGCTTCTGGTTTGAATGGTGTGAAAGGTGCTTCCGAAATCGTTATCGCAAAGTATGCTGACGCTGTTCGTTCAGAATCATCAGCGGCAGACAACGCTGATAACCTCTTCAACAAAGGTCTGGCTCAGATCCTGAACAAAGATTATCAGAATGCCATGACTTCATTCAACGAAGCTACCAGCAAGAACAGCAACCTGGCTATCGCTTACTATGGTGCAGCTGTAGCATCGGCAAGATTAGGTAATGCAGAAGGTGTGGTCAGCAACCTGACAAACGCCGTAAAAGTTGATCCTTCATTGAAGGAAGCAGCGCTAAGCGACCTTGAGTTCGCCAAGTGGTCAGCTACTGAAGCTTTCAGAGGCGCGCTGAAATAGTAGAATTCATTGGATTTGAATAAAAAACCCCGTTCCGATGCAAATCGGACGGGGTTTTTCAATTTTTATAGACCTTCTAAGCGCGCGCGCTTTGCCAATCCCACCTCAGATACTATTTTTACACACTTTAAATAATGCTATGAGAGAAATCCAATTCAGAGAAGCCCTTCGCGAAGCCATGAACGAAGAGATGAGAAGAGATCCCAGGGTGTTCCTGATGGGCGAAGAAGTTGCTGAATACAACGGCGCCTATAAAGTGAGTCAGGGAATGCTCGATGAATTCGGCCCCGAGCGTGTCATTGATACGCCCATCGCTGAGCTGGGCTTTGCAGGTGTTGGTGTCGGTGCCGCCATGAACGGCGTCCGACCGATCATTGAATTTATGACCTTCAATTTTTCTCTCGTGGCGATCGATCAGGTGATCAACAGCGCCGCCAAAATGATGTCGATGTCGGGCGGTCAGTTCAATATTCCCATCGTATTCCGCGGACCAACCGGTA
>JBMOKS010000652.1:0-2447 GCA_049324355.1 Bacteroidota bacterium
CAACCGACATGGAGAAGTTCATGTCTATGCTCAGCGTAGAAGGATATTTCTTTGGGGTTAAATTCGACGAAAATGATGAAGGTCATATTATTGTCGCCACATTAGTGCCTGGCAGTCCGGCGTGGAAAAGTGGTGAGTTTCATGCGGGCGACGTGTTAATTTCCTTAAAGTGGGATGGGCATGATGCGGTGGATATTCATGGCATCACATTAGAAGAAACCGACGAGATCCTGGAGGATGCCAATCACGGCACCTTAGAGTTCACCATCAGAAAAGCTGACGGACTACAAAAGACCGTTCGGCTTAGGAAAGAAAAAATATCCCTTGAAGAAAATTTTGTTCGCAGCTTTGTGCTCAGTGGCGCCAAAAAGATCGGCTACATTTCCCTGCCCGATTTTTATACGCGATGGGGCGATCAAACAGAAGGTGCACGTTGTGCCAACGATGTTGCCAAAGAGATACTGAAATTGAAAAAAGAAGGCATCGAAGGACTTATCCTCGATATTCGCTACAACGGCGGTGGCTCGTTGTGGGAAGCTATGGCGATGGCCGGAATTTTTATCGACGAAGGTTCACTCGGGCTTATTAAAGACAAAAATCAGGCAGTGACTATCCTGAAGGACATAAACCGGGGAACAGTATATGATGGTCCACTCGTCATCTTGGTGAATGGTCATAGCGCTTCGGCCTCAGAGTTTCTTGCCGGCGCAATACAGGACTATCATAGGGGAATAATTGTAGGCAGCCGAACATTTGGTAAGGCCACAGCGCAGGAAATTTTTCCATTGGGTCAGTATGCAGCAACTAAAAATATTCAGGAAGCCATTCGCCAGGGATCGGGATTTGCAAGTATTACAATCGGAAGATTTTATCGTGTTACGGGCAGATCGACCCAAGGCAAAGGCCTCGTTCCGGACATTGCGCTACCCGATGTTTTTGAGGCGCTGGATTATCACGAAGAGAAATTACCGTTCGCTTTTGGCCCTGATTCAGTTTCGAAGAAAACTTATTTTAAACCGTTAGCCAAACTTCCAATAGAAGAAATGCGTCGACGAAGCGCGGAGCGTGTTGATGCCAGCGCATCATTTCAGAAGCTGAAAAATATTTATAGATGGGTGTCAGAGGAAATAAATGAAGTTAAGGAACCCGTGCTGTTGTTGTGGCAGGAATTTTACAAAACCCACCAGGAAGATATTTTACAGCGCAAAGCCTTGACAGAACTATCGTCGAAGCCAACAACCTTATACACCGTCGTCAATAACGAATCCAACCAGGAACGTATGATGACAGACGAATACAGTGTGGAATTCATCGAACACTGGAAAAAGAAATTGTTGCATGATCTTTATCTCGAAGAGGCTTACGCGATTGCCTGCGATTATCTCACCATTAATAAACCTTAGCAATGAATAAATTTATTATTTTCAGCTTACTCTGCTTGTGTCACGTTCAGTTATTTGCGCAGGCGCCCCAGACGCCCGGTGAGTATCTTGACTACTTCGGAAGCAGGGAGCTGAACCTATCCAGGAAATACATGAGCTACATGAGTGCGGTGGCTCACGCGCGCCGCGCGCGGAAAATGGAGAAGCGCAGACAGGAGCTCACCATCAGTATCAAACAATCAGTTACAGACGCCACACGGATCAAACCCTATCAAGGTGATGCCAGTCTCAAGGATGCATTCAAAAATTATTGGGACCTCTTGTATAAAGTTTTCAATGAAGATTATGACAAGATTGTAAACATGGAAGAGATTGCCGAGCAATCGTACGACAAGATGGAAGCCTATTTGCTGGCGCAAGAAAAAGCAAGTGAGGTATTAAGTGAGGCGCACGCCAAGGTGATCCCTGTCTTTGAAGCATTCGCAGCTAAGAACAACGTTCGTTTGATCAATTCGGAATCGAAAATGCAAAAGCAGCTTATTAAGGTAAGCGAAGTCAACAAGTATCACCGGCAGCTGTACCTGATCTTCTTCAAGAGTTTCAAACAAGAAGTGTATGTGATGGAGGCCTACGGTCGTAAAGATGTTAACGGCGTTGAGCAGAACCGGAATACGCTCATACGCTTTGCAGAGGAAGGCCTGGCGAAACTGGATACCATAAAAGCTTTTTATAACGATGGCTCACTGGTGAAAGCCTGCCGCAAAGTTCTGGAGTTTCATAAGAATGAAGCAGAAAAAGATATACCCGCCGTGGTTGAATTCCTGATCAAGTCCGACGAATTTGGAAAATTGCAAAAGGCGTTTCAAGCCAAACCTACAGACAAGATCACTCAGGCAGAAGTTGATCAGTACAACAAAGCGGTCAACGATATCAATGAAGGCGTCAATGCCATCAACGCACGCCAAAAGACCTTAAACAACGACAGGCAAAAAGCACTCGAACAGTGGGAAAACACGTCCAATCGGTTCTTGGATACGCATGTGCCGAAGGATTAACAGCTATTTT
>JBMOKS010000652.1:2457-6190 GCA_049324355.1 Bacteroidota bacterium
GTGATGAGTTTGATATGAAGATGAATTCTTTATCTTAGGGCCCCTGGTAAAAGGTTTTGTGATTACATATGAGAGAAAAACAAATACATATTCTAATAGGCTGTGCTGACGCGCGTGATTTAAATCAGATACAGCTTGATGCCGTCAATCATACTATTGAAGATTTCAGAAAAACACGGGCAATAGACGTTGAGATGCACGTGATCCGTGCAGCGGGATCGTTTGTGACGCCTGACGTTGTTATGGACATCAAGCGCACCTTTGAGCAGGCGCAACGGAACACAGCCGATTTGAATGTTCCTATATATTATTTCGTTCACATTCAAACACACGGCCATTTCACCGAAGATTCTAACGACAGCTACATAAGCCACGTGCACGATCTGAAGATCGTGGACGGGTCGCCGCTCAACTGTGGTATGTTGGGAGCATCGGAGGTGGGCGTAGAGATCGAAAGAATGATCGTAGATGAAAAGCCCGAGATAGAAGTACGCGGCAAACGGATCAGGATCTACAACGATACAAAGATAAAATTACTGCTGAAGGAAGTATATGCTTACGACGGCTACCTCGCGGGCGACTGGATTACCAGCATCGACTTGCTGAGAACGCATCCGCGCCACCAGCGCACCATCCTCGAAAAAGCCATCGCGATCGATCCAGAACTCAAGATGCTCAACATTCAGATCACTTGTGGTATAAATGATTACGCGATACACGCACTCATCCGTGTAGACGATGGAGAGCCCGAAGTTGATTTCTGGGATACCGTACAAGCCTACGTGCGCAAGCATGTGAAGAGTGATCGTAAAGCTAAAGATCTATTGATTGCGCAGTCGCAAAAACAGAGACCACTGGCAGGCCTGCTCAGCATGGCCGATCCTCGCCAGGCGTCGCGCATACACGCGGCGAATTACTACATGAACCTCAAAGGCATCGAGCACACCGGCGATTATTTGCCCAACACGTTGTTCAACATGACGGGCACATCGTTTGATATTCCTCATACACCCTTTGGACCTTATGTTATTGCCGGTTTCTTTTATGCTGTAAAACATTTGACCCTGACCGACCAGATAGTGATGGGGTACGACGCCGCGCAAACCGGCAGGATCGTTCAAAAGATCCACAACGACCCGCTGATGAATATGATCGTGCGCAAGTTCAGTGTCAACCTTATACCCATCAGCCAGGTGGACTTTAATAACCACAAGGCATGATCGTTTGGAAGAGATTTGATCCGAAGATCGTTGTTTGGATAACCTGGATAAGTTTGTTGATGCAGGCGTTAGTTTCTTCGGTTGCCAGCATCGTTTGGTTTATTTGGGCAATAAAAACATAGGCATCGACAAGCTGCCAACCAGTATTTTTGGTGTGGCGCCAGCGAACAGGGCTTCCTGGCCGGTGGAACCAGTTAACGGATTTTTGTATTAAATTTTTTAGGCATCAACTTTCCATTATTTTTGTACCCCCATGCCCCCTGAAAAGGAGGATTTTGAGGGATCATGGCTCCGTATTTCAATGGATAGAATTTCAGATTCCGATTCTGAAGATGCAGGTTCGATTCCTGCCGGGGCTACCCAATCGGACAAATCGGAAAAATTTCTGGTTTGTCCGTTTTTATTTTCCTTGAAATTATTTGTAAATGAGTGTGTTAGCTCAAGAATGGAATTCACTTCAAGGGTTCGATAATTGTCATTTTTCCGATCAAACAATATCCCACCCGGAAAGGCTAAATCCTGTAGTTTTATCTTCTCATAATACTCAGAAGAAAGCCACAAATCACTGAGATTTACGCATATTTCAAGTGAATGATCAATGAACTTTGCAGGGTTCGATATTTTATTTTTGGAGTTCTCAACTTCCTTGTTCAGCGTTGTGATTTCCGCTTTTAATTTTCCTCCGACCTTTTCGAAAACTTCGCGGTCGATCTCACCGTAGGCATACCGTTCCTCTACTTGTTCAAGTTTTGCATTGAGTTCACCAAGCCTTTGCTTTCGCAAGGCCATGATTGAAATGTCAGAACTTGTAAGCCGGTCATACGTCATTAGAAGTTGTTCCTGCAACATCTCTCGTGACTCTTCATCTACCTGATACTTTTTTAACAAAGTAACGTAGAGTTTATGCATCGCGCTGGCGCTCCTGTTGCACTTGCAGCCGATCTTGTTACACTTGTAATAGTAAAGATTTTTGGCTTTAACCATGTAACCGGTCAATGGGGTACCACATTCGATGCATCGGACATAATTCTTCAAGGGAATATTAATGTTCTTTGACTCTTGCTTATATCCGTATGCATTCTTGCTTAATGCGTCATTTGCGCGAAGGAATAATTCCTTAGAAACAATCCCCTCGTGAGTGCCTTTGATAACCTGGCCCTCCAATAGTGTGTGGGATAGGTACCCACAGTAGAACGGGTTTCGAAAAATTTCCGACAACCGTTTCTTGTTTATTTTAAGTCCTGCTTTAGCAAGCTTGTCGGCAATCTCGGTATTGGAAACGCCTTTTGCCTTTAGCTCAAAGGCATGACGTAGTACAACGCCTTTTTCGTTGATTACTATTCGTTGATTTTTTCCTGAAACGGTGCGGTCATAAGAATAGCCCACAGGCGCACCCCCTGTCCACTCGCCCCTTAAAAGTTTTTCCTTCATACCCGCTATGCACTTTTCTCTGCGCAGGTCGTTGTCGTATTTGCTGAATATGAATTGGATGTTTTGTTGCAGTACGCCTGAGTGCGTTGAAACGTCAATTGGCTGAGTAACCGACACAATGGAAATGCCTCGTTTTTTTAACTCGGAGGAAATAAAGATGGCGTTGTCACCCGTCCGGCTGAAGCGATCCAGGCTGTATACGAGTATCTTGGAGACGCCCTCTTTCTGATTCTTAACAAAACGGATCATCCGGTTAAACTCATTTCGCTCGTCTGTCTTGGCGCTCTCATAAGTACCTCCGAAAAAACCGAGTATGTTGAGATTGTTTTTCAGAGCATATTCCAAACAATACTTCTTTTGCGTCTCAAGGCTTTGGTTGGTATCCGCCTGTTCTTTTGAAGACACGCGTGTGTAGATGACAACATTCCTGTCACTCTTGGTAACAGCGACTGAAACTTTTCCTTTACCGAATTGACTGATCGGATCTATGGTTTTCATTACTTCTGCAATTACTACTTTGGAAGTGTTCAAAAAGTATCAATGACAATCGTTCAAGGCTTTCAATTATTGCCAATGCTTCTTTATCAGAGCAGTTTTTGAAACGCCTGCATTGACGGACTCGTTCAATCGTAATCCTAGTCGGTTTTTCCTCTCGTTGTTTTCCCACAAGCTCCCAATACTACAGTCAAAGAGCAAGCTGGGTGTTTAACTTCAAAGATGTTCACAAGTTGGTACCAACTTGGGTGCGATTAATCTATTTAATTTAAACAAAAGGGTTGGAAAATCACAGGGAGGGGAGCAGAAATTGTGCTTCTTTTTAACTGATTTATTTCATTTTTGAATGCGATACATCACCATAAAAATTTCTCCGAAACGGTCCGGGAGAGTTCTCAAAATCTACAGGCAAGGATACCGTTTCTCTTGCGCCAAAAAGGTTGGTGTACCGTAAAGTTGCAATCATCTTATTATAGTGACACACAGTCGCGAAACTGATATTTTCGTCAGCGGTTGCTTTACTTGATTTTTTTAAAACTACCTGACTGCTATTTGTTGCTGGCTCCGTGGCTCTTAAGGCAGTAGTT
>JBMOKS010000653.1:0-6180 GCA_049324355.1 Bacteroidota bacterium
TTCTGAGCTTCTTCCATCTGCGCCTTTTTCTTCGGATCGGTTATATCTAATGTCATAGACCATTTGATGGTGCCTTCGAAAGTCTGGGCGTATCCTTTTAGGGCAACCAGCAGGACGAGTGTTAAACAGAGCTTTTTCATAAGAACAGCGGGTTTTTGTTTGTGTTATTTCCGGGTAGTGACATAATTGACGCCTTGGGTCGAATAAATTTAGGGCAACTTGTTTGAAATACAGCCAATTGGAAAGAAAAAAGAATCCGCTCATCGTCGAAAATGATTGATAAAAGGCATACATTTTTTAGATTTGTCGTTAACCACTAAGGCTGTGAGCAACGCAATTGTCATTATACCCACGTATAAGGAACGTGAAAACATACGCGCGATCATCGAAACGGTATTCTCACTGCCCAAGGATTTTGATATCCTTATCGTCGATGATAATTCTCCCGACGGCACGGCTGAAATCGTGGAGCAAATGCAGCAGTATTATAACTCCACGTCCGATACGAGGCTCCACCTTTTAAAACGAGCAGGAAAACTTGGCCTGGGTACGGCCTACATCACTGGTTTCCACTTTGCGATAGAAAAAGGCTATGATTACATCCTGGAAATGGATGCCGATTTTTCGCACGACCCAAAAGATCTTGTTAGTCTTTACCTGACTTGCGCCGAACTGGGCAACGATCTTTCTATTGGCTCACGTTATGCCACTGGGGTGAACGTTGTGAACTGGCCCATTGGCAGGGTGCTTATTTCCTATTTTGCAAGCAGCTACGTAAGAATTATCACCAGCATGCCAATTCGTGACACAACAGCAGGTTTCGTTTGTTATCGCAGAAAAGTTTTAGAGACCATCCCGCTGGAGCAGGTGAAGTTCGTTGGATACGCTTTCCAGATAGAAATGAAATTTCTGGCATGGAAATACGGATTCAAACTCAAAGAAGTGCCGATCATTTTCACTGACCGCACGCGCGGCGAATCGAAAATGTCGGCCGGTATTTTTAAAGAAGCTTTTTTTGGCGTGCTGCAAATGACCATTCAGAGCTGGTTCAAAAAATATATTCCGACGCCTTCGTCTCCGTGATAGTTAATTTAGCTTCTAACGCCTGCCACCATGATAAAAAATTATTTGATCGCACTTTTTGGTGTTGCGATCCTTTTCGATTCGTGTAATCAACAACAGTCGCAAGAAGGAAATCCGAAAGGCCTGGAAGCGGAGGTCAAAGAAACATTATCGAAACACAAAGGCACTTTCGCGGTAGCCTTCAAAGACCTCAAGACCGGCGAAACCTTATTGATCAACGAACGGGAATCTTTTCACGCCGCCAGCACCATGAAAACACCGGTGCTCATCGAACTTTATAAACAGGCCGCAGAGGGAAAATTCTCTTTAAAGGATTCTATCCCCGTAAAAAATGAATTCAAAAGTATAGTCGACGGCAGCTCCTTCAGTCTGAACCCAGCCGACGACAGCGAACAGGAACTTTACAAGTATGTCGGCAAAAAACAGTTGTTGTCTGAACTCGCCTACAGCATGATCATTCAAAGCAGCAACCTGGCCACTAACCTCATCATTGATCTGGTTGATGCAAAAAACGTTCAGCAAACCATGCGCGATCTTGGCGCCAACGACATCAAAGTACTGCGTGGCGTAGAGGATAATAAGGCATTTGAAAAAGGGCTGAACAACACCGTTACGGCATACGATCTCATGGTGATCTTCGAAAAAATGGCTAACGGACAAACTGTAAATGCGGAATCGTCAATTGAAATGATCGACATATTGTTAAACCAGCATTTCAGCAGCGTGATTCCGGCCAAGCTACCCAAAGATGTAAGAGTAGCTCACAAGACCGGCTTTATCACGGGTGTTCACCACGACTCAGGAATTGTTTTTCTACCCAATGGAAAAAAATATGTGCTCGTAATCCTATCCAAAGAAGTTGAAAATATGGATGCCGCCATCGAAGCTATGGCGCAGGTTTCATGGCTCATACACAGCCACGCAGCGAATTAAAATACCGGGACTGTAAGCTTCAGGCCGCTGTATGACTTTGATGGATTAGTTTGAGCGATGACGTTCGGGTGCACTGGTCGCTCAATTGTTAGTCAAATCTGATCGCCTTGATCGGGTTGATCCGCGCAATGGCAGCGGTTGGTAACAGTAATACGATCGTGACAAGGGCGAGCGTTAGCACATTAAGCAAAAGAACAATTTCCCAGTGCCAGCTGATCGGCACAAAGCTCATGTAATAGTCTTTGGGATTGAGTTTAATGATCTTGAACTGATGCTGGATAAAGCAGAGCCCAAGGCCCAACAAATTGCCCAATAGCAATCCACGAAAGATCAGGCTAACGCCATTATAAACAAACACCGACCGGATTTGTCGATCGGAAGCACCCAACGCCTTCAGCATACCGATCATTTGTGTCCGTTCCATCACGAGGATCAAAATGATGGAGATCATGTTCACGCAAACCACGGTAAGGATCACGCCTAGTAAAATGTTCACCTGGCGACTGAGCAAATTGAGCCACTCAAATACCTGCAAATAAAGATCACTGACGCGTTGAATGTTCAGATCATAATCCATCATGCTGCCAATGGCAAAACCGGCGTCGTCAATGTATTCAGGATCTTTAACAAAAACTTCCAGGCCTCCTGCGAGGCTGTCAGGCCAATCGTTGAGACGTTGAATCATCCGGATGTCGCCGAGAATTATTTTACTGTCGAAATATTCAGAAAGATTAGTTTCATAAATGCCTTTTACTTTCAGCTTCCGGAAACGCGGTGGGTTTTGAAAGAAGTGCACAATAATATCGTCGCCGACAGAGGCTTTGAGCTTATTGGCGATAATGTTACTTAAGACCACCTGGCTGGCGTAACCTGAATCGGGGAACTGGATGAACTCGCCGGCGAGCATATTTTCCTGGAACGCAGCGGTATCGAAGCTTCTGCCCACGCCTTTGATGACCACACCCGTCACCTCATCTTCTGTTTTTATCAGACCCGCTTTGTGCGCATACTCCTGAACATGGTGAATGAATGGGAATTGCTTCTGACGGTTATAAAGGTCGATCTGATAATTCATCGGCTGCTCTTCCGGCGAATTATTCATCGTAAATTTCGTTATCATCAAATGGCCGCTGAAGTTATAGATCTTGTTCTTAACTGTTTCCTGGAAACCCTTCATGATCAGGAAAGACACGATAGAAGCAGCCAATCCGATGGCAATACTAACAATAGCAATGGCATGAATGGTCGACGAAAAACCTTCCTGCTGTCCTCGGCTTATTCTTTTGGATATAAAATACGAGAGGTTCAAAATATTAGTAACTTTTCAACGAATTGATCTCTGCAAAATAGAATTTTTTCGACCATAAACATGAGTATGAATCGATTAAAAGTGCAAGTTCTGCTATTAACGGTTGCCGTGCTATGCTTCCAATGCAGTCGCAAAGTTGTAATGCCCGTCACCACGCCTGTTGTTCAGCCCATGATGGTGGGCGCGGGCCAACTCGACATGCTGACCAGGAAGTTATCGGGTAAGAGAGTTGCCCTCGTCGTTAACCACACCGCCCTGGTTGGCAAAACGCACCTGGCGGATACTTTAAAAAGTAAAGGGATCACCCCGCAAAAGATCTTTGCCCCTGAGCACGGCTTTCGCGGCACCGCCGATGCCGGTGAACACGTAAAGGATGCTATCGATGTCAAAACCGGACTTCCCGTTATCTCTTTGTATGGCAGCAACCGAAAACCCACACCTGAGCAACTTGCCGATGTAGACCTCTTGATCTTCGATATCCAGGACGTCGGCGTCAGGTTTTACACTTACATCAGCACGCTGCACTATGTCATGGAAGCATGTGCCGAGCAAGGCAAAAAATTAATGGTATTGGATCGCCCTAACCCCAATGGCGGTTATGTTGACGGCCCCGTCCTTCAGCTCAGTTTGAAATCCTTTGTGGGTATGCATCCGCTTCCGGTAGTTCATGGACTTACGGTTGGCGAACTCGCGATGATGATCAACGGCGAAGGATGGCTGGCTCAAGGAAAGAAGTGTGACCTCGAAGTGATCACCGTTAAAAACTGGAAACATCAGGATGCTTATTCGCTACCCGCACGACCCTCACCCAATCTGCCCAATGACCAGGCGATCAAACTATATCCATCGCTATGCTTGTTTGAAGGCACTGTGATCAGCGTCGGCCGTGGTACAGAAACACCGTTCCAGATCATTGGCAATCCGGAGTTGAGGAATATGCCCTTCCAATTCACTCCCGTGAGCATCGATGGCATGGCTAAAAATCCTCCTTTTGAAAATAAAACGTGCTATGGATTAGATCTTCGTTCCGTTGCAGTTCAACCCAAGTTCACCCTGGAATATCTGATCGACATGTACAGCGCCTATCCCGACAAAGATAAATTCTTCAACAACTTCTTCGATAAACTTGCCGGCAACACCGAACTAAAACAGCAGATCAAAGACGGCCTCACCGAAGAAGCCATCCGCGAAACCTGGAAAAAAGATCTGGAAGCCTACAAACAACTACGAGCTAAATATCTACTTTATCCATAAGCAGATACGGGGTGGTGCTAGACACTGGATGCTAGATAAAATAAGAATCAGGCACCGAGTAACCAATCCAGCATCATCATTCCAGCATCGAGTACCCAGATCCAGAAGAATCCAGTATCCATCATCAAGAGATTCCAGCATCGAGTAACCAGTTCCCCCATGACCAAAGCGGAAAAAGTAAACAACATTCTTTATCTTCTCGATAAGCACATTCCTGATCCCGAGGTTCCGTTACACCATAAAGACCCGTACACCTTGCTGATTGCAGTTTTGCTGTCAGCGCAGTGCACTGACGAACGAGTGAATAAAACAACTCCCCTCCTTTTTCAACGCGCTGACAATCCCTACGATATGGTAAAATTGAGTGTGGACGAGATTCGCGAGATCATTAAGCCATGTGGACTTTCGCCCATGAAATCGAAAGGTATTTATGGGCTCTCCAGGATTCTCATTGAAAAATACAATGGCGAGGTACCCAACACTTTTGAAGCGTTGGAAGCCCTGCCGGGCGTTGGTCATAAAACTGCCTCTGTCGTGATGACGCAATGCTTTGGGTTGCCTGCATTTCCAGTGGATACGCACATTCACCGCCTGGCATACCGTTGGGGTTTGTCTAGCGGCAAAAGCGTGGAGCAGACAGAGCGCGACCTGAAGCGTCTCATTCCTGAAAAACTTTGGGACAAGGTTCATTTGCAGATCATTTATTTTGGAAGAAAATATTGCCCAGCGCGGGGGCACAGTTGGAAAGATTGCCCCATTTGCTCCAAATACATGCGAAAAGAGCTGCGAGACTAGTAAAAAGCTAAAAGTAAGAGGCAGAAAGCTGAAAGCTTTTGCTTTCCGCCTTCTGCTTTTTACTTTAATTTCCGAATCTTTGCAGCCAGATGAATAAGCTGAGAATAATTTTTATGGGCACACCTGAATTTGCTGTGGCCAGCCTCGAAGTGCTCGTAGAAAATGAATTTAATGTTGTGGCCGTGGTTACAGCGCCCGACAAGCCGCAGGGCCGCGGACAAAAGGTTGTTTATTCTCCCGTAAAAGATTGCGCATTAAAATATAAGATCCCGGTGCTGCAGCCCACTAATTTAAAATCGCCTCAGTTTCTCGAAGAATTAAAAGCACACCACGCCAATCTTCAGGTTGTGGTGGCTTTTAGAATGCTGCCGGAATCAGTATGGTCTATGCCTGCGTTGGGCACATTCAACCTGCATGCATCGTTACTACCCCAGTATCGCGGCGCGGCACCGATCAATTGGGCCGTGATCAACGGTGAGAAAGAAACCGGCGTAACAACCTTTTTCCTCAAACACGAGATTGACACCGGCAGCATTATCTTTCAGGAGAAAGAAACCATTCACGAAGACGATACTGTAGGGTCTTTGTATGAACGATTGATGAGAAAGGGTGCAGGGCTTGTATTAAAAACTGTACAGGCCATTTCGTCAGGCAATTACCCTTCCACACCTCAACCGGAAAACACAACGATCAAACATGCTCCCAAGATCTTTAAAGAAACGTGCGAAATCCAATGGAATAAACCTTCGGCGAGCATCAGGAATTTTGTCCGGGGATTGAATCCTTACCCCTCTGCATGGGCTACC
>JBMOKS010000654.1:0-6163 GCA_049324355.1 Bacteroidota bacterium
AATGCTTGTGTCACATCCAGGTAACGTTTCTTGAAAAAGAGACTATCCTTTTTCTTCGACAGATACGATCCTGCCCAACGTCCGGTGAAATAGCCGGCAGTTGAGCCCGAGACCGCTGCCAGAATTAATAATATAATGAGTACTGCGACATTAATGTCAAGGTATTCGGTGTCGCTCAGCAAGCCGGCTACGAATAATAAAGAGTCTCCCGGAAGGAAAAAGCCGAAAAATATTCCTGTTTCGGCAAAAATGATCAGTAGGAGAAGCCCCAGACCACCGTATTGAATAATGTTTTCCGGGTTAATAGACTCCAGAAATGACATAAAATTCAAAACGTTAGCCTCAAGTAGCAGAAAATTGAGCATAAATCGAAAAACCTTGAAATGTTAACATTTGATTACAGGATGCATTTTCGCGTTTGATTTCATAAAGCAAAGGCGAAAATAATTACCATCGAATTCTGCGCCGCGTGTTATGATCTGCTTTTATATTAATGAGTCTCAATGCGAAAAGTCGGCAAGGTAAAACGAAAATTATAATTTGCTGCTTCTCCTATTGCAAAATTTTTTGATTTAAAATGTGTACTCGGCAGAATTATCTTTCATTTAACCTCCTATTTCGTGTCTGGATACCCTTAATTGATGGGAGATGGTCTTCCGGGGTTTATTATCTTAGCCAATCTTTAAACAAAGCAGTTTTATGTATCTTCCGTGGTACGTAAAATCGAAAAATGATCTAACATTTTCTCCACTATGAAAATCACCAAAGCACTCAGGTATACCCTGATTTTTGCTGCTGCCGGCCTCATCACTGTTTTTCTGGTCATCTATGCACAGCGAACCATGCTGAATACCCACGAGGGCAATCTTCCTTTCCTCCGCTTGGCAGATCATACTAAAGCAACGTCGTACCAGGCATACCTGCAGTTTGAAAGGCTTACGTCGGGCACGCCAGGGTTGACTTTCGAAAAAGATGTGATGGAACAATTTACCGGTGTCCGCGACATCCTTCTGGCAGCTTACGACGGCCGGGAAACGGGCATCGGGACTTTCATTAGAGTGAATGATGAAGAAATGCGGGCTCTTCTCAAAGAAGCTGCCATCGATGCCGACGAGCTGGCTAATGCTGCCCATGCTCGCTGGACGGCGCACACGGCCATATCAAATAGGCCTGTTGTCACCGACAGTACCGGCGCGATCATTAGTCAACCTCCGGTTTCTACAGGGGAGCGTGAGCAATTTGAAGCAGCTTTTCAAAAATTCATTATTGCGCTGAACAGTATTTCCGAGTATCAGCAGAAGGCAGACGTCGCGAAGGCGGCGTTTCTTAATACCCTGTCGTGGATTTCAGTTGTAGCGGTGTTTCTGGTGTTTGGCGTACTTGGATTTCTGGTCTTCAAATTCCAGCGCGACAGCGATAGGAGGCTCAAGGAAAATAAAAACAAATTGGACGAAGAAGCGAAGAGGGTTGGAACGTTGTCGAGTTTTATAGAGTCCGTTTCGGCTGGAAATTTTGATATCGAACTGCAGTCAGATGGGGATGATAGCCTCACCAACATGCTGATCAACATGCGGAACAAACTGAAAGGCAACGCCGAAGAAGATCGCAGAAGAAATTGGTCAACAACCGGGTTGGCAAAAATTGGCGAGATCCTGAGAACCTCCACGAGCACTACCGGCGAGCTATATGACAACATCATTAAGTTTGTTGTAAAATATACCCATAGCAGTCAGGGCGGGTTATTTATCCTTAATGAAGACAACGAGAACGACAAATACCTCGAACTGATGGCTTGTTATGCTTTCGAACGCAAAAAATATCTTGAAAAAAAGATCAACATAGGCACAGGCATCGTAGGGCAGTGTTTCCTTGAAGGCCAAACCATCTATCTGTTGGAAGTCCCCGAGGAGTATGTGAATATTACTTCCGGCCTGGGTGGAACAAATCCCAATGCGGTATTGGTGGTGCCCATGAAAGTGAACGATCAGGTGTATGGTGTGATCGAGCTTGCTTCGTTCCGCAAGTATGAAGATCATGAAGTAGAGCTGGTTGAAAAATTGGCAGAGAGCATAGCATCGACTATATCGTCAGTCCGTGTCAACGAGACCACACGTATTTTATTGGAGAAGACGCAGCAGCAAGCCGAGGAGATGAAATCGCAGGAAGAGGAGATCAGGCAAAACATGGAAGAGCTGGAAGCGACGCAGGAAGAAATGCGTCGAAAGCAGACGATCCTCGAAAAGGAATTGGATCAATCACAGCGTCAGGCGGATGTTTTAAAACAGCAGGAGAAAAAACTGCTCGAGTCTCAGGACACGTTGCAGGCCATCGTCGATAATATTCCGAGAGCTATCTTCTGGAAAGACAAAGATCTCAGGTTCATGGGATGCAACAGGATATTTGCCAGCATTGCCGGAGCGAGTTCGCCGCGCGAGTTGATTGGCAAATCAGACTATGATATGGCCTGGGCGGCGCAGGCCGATGTGTACCGGAAGGATGACGAAGATGTGATGCGAAAACGACAGGCTAAACTGGATATTGAAGAGGTGAACATCAATAGCGCAGGCGAGGAGTCCTGGGTGCTCACCAGCAAGGTACCTATCATTAATCAAAACAACCAGGTTGTGGCTATTCTGGGTATGTTCGAGGATATCACGATGCGAAAACGCAAAGAAGCTGACGTGAACCGGAAGCTCGAAGAACTGAGAGAACTTAAAGAAATGCTGGAATCGCGCAAGATTTAAGATCATTTTTGAGCAAAGTATTACATCGGCTGAGAGGTCATAGGGCCCCATAGAGGCCGAACCCTCATTTTTTAACCGGATATTTGTTATTTTTACTGGATATTGCCATAATCCTGAATTATGAAAAATTATTTTTTAACTTTTTTGGCTGCGTTTATGGTGCTATGCACCACACTTTTAGCGCAGGACCGCAAAGACAAAACCCCCGTTACCTACGAGGAGATCTACGATGAACCCTACTCGGTCAACAAGCTTTTCGTTGGATTTCAGCCTTTGTATGGTGAGCTATTCGTGACCAACGTCAACGCTGGCTTTGGCGTTGAGGCAAGCTATTACCATCAGGATAAAGTTGATTTCCGTGCGCATTTCCGCAAGACCTATAGCAGGCATTTCTTCGATTTTTCGCGCGATCTGGCGATCAACAACAGCGACGTAGACAATGCTCCGCAGGTGTTCAACTACTTTGAGATCGGTGGTACTTATCACGTTAAAGATTTCGAAGCGAGCTCCAAAACGAAAATGTTCCTCTACAAGAACAGTTATAAGGGAAACAAATGGGCTGCCCGTGTGCCGCTCAACGCCGACGTGCCTTGTAAGGTCAGAAAGATCTACGGTGTGCGACTAGGCGGTATCATCTGGGATAGCTCTACAGACCTGAGCCGGGCCATGGCGAAACAAGGGCTGACCAACGCCGACCTGAAAGACAGCGAAGGCAATGGTTTGCCGCTCACCTTCAACGATGGCGTGCGCGAACAGCCCGTCGATGTTTTTACCAATATTGCAGCGAAAGGATTGTATGTGGGAGGGTCGATGTCATGGATCAAGAACGTAGCGGTAAACTTCGATAAATTTGAGGAAGGCATCGATGATCTGATGTTTACCGCTTATTTTGATATTTTATTGTCGCCTTCCATTAAGATAGACGATGTGGTTTATACCGATAATACGCCCAGCTCGCCTAACGCAGGCACTCGTACCTATGATATAAGTCCGATCAAGACCAAAACGTTTGGTTTCCGCGCCGGTATTGATGGGCGATTTAACCGCACGTGGAGTTGGTCTTACGGCGGCGAAGTAGGTTTCCGACCAAGCCTCGAAGGCCGGACTTTTTACGCACTGATCAAGATCGCTTTCCCCGTTTATGGGACCAATCTTGACTATAAAGTAGAAGCCTTCGGTAAATAATTCACGCTCTCTAAAGTTTCCAGCGTGTCTTGCGATATCCTGATCAAAAATATTAAGGGCCTCGTACAGGTTCGTGATCAATCTATAGACGTCGTAGCCGGCCGTGACATGGCTATCCTGCCTGTGTTGGAGAATGCTTTCTTAAGTATCTGCGACGGCAAGACAGAAGCGTTTGGAAAGATGGAAGAACTTCCTTCGCTCAAACCAAAACAAGAGATTGACGCTCGCGATAGATTTGTTTTTCCTTCGTTTGTCGATTCGCATACCCACTTGGTTTTTGCGGCCAGCCGTGAAGAAGAATTTGTGATGAAGATCAAAGGCGCCACCTACGCCGATATCGCGGCAAAGGGAGGAGGTATACTGAACTCGGCAAAAAAATTGCAACAAACTTCCGAAGACGAACTGTTCGATCGTGCGTTGGTGCGCGCGAAGGAAATCATGAGCACCGGCACCGGCGCGGTGGAAATAAAAAGCGGTTATGGCCTCACAACCCGCGATGAGATAAAAATGCTTCGTGTTGCCAGGCGAATAGGAAAGGAAACACCTCTCACCGTGAAGACCACCTTTCTAGGCGCTCATGCCGTTCCGTCGGGCATGAAAAAAGAAGATTATATCGTCCAGATCTTGCAGGAAATGATTCCTGCTGTGGCGGAAGAAAAGCTGGCGGACTACATCGATGTGTTTTGTGAACAAGGTTTTTTCACACCCGAAGAGACCGAACGTGTAGTTGATGAAGGCAAACGTTTTGGAATGAAACCGCGCATTCACGCCAACCAATTGCATCGCTCAGGTGGTGTGCAGGTAGGAGTGAAGACCAGTGCCATAAGTGTAGATCACCTTGAAAATATCGGCGACGAAGAGATTGAGGCATTGATGTCCAGCAGCGTAATGCCAACGGCGCTACCTGGTGCGGCATTTTTCTTGGGTCTTCCATTTCCGCCGGCAAGAAAAATGATAGAAGCTGGCCTGCCCCTGGCCATCGCATCTGACTATAATCCTGGCAGCGCGCCCAGCGGAAACATGCCCCTCATGATCGCCCTGGCTTGTATTAAATTGAAAATGACACCGGAGGAAGCCATCAACGCGGCGACAATAAACACTGCGTTCGCACTGGAACTTCAAGCCACGCACGGATCCATTGGTAAGGGTAAACCAGCAAACATTTTTATCACAGAACCCATGCCCTCCCTTGCATTTCTTCCCTATGCCTTTGGCAGCCGACTCGTGAGTACGATCATTCTCAACGGAAAGATCTGTTAGGCCCGTTCATTCTCAGGAGTTGGACGTTCGTAATCGTAATAATATTTTTTAAAAAGCCACATTGCCGTCACAATGTTCAATGTCGTCAAGACCCATAAGGGAGCCTTACATAAGATTAATACCACCCAAGACATGATAGCTCCAAAAACAATCTGTGAAAAATTTTCCAGCTTCACCGCCGGCCGATACAGATAGGCGTAAGAAAGAAGAACAGTACTCAGTCCGAAGAAAAAGATCGTGAAATAGTCACCTGCTGGTAAGTACGCGGGGAAACCTTTCCATAAAAATCCGATCTCCGGAAGAAGCAGAATCAACAAAACAGTGAATATATTCAATAGCCGCTGGCTAAATGATAGGGGAAGATTTCTCAATATCCCAAAGTGTACATTCTCGAACTGATGAATGTGAAAGATCACAGCCATGTTGCCACAAAAAGCAACGGTCGACCCCATCGCCAGCAAGCGTGCATCGTAAAAATCCGTGCGATATAAATAAGAAACAGCAGCCAGCATCAAACCGCTGAAGATCTTCGTGCCGAACAGTGCAACAGGTTCCCTTCGAACGATCCATTCGAGGTAGAATTGAATTAAGGGTTTTGCAAAATTCCGATCCAAAAACCTTTTAAGATGTGTAACTTTTTTATCCTGGTTTGGATATTTGAGTTCCCTCAACAATACCAACGCGCCAACGGCAGACCACAATGCCAAGATGAAAAGAATTATAAATGCAATCCATGCAATGCCATGTTGCAACGCGACCGTCAGCAAGAATCCGCCGTACAAAATTGCAGGAAGAAATTGCAAAGAGATGGCTACAAAAACATAATACCATCGCAGAGACGAGGGAAGGTTGTAGAGCGCCAGTAGAAACTGGTTTTCCTGACGCAACAATGCTTGCCGGTTGAAGTTCACGATCTTCAGGAGATAAAACAGCCAGGCACCGATGGGAATTGCGAGTAGAGTGGTCGAACCGAC
>JBMOKS010000655.1:0-6152 GCA_049324355.1 Bacteroidota bacterium
CGCTTTTAGTCGCATCTTTATAAAGGTACTCAACACTCGCTTGCCCATTTAACAAGTTGTTGTCAGAAACAACTATTTTGAAATTGAATTCAACGACTCCAGGTATCGAGGAGTGAGGCTGGCTAGTGTATTGCTGTAGAACGTAAGGGCCAATTTTTATATTGAGCAATTGTGCCTTATAAGTGTAAAAGCTCCTGAGGGCAAATGGAGAGCATTTTATATTTAATGTTATTTCTTCTATTTCCACATAGTCGTCAAGGTTAATTTCGCTAATCGTTTTACGAGCGAGCGCAGAAGCATAAAATCTTGTATAGTCGTCATTTGTCCCGGCAATAAGATGTAAATCTCCGTCAACTAAATCAACTTTCGTTCTTGTATCACTTGCATGCTTCTGCAATTCTATTTCCCATTCCGCTAGATTTGTAAATGATTCTGAAAATTCTTTACTCGCAGTTAAATCATCACTTCCACAGGTAAAAAACAACGATGAAACCGTAATTAAAATGATCAGTCCTGAATGCCCAAAGTACCTTTTTTTCATAAAACAAAGATAGAATTCGATTATAAGTTCGGCTCAATGCCACACAACGCCTGGCTATGTGTCAGATTGCCGGCTGGTAACGCTAAAAAATGGAGCGCAGCGAAATGTTTAGCGTTACTTAGTCGAATCTTTCCCACTGCCCGCCCTGGCATTTATCGCCAGGGTGACCAAACGTGCTTGCGAAGATAGCTATTTGTTTGAACCCGAACCCGGCAATGGTCACATACATATTGTTGGCAACTGTTGAAGCTACTGTCTTCGTTTTTTGAATTCCGCTCTAAGTCTCTCAAAATACGCCTTCTCCAAAGGTCTAATTCCAGCGTCTATATCGCTAGTCCAAGAACTGCAGCTGTCAGAGGTCACCATATAAATAGGTATTAAATAACCGAGAACTAAATAGGTCTTTCCAACCTTGTAATAAGCCGAACACGTGCTATCAAGGCCTTGTCTAGAAATTACTACGATTCCTATGTCACCTTTAAATCTTTCGTTCACAAGAAATCGTGTTTCCATTACAGTAGAGTCCCAATTGAAAATAACCTGAGTCACCGTTCCAGGAAAAATAAGATCAGCGCTTGTAGTGATTTTATCCAAATGATCCTTATCGAAGCTGAAAAAACAAGAACAGCCGAGTCCGTCAATCGAGGTCAATAATGCAAAAGCAAATAGAAATCTAGTGGTCATAACTTTAATAGCTAAGCTCTTCATCACATCGCCAACTTGCGAGGCCGACTCTGTTCAGTTGCCGTGTTTCTCCTCACTAAGATAACAATTTGTCCTAACCCCAACCCAGCAATTTGCCCATAGGTATTGTTACAGGATGTTTAAACCATCAAGCCATTTGCACGCATCAGCCGCCAAACGTTAAGCAGTGCGAAAATCTCGGAGCCGTAATAAACACTCAGCCGAAGTAATCTGCACCAGGCAAACGCTGGCAACGGTTGGGAAAGAAGGGGAGATGATATGCTTTCCGTAGATCGGCATCGTCGATGAGTTGTCAGCTGAAAAACAATTCGACCCGGAAGTCATGCAAATTGGATTGTGTTGGGCGCTGGCAAACTAAACCATCATTTGTTGTCTCTGTCCGCTAGAACATAGAAGAGCAAAAAGGCAAAAACTCCGACAGGTCGATACAGAACTGTCGCAAGTGTGATATACTTGAGATTCAACTTGTGTTTGTTAACGTCCACATTAATGACGATTGCTGTCAAAATGTTTAATATAAGATTGAATAACCAAGGTGCACTACTTCGAATCATCGTCTGTCGATAGCTTTCGTCACCGAAGTCAATCTCCATTAAAACTTTGTAAAAAATGTATGAGATAACATGAAGAATGGATAAAATCAATGCGTACTTAGTAATCAGTTTTGAAGCACCGTTAGTCATCGGGAAATTGGTCTAAATGAAATAGCAAGTAAATAAAAGAGTCCGCCGAATAATGGAATGCACGTCGAAAGCACTGCTATTGAAATCGCCTTTTCGTCCCCCTTTAGTTTCATATAAATGATCATCCCAAAAACAATTTGACCAATCCAATTCGAATACTGGATAAACAGTCCCAAATGCAGTCCGAGTCCGAAGTATGGTGCGATGACAACCATCAAGGAATTGAAGACATAAAGCCCGACCAACAACAGTGTAGTCTCTAGAAGTCTCTCCGAAAATTGCTTACTAGTCATTTGTTAACTGGTTTGCTTGCTACCAACGTCTGGCTATTTGAAGTGGCGGAAATAGGAGCGCCAAATAATAGCTGGAAGGTGACCTGTACTGACATTGTCCACCGTGACAGAACGTCCTTGCGAAGATAGCCTTTTGTATGAACTTGAAACCCGCAATGGTCACACATATTGTTGGCAGCTGTGGTTTATTACACAACTCTATTTGACTTGAATGTCTCAATCTCCTGACTCCAAAATGTATTGTCATTCGATAGCGCTTCACTGTCGACCAATCTAAGTTGACGTAGGAGTTCACTCAGTTCTTCGTCAGTAAAATTCGAGTCGATAAATGCATCGTCACCGCGCAGCTGTCTCAGGTTATCGCCGAAGTCTTTGTAGATCGTCAAGAATGCAAACAACTGTCTCACCGAAGTATTAACGAGCCTGGGTTTGAAATCGTCCTCGTGGTCAAGGGCGACAATTTTACAATTGTCTCGTACGTCAATACAAATGGGGTCACCTGCTCCGTCAAAACCTATGTCAATAAGAAATTTGTCTGCTGGATTACCAGTCGAATATATTTGTTCAATTGTCCTTAGTTCCTTTCTGTCAAATGCCACAAATGGAGCTGCGTTGTCAGGTAGTCCAATGTCTACCAGAAATTGAATAGTCGCTTCGTCCACTGTCAGACCTTCGAAGTCGTCCCGAGAGAACTTATTCAACTCGTTTTTGTTCCATTTTGATTTGTAGTCAATGCTGTCCATAAACCATCCATTGCCCGCAGAGTCTCCACATTTCGGTCGACTCTGTCGGTTGTTTAAAAATGTTTCTTTAATTCAAAATCCTTCATCATCTAATAACTTTGTTTTCCCCCGCTCACATTCCCCGCATTTTGAATTCATCAGCAAAAGGCCGGTGCTCTATTCTGCCGCGGTGTTGTATTCATATCCCGGCGTTAATACTTACTTCCTCAGAGGTCCCACCCGTTATCATCGACTGCAAAGTCGGGTGACTCTGATGGGAAAAAACTGCAACGTTATACTAAACCCAGCAATGGCGCATACATTGCGTCTTACCTAGCGCCAATCACCGCAGTTTAAATGCTTGGTACATAAAATATCCAACTGTTCCAAGTACAGAAGTAAGAGTCACGGGTGTGAACCATGCCCCGAGTCCCCGCATTTCTCCGAGCCCGTTTTTTATGGTTGCATATGTCAAGTACCCGAAAATTAAAACCAAAAATATCCTGACCACTCTTATCATTAATGTCGCGTTTTTATACTGTCTCTCCGCATTCTCGTCTGTTATTTCAAACGGATAATTAAATATATGAGGGAACCTAAGTCCAACTGTCAAAATAAGGTAAGTCACAATTGGTATGGCTGTCAAAGTAAATAATATTGATTTTCCGCTGAAGCCGTCAGGTTGTCCGATCACATTATAATGTCTCGGTATTGTGTCGGGTAAATCATTGTACCAAGTCAATGTAAACCCGATAGTAATAATGATTCCAAGAAGCCCAACTATCTCAAACGCCCAATCAACCGTTGTCGGCTGTATTCTAATTTTTGGTCTACTCATACTTGGTGGGTCTTAATTTGCCATTACGAATAACATGTTCAACTTAATGATTGGATGATCAAGCCTGTAATTGACTAATAAAGTAGTAAGTGGTCACCGCCGTTGTTGGTGATACTATTGTATATACTACAGCCAAGATTCCGTTCTTTTCTGCTTTGTTTTGTTTCGATTCTTTCGGTAGCGAGAGCACATTTATTACTGCAAGAATTATTGTTGCCGAAATGAACCAAGTATTGGTAATGCTAAAGTTAATGTTACCTATATGTTTTACGACAAACCAAACCGTAAGGACATTGCAGATTTGACAACTAATTAAAAGAAGTAGTGATTGAATTTGTGTTGCAATGTCGACCCTTTTTATCCCTCTGCTGAAGTAATGGTAGTATGAATGATAAATTATGGAAAAAAATCTCACGGTTTCTTCGTTTAGTGCCCGCAGAGTCTCCCCATTTCGGTCGACTCTGTCTCTTGTTTAAACAGGTTTCGTTAAATCAAAATCCTTCATCATCTAATAACTAGTTTTTCACCCCCTCACATTCCCCGCATTTTGTATTCATCAGCAAAAGGCGGATACTCTGACCTATCACGGTATTGTATTCACATACCGGCGCTGATTACTTACTTCATCAGTGTCCCCACCCATGATCATCAACTGCAAAGGTGGTGACTCTGATGGGAAAACATGCTGTTGTGGCCATTTGGGTCTCATCGTCTATCTCAGTCGTTTTGTTAAAGCCCACGCTTTGTCACGAGTCTTGAAGGTCGACACCTTAATTGGTAATTTTCGTTAAAGTCCAATTTCTATTTAAGTTAGAGATTATAAGAGCTGATAATGCGATAGAAGGAATTATAAGGAGGATTGTCGTAAAGCTTCCACTGTCAGGGTCCATAATCTGTGGACCGAGAAAATATACGCCAAGAACACCGATTAAATTATTTGTGATATGCGCAATAATTGGGTACCAAATATTCTTTGACCAATAAAATATATATCCCAATAGCATACCTAGAGCCATCCTCGGGATGAAACCGTAGAATTGAAAATGAGAGAAACTAAACAAAGCCCCGCTTAAAAGAATAGCGTAATGGGGATTTTTTAAGACGTTTTGAAATTGCAATTGAACTACGCCACGAAAAAAAACCTCCTCAGCTATTCCTGGAATAATTGCCATTACCAAGATAGCCATCGCTAAGTCCTTGGGCTCTTCAAACGTGAGTAATTGACTTGTCAAATGTCGAACCCTTTGTTCACCGTCTTTAAAATAAGTTTCTACCTCAGATAGCCAAACAGGCAACTCTAGTCTGTTATTTAAATCAATCAATATTGAGGTACAGGGTGTAAGCGATAAAATTATCAAGGCCGTTAGCAGTGCAGGTTTAGACTTGATTTTATTACTAGCCCAAAGGAAGCGAAGGGAACTTCTATTAGTTAACAAAAGGTAAAGTCCTGGAACTATCATGAATCGAAATAGAGTCGAGAAAAGCGAAAGTGTTAGTAGAAATGTTTTGTTGACTTGGGACTCTTTAAGTATTTCGAAAATCTGAAAGAAATTGATGTCATATATCAAGCCTGTCAATAGAAATGCTGTCACCTCACCAATAGCGAAACAGAATACCACAAGAGCAATTGTATAAAGAATCTGGAATCTGTGTGATTCGTTAAGCTCTTTTTGCATAATTGTCTTAGAAGAAAAGTTGATGTGAACTTATCCTCTGTCGACCAAAATTTCGTCGACTTGGTCTAAGCTGTCCACGAAGCTAGCACAATTGCCGCCAACGTTAAGCCACCCATCACCGGCCCGCTTCCCAAACCAACTCCGTCACCGCGCCTTGTTTCTCCTCACTAAGATAACAATTTGTCCTAACCCCAACCCCGCAATTTGCGCACAGGTATTGTTATAGGCTGTTTAAACCGTCAAGCGATTTGCAGGCGTCAGCCGCCAAACGTTAAGCAGCGCGAAGATGTTTTCGCCGCACTAAACTCTCAGCCGAAGTAATCAGTACCAGACAAGCGCTGGCAACGGTTGGGAAAGAAGGGGAGAGGAAATGCTTTCTGTAGATTGGCATCGTTGATGACACAACGGTTAAATAAAAAACGGGTGTTGCAGCAGCTTTTATTTGGGGTCAATCCATTTCATTTGCCCCAAATAGCGTCCTCACTTTATTGTCAATTTGATTCACTTTGTAGTTGAGAAAGATTGTCCCTACAACTGGGAAAGCCAAAATCCATAGTAACCATGGAATGAGATCGTAGAAACTTCCATATGCAACAGCTTGAAAAAGTAGAAAGACGGTCATTATATATAAACCTAAGAATAGAATGAATGTGTATGGGCCCGGCTCAATTCTTAATTCAAGCCTGCTTCCGCC
>JBMOKS010000656.1:0-6148 GCA_049324355.1 Bacteroidota bacterium
AAATCACGCGAGCCATCAGGACATGGAAGCCGAACGCTCGGGCTGGTTTACCTGCTCATGTTGCCCGACAAACATCACCAGACTGATACCCTCCGTTCCCGGGTATATGTATGCGACAAAGGGAGATGTATTATACATTAACCTCTTCGCGCAGGGCACCGCGTCGGTTTCGTTGAATAAGAATCAAGTACAGGTCTTGCAGGAGAATAACTATCCATGGAATGGGGATCTGATTTTCAAAATTGACCCGAAGGTTGCTCAGGACTTCAGACTGATGATCCGGATACCCGGCTGGGCGCGAAATGAGATCGTTCCCTCAGACTTATATACCGTGAAAGAAAAGTCCGACAATCCTGTTGAAGTTATAGTCAATGGCAGGAAGATCGAATACAAGGTTGAAAATGGGTATGCGGCATTGTCGAGAAAGTGGAAGCGAGGCGATGTGGTTCAAGTTAAATTACCGATGGAGATCCAGCAGATCGTGTCTCATGAAAAAGTCCAGAACAATATTGGAAAAATAGCCCTTCAACGCGGGCCATTGGTCTATTGCGCGGAATGGACCGACAATCAGGGGTTGGTTAGCAACCTGATCCTCCCGGAAAAGTCGTCATTCTCTTCGGAATTCAGCAGGGACCTTCTCAATGGCGTAGTGATCATCAAAAGTGAAGCCATTGCCGTAGCGGTGGATTCCGTCAATAATAAAATCACAAGCCAAGAACAACCTTTTATCGCGATACCCTATTACGCATGGGCACACCGGGGCAAAGGTGAAATGTCTGTCTGGATTCCGCAGCAGGTAAAGGCTATCGAACTGATAACAAAATAATATAGCTGATAAATAACAACAAACGATGATCGATTTGAAGAAACTGGAAGTCTGGTTTATTACAGGCAGTCAATTTTTATACGGAGAGGAAACGCTGAAGCAGGTTGCTGCACATGCGCAACAGATTGTGAAAGAGTTGGATGGATCTTCAGCCATTCCGGTGCGGGTGATATGCAAGCCCGTGCTCAAGACACCGGAGGAGATCTACCGCACGTGTCAGGAAGCAAACAATACAAAAAACTGCATCGGCCTGATGGGGTGGATGCATACGTTCTCCCCGGCAAAAATGTGGATTGGCGGATTGAAGATCTTGCAAAAACCACTGTTGCATTTTCATACTCAGTTCAACCGCGACATACCGTGGAATGATATCGATATGGACTTCATGAACCTGAACCAGAGTGCGCATGGAGACCGCGAGTTCGGATTTATCATGAGCCGCATGCGCCTTGACCGAAAGGTGGTTGTCGGACATTGGCAGGATCAGCAGGTACAGCAACGATTGAATGTGTGGATGCGAGCAGCTGCAGGATGGCACGATTGGCAGGGTGCTAGATTCTGTCGTTTCGGCGACAACATGCGGCAGGTCGCCGTGACGGAAGGGGATAAGGTAGAGGCCGAGTTGCAATTTGGTTATTCGGTAAACGGATACGGCATAGGAAACCTTGTAGAAGTGATAGACGAGGTTTCAGATGCTGATGTCTCTGTGCTCGTTGCCGAGTACGAGTCCAGGTACACTGTTGCTGCATCGTTGAGAAAAGGTGGCCAAATGCATAGCTCGCTTCGGGACGCGGCGAAGATCGAAATAGGACTGAGGGCGTTTCTTCAACAGGGAAACTTTAAGGGGTTTACCGATACCTTCGAAGACCTCTACGGTATGATCCAACTGCCGGGGATTGCCGTGCAGCGCCTGATGGCCGAAGGTTATGGGTTCGGGGGAGAGGGCGATTGGAAGACCGCTGCCCTTGTGCGCGCCATGAAGGTGATGGGCACCGGATTAAAGGGTGGCAATTCGTTTATGGAAGACTATACCTATCACTTCGATCCGTTTGATGCTATGGTGCTCGGAGCTCACATGCTGGAAATATGCGAGTCCATTGCCGATGCAAAACCTTCGTGTGAAATTCATCCCTTAGGCATTGGCGGAAAAGCTGATCCCGTGCGTCTCGTCTTCAACTCCGCCGCCGGCCCCGCCTTGAATGCATCGATCATCGACATGGGCAACCGGTTCAGGCTGCTTGTGAATGAAGTAGAAGCAGTGAAACCTCAATATGACCTGCCGAAGCTTCCCGTGGCCCGCGTGCTGTGGAAGCCATACCCGAACATGTGGGATGGTTGTGCGGCTTGGATACTCGCGGGCGGAGCTCACCACACATGTTATAGCCAAAATCTTTCAAAAGAACATTTGAGCGATTTTGCAAGCATGGCCGGGGTGGAGGTTGCGCTGATCGGAAAGAACACCAACATCGACCAATTCAAAAATGAGCTTCGGTGGAACGAAGTCTACTATCGTTAAAATCAAAACTTAAACTTCTAACTCAAACTAACAGCAATCCTCTATGCGCTCTTTGGTAATTTCAGATTACATCGTTTTTCTGCTCTATTTCTTTCTGGTGGCCGCTTATGGTTACTGGGTATACCTTAAAAAGAAAAAGACGGTTACGGATACAAAAGATTTCTTCCTTGCCGAGGGCTCGCTGACATGGTGGGCTATAGCCGCGTCGTTGATTGCTTCAAACATTTCGGCCGAACAGTTCATTGGCATGAGCGGTGAGGGGTTCTTTGTTGGCATTGCCGTTGCCGCTTATGAATGGATCGCCGCGATAGCCCTGATCATCATCGCAGTTTGGTTTATGCCGATTTACCTGAAGAATCATATTTATACGATGCCACAATTTTTGAAAACGCGATACAACGAAACAGTCGCGTTGATCATGGCGGTGTTCTGGTTGTTCCTATACGTGTTTGTTAACCTTACTTCTATTCTTTATTTGGGTGCGGTGGCGATCAACGGTCTTGTGGGCGGGGAATCGTTACACATCATTATGGTTGGTCTTGCTGTGTTTGCGCTGGTCATTACCCTGGGGGGCATGAAGGTAATTGGTTACACAGACGTGATCCAGGTGGCGGTGCTGATCATTGGAGGATTGGCGACTACGTACCTGGCATTGACAGTGGTGGGCGAGCGATTTGGATTTGGCGTCGATGCCATTGCGGGGTTCAAAGTTCTCCTGCACCATGCAGACGATCACTTTCACATGATCATTCCCGAGCCAACGGCTGGATCAAGCCAGGTAGACATCGATAAATACCTGGTGCTTCCCGGTATCGCCATGTACTTTGCCGGCCAATGGATTGTGAACCTAAACTATTGGGGCTGCAATCAATACATCACGCAGCGCGCTTTAGGCGCGGACCTTCAGACGGCGCGCACCGGTATTCTCTTTGCGGGTCTTCTCAAGCTGATGATGCCCGTGATTGTGATGCTTCCCGGTATTGCCGCATATGTATTGTTCAAGCATGGCCACCTCCCGCAGCTCGAAGGTGGCAGTAAGGATGGTGCCTATTCGGCCATCCTTGGATTTCTTCCGGGTGGGCTGAAGGGTTTGTCCATCGCTGCACTAACGGCAGCCATCGTGGCATCGCTGGCAGGCAAAGCAAACTCGATCTCCACAATCTTCACCCTCGATATTTTCAAGCGCTATTTCGATGCCAGCGCATCCGAGCGAAAACTCGTATGGACGGGAAGAGTCACGGTGCTTGTGGCAATGATCATTTCGCTGATACTAACATGGGAAGATTTATTGGGTATTGGGGGTGAAGGTGGCTTTACTTTTATTCAAAAATATACGGGTTTTATCAGCCCGGGTGTGTTTGCCATGTTTATTCTTGGGATGTTCTGGAAAAGGACCACAGGGGCAGCGGCAGTCGTTGGGGTAATCACGGGTTTCGCACTCTCCGTGTTCTTCAACCAGTTTGCCCCGGCGACAACGGGAATCAATACATGGTTTTATACGGCCTATCCCAATGGCCGCGGTGGTTATGAAATTCCATTCCTCATTTGTATGGGACTATCATTTATGTTTACCATGGTGGTAATGATTTTGATAAGCCTTGCCGGACCAAAAGAAAATCCGAAGGCATTCCAAATCGATAACAGTATGTATAAGGTAAGCAAGTCGACAACATTTCTCATTGTTATCACCATGCTCATACTTACTGCTTTGTATGTTAAGTTCTGGTAATGGCAAAGGGGATACGTCACCGGAATGCTGTCATGAGTACATTGGAAAGTTTCTGTAAATTTGTAGCTGACATTCAATTATGAAACTGCACAGTTACAAAAGTCACCAAAAGCTGCTCGTCGCGGTTGATTGTATCATCTTCGGATTTGACGGCGAAAACCTGAAAGCGTTGTTGATCAAAAGAGGCTTTGAGCCGGAAGCTGGCAAATGGTCATTGATGGGCGGATTTGTGGGGCAAGATGAGGATGCCGACCAAGCTGCTCAACGTGTTTTGCATCAATTAACGGGCATGACTGACATTTATATGGAGCAGCTGTATACATTTACCGATGTAAACAGAGACACCGCCGGTCGCGTGATCTCGATCGCGTACTTTGCGCTGATCAATATTGCCGATTACAGTGAGCAACTTCAGCTCGAACACGAGGCAAGGTGGTTTCCATTGAATAAAATCCCGCCGCTGATCTTCGATCACAAAAAGATGGTGTCTAAGGCAAAAGAACAGCTTCGGCTGAAAGTTGCCAATCATCCCATCGGCTTTGAACTTTTGCCCACCAAATTTACCTTGCCTCAGCTGCAAAGCTTGTATGAAGCTGTTTTCGAGAGCCCGCTCGATAAAAGAAACTTCGTGAAGAAGATCCTGTCATTGGGTATTTTGAACAAGCTCGACGAAAAGGAAAAGGAGTCGTCGCGAAAAGGCGCGTACTACTACGTCTTCGACAACGCCAAGTACAAAAAACTTCACACAAACGGCATTAAATTCATATAGACGCCGCACAACCTCAGGCTGGCTTTTTGGATACAAAAAATGCCAAAAGCAATTTTAAAATAATAATAAGTGTATAATGTACATTTCATAATTTTGAATTAAATTGGATCATTCAAACACATGACCCGAAAACATTTAAAATAACCCAATGGCCAGCAAAAAAAATTCGCTACAAAACATTTTCAGTTTGCCGATCATGTTGATGCTCGGCGCTACGGTCAGTTTTGCACAACAGAATCACATCACCATTCAGGCAAGCACGCAGGGCCCCGTGATCAGCAAGCACATTTATGGACACTTTTCCGAACACCTGGGCCGTTGCATTTACGACGGAATTTATGTGGGGGAAGAGAACCGGAAGGTTCCCAATACCAACGGCGTTCGACATGATATTGTCGATGCATTGAAACGTTTAAAGGTGCCTAACCTTCGTTGGCCAGGCGGGTGTTTTGCCGACACCTATCATTGGAAAGATGGTATCGGGCCGAAAGAGAAGAGGCCAACCATCGTGAACCAATGGTGGGGTGGCGTAACCGAAAACAACAGCTTTGGTACCCACGATTTTTTGAACTTGTGCGAGCGCATCGGCGCAGAGCCCTATCTGGCCGGCAACATCGGAAGCGGAACCGTTCAGGACCTGGCCGAGTGGGTTCAATACGTCAATTTTGACGGCGTGAGCCCGATGTCGAAGCTGCGAATCGAGAATGGCAGAAAAGATCCCTGGAACGTGAAGTTTTGGGGCGTTGGAAATGAGGCATGGGGTTGTGGCGGAAATATGAAGCCTGAATATTATGCGAATCTCTATAGGCAATACGCAACCTTCATGATGGACTGGAATAAAAATGCAAAATTGTTCAAAATCGCCTCCGGTGCCAATGGCGACGATTACAACTGGACGGAAGTTTTAATGAGAGACATCCCGCGTCACCTGCTCGACGGCGTGGCGCTTCATCATTATTCTGTTATCGATTGGAATAACAAAGGCCCCGCGACCGGCTTCAGCGAGGAGCAATACTTCCGGACCATGAGAAGCGCCCTGAAAATGGAGGAACTCGTTACACGGCATTCGACCATAATGGATAGATACGATCCATCTAAAAAAGTAGCACTTGTTGTCGACGAGTGGGGTGGCTGGTATGATGTTGAAGCTGGCACCAACCCTGGTTTCCTCTATCAGCAAAATACCATGCGCGACGCCATGATCGCCGGTGCAACGCTCAATACCTTCAACAACCACGCCGATCGTGTTCGGGTTGCCAACCTTGCGCAAACGGTAAATGTGCTGCAGGCGGTGATCCTCACTCAAGA
>JBMOKS010000657.1:0-6141 GCA_049324355.1 Bacteroidota bacterium
CCAACGTTCCTTTATCGGTAGATGGATGGCAAGTAAAAACGCTATCGAAATGATCAACGGAAATTTATTCGTGCATGGTGGAATTCATCCTGATTTAGCAAACTCAAAATTGAGTTTGGAAGAGATCAACCAACTTTTGAGAAACAACTACCACCACTCATTTTCTCCCAGATCGACTAAAACCTCCGAACAATTTATCATTTCAGCGATCACAGGGCCATGTTGGTATCGCGGATATTTTAGAGATGACTTGTCGCAACATCAAGTGGAAGCAGGCCTTAACAAGTTCAATGCCAAGGCTGTAGTTGTAGGTCACACGATCCAATCGAAAGTGAGAAAATTGTTTAACGGAAAGGTCTTCGGTATTGATGTAAAGCACCCCTCGGATGACCGGGTAGATTGGCCGCTGGGAAAATCCGAAGGTCTGCTGATTGAAGGAGATACGTATTACAGAGTTTTGGATACAGGGATAAAGCACAAGCTTTGAGTTCTGATATTCAATGGGTTCTTTTAGGTTTTGGCTTAAAAGAACCCTACTGTTGCTTTATATGTAAAGTAACCATTTCCGAAAGGCGACTGAGATTTAACGGCATCCAACACCTATTGCGGTAGCGCGTCGATGATCTCAGCAAGAAATTTATTATCGTCAAGATAGTCGCCCTGCGACAGGCTTAGTTTTACCACAACAAGTTTTTTGGACGGAATGATAAACACATTTTGTCCTTCAAAGCCGTCGGCCCAATACATATCGTTTGGAACGTCAGGATAGTATCGGTTTGATATATTGTTGGGTGCGCCGGCGTTGAGCCAGAATTGTGCGCCATATTGCCCACGGTCTGCACCTTTTGCCGGTGTAGTGGTATATTTAACCCATCCCTCCGGCAGGATGCGTTCGCCGTTCCATACGCCGTCGTTCAGGTACAATAACCCGAAGCGTGCCCAATCGCGTGCATAACCGAACGAATACGATGAACCCACAAAAGTACCACCGGCATCGGGCTCGATAACTGTGTTCAGCATGCCGATCTTATAAAAGAGTTGTTCGTATGGAAATCGGTAATAGTTTTCATCGCCTACCGTTTCCCTTACGATTCGTGAAATGATATTGGTGGTGCCGCTTGAGTAATAGAATTTTTCGCCGGGCGTATCAACAAGCGGAACATCGGCGGCATAAACACCCATATCTTTTTTCTTGAACAGCATATTCGTTGCGCCGCTCGGGCCACCGTAATTTTCTTCCCAGCTCAATCCACTGCTGGCGTGCATCAGGTCGTTTAAGGTGATGTTGTGCCGGGCGTCGGTCCAGAGGGGAACCGTCGCAGGACTGTCGAGGTTTAATTTTCCTTGTTTCACCAGGATTCCGACCAATGCGTTGGTGATGCTCTTCGTCATCGACCAGCCGATGAGTTTGGAGTTCTGGTTAAAACCCGGTGCATACTGTTCGGCCACTATCTTGCCGTCGTATACTACTACGACAGCCCGTGTTCTTCGAAGTTTATCGGGCCCGGGTTCGCTGAATGCATCCGCCAGCACTTGCTTTAATCTTTCGTCATTCACCTGGGGTGAGTCAATGGTGCTCAAAAGATTTCCGAAAGGCCAGGCGATAGTATCCTGATTTACCGCGGGTGGAGAAGCCAATATGGTTTTCTGATTTCTGAATTCCTCCTCGGTCAGTTCCACCAGCAGCGAACAGCCCAGGCCCTTGCGATAAATGGCCTTTCGTTTGGCCAAACCGAATACGCTGGCGGTTGCCGACGAGTCTTCATAGTCCACCGTGAAAGATCCCAGCTTTAACGGGAAGTTCCCAAGCTCGTTTTTGATCACATCACCAGGATTTCGACCGGCTATCATAACACAGGAACAGATATTTTTTGCGCCATAACCGCTGATGATCGGGAAAGCCTGCCAACAATAATACACAGCGTAGGCAATCAGGAGCACAACGATGGTGAGAACCGAGCGTTTCAGAATTTTACCGGGAGACATTATGAATATGTTTTAATAACTTTAGACCGTATCAAATTAAACCAATTGCGGTGGCAAGAGAAAAAAAACTGAAGATAAAATCTCCTCAACGAATAGCGGGTGGAATGCCAGCAGTGATCAGTTCGTCGGAGCATGTTTTTAAGGAGGTTGGAATTATTCAGGGGACGAAGGCGTTGCTGCAACTCAATCAGTTTGATGGATACGATTGCCCGGGATGTGCGTGGCCCGACCCGGATGATCACCGGTCGGTCGTTGAGTTTTGCGAAAACGGAGCAAAGGCTATCGCGGAAGAAGCGACCACGGCGAAATGTGACCCGGAATTCTTTAAGTCACATTCTGTTACTGAAATGCTGGGTTGGTCGGACTTTGAGATCGGCAAAAGCGGACGGGTGACTCAACCCATGATCTTGCGCGAAGGAGCGACCCACTACGAACCCATACTTTGGGACGATGCCTTTAACCTGATCGGAAAGAAGTTAAATAGCCTGGCTTCGCCCCACGAAGCAGTCTTTTATACTTCAGGCCGCACCAGCAACGAAGCCGCTTTCCTGTATCAATTGTTTGTTCGCATGTATGGCACCAACAATCTTCCCGATTGTTCAAACATGTGCCACGAATCCAGCGGTGTGGCGCTTACCGAGACTGTGGGCATTGGAAAAGGTTCGGTGAAACTCGACGATTTTTACCAGGCCGAAGTGATCGTTATCATCGGTCAGAATCCAGGCACCAACCACCCGCGTATGCTCACGGCGTTGCAGAAAGCTAAGGCGAAAAATGCTAAGATCATCACCATCAATCCCATCGAAGAAGCGGGGCTCATCAGCTTCCGTCATCCGCAAAGCGTGTCCGACATGGTCGGAAAGCCGGTCGTGATCACTGATTTATGGCTGCCCGTGAGAATCAATGAGGATGTTGCCTTGTTAAAAGCGATCTTGAAAATTCTGGTTCAAAAGGAAAATGAAAATCCCGGTAAAGTGTTCGATCAGAATTTTATCGGGACAAAAACAGCGGGTGTAGACTCGCTATTAAGAGACCTCGATCGATATGCGTTAGATGACTTGATCAGGCGGTCGGGCGTTGACAAAGAGAAGGTGATGGAAGCGGCTACGTTGCTTGCCGATAAGAAAAAGATCATTGTCTGCTGGGCTATGGGCCTCACACAACACAAGAATGCTGTAGACAATATCCGTGAGATCGTCAATCTGTTGTTGCTGAAAGGCAGCATAGGAAAGCCCGGCGCTGGTACTTGCCCGGTAAGCGGGCATAGCAATGTTCAGGGCGATCGGACCATGGGCATTTATGAAAAACCTCATCCTGAATTTCTCGATACACTCAAGCATAACTTCGGCTTTGAGCCTCCGCGCGAATATGGCTACGACACTGTGGAGTCGATCCAAGCCATGGCTGACGGAAAAGTGAAAGTATTTTTCGCAATGGGTGGGAATTTTTTATCGGCGACACCCGACACAACTTTTACCGGAGAAGCGCTGAGGAAGTGCGATATGACCGTGCATATTTCCACAAAACTCAATCGAAGCCACCTGGTGCACGGTAAAACGGCGTTGATATTGCCTTGCCTGGGGCGAACAGAGAGCGATGTTCAAGCGGGTGGAGAACAGTTTGTAAGCGTAGAAAATTCGGCAGGTGTCGTACATAAATCTCAGGGGAAAAAGGAGCCTGTTTCAGGATACTTGTTGAGTGAACCGAAGATCGTAGCTGACCTTGCCAAGGCAACATTAAAAACAAGGATAGATTGGGATGCACTCGTGTCGGACTACGATAACATTCGCGAACTGATTGAGAAAACCATTTCGGGCTTTGAAAATTATAACGAGCGCGTGAGGAAAGACGGTGGGTTTTATTTACCGAATGGGGCGAGGGTAGGAGAATTCAAGACAGCAACATCCAAAGCACACTTTACTATTAACGAACTTGCGGACCATCAGCTGAAGGATAATGAATATCTGATGATGACCATCCGCAGTCATGACCAGTTCAACACCACTATTTACGGTTTGCATGATCGCTATCGTGGAATATTCGATGGGCGTAGGGTCATTTTTATGAACGAGGTCGACATCCGGAAAGCTGGTTTGAAAAAGGGAGACACGGTTGATCTTTTTAGTCATTACGATGGCATTGAACGGAAGGCCTTGGGGTTCGTAGTCGTGCCATACAATATTCCAACACAATGTGTGGCCACCTATTTTCCGGAGGCTAATGGCCTTATTCCATACAACCGATATGCGAAGGGAAGCCAGACACCAATTTCGAAGTCGGTGATGATTACCTTGAAACGAGTGTCGGATTTATGATTTTTGGGTGTCCCGATGAGTAGTCAAATTTGATTTGTGACGACCCAACTAAAGATGACCAGTAAATAAAACGCGGCCCCGCCCACCAGTAGCCAAATTTGTTTTTCGTTGTTATTTCCATGGTAAAACGCTTGGTAGCCTATGATCAGCCCGACCCATGGCCCGAAAAGGAATATGACCCATTCTTTTTCGAGGAACGATTTATTTTTTTTTGGATACTGAATTTTCTTTATCAACAGTCATCGTCTCATTCATAAATGTTTCACCCAACGGATGTGCCTGCTTTAATGTATTCCAACCACCATTTTGGGTAGTTCGATGTCTTGCGACGTGCGCATAGCTTTTGCCGGCACACCGATTAAGGTAGCGTGATCCGTTTCACAATCTTTAACGACACAAGCCAGCGCGCCTACATTTATTTTATTTCCCAGCCTGATCGGGCCGAGTATCACAGCATTGGCACCAAGCGTGCAGTGATTGCCTATTTTTATTTCTCCATAACCACAACCCGGCCGAGCTCCGATGGTATTGCCTCCCGTGAGGGTCATGTTATGGCCGATGTCTGAAAGCCCTGACACTACTACACCTAAAGATGGATGCAGTACCAACAGCCCGCCTTTGATATCTGCCTTGTAATGAAGATCGAGGTTAGAGTAGCTTTGAATGAGGTTGAAGATGGGCACAAAAGATCACCCTGAACTTATCGTAATGTTTTCCGATCAGCAGGAACAGTCCTCTCTCCAGTCGATATAAAAAAATTCCCCAGAATACCCGGCTCAGCCAAATGTGCAGAATGCGGATCTTGTACTTGCCGAGCATACGCCATAAGTCCTGCTTAAAATATACGATCTGTTGTCTCATGAATAGATTTAGTTGGGCTCAAAAAATCCAATATAGTGGATAATATATTGTTGCAAGCGGATGTGTTCCGTGAGTTAGTACATGGATCGCCGGTTGGCATAAAGTTTTTCGAGCGCGAAATCCTCTTTCAGCATTTTCTTTCATCCGATACGCGCTCTATGGGTAAGCGACATGTTGAAATTACGCCTCATTTTCCGGGTAAATCCTGCCGAAGGAAGTTTGAAAAAATAAATTTGATTTTTTTACATTGCTGAATGTCAAGCAGAAGATTCGACCCGAAATTTCAAATTCCTGAATGAAACTGACCTTCCAGCAGCTCAAAGAATTTCTCGATTCAAAATCCGATCAGTTCAATCATCCGGGGTTTATCGAAAACGATCCGGTTTCCATTCCCCATATGTTCTCGAAAAGACAAGACATCGAGATCGCCGGACTTTTTGCCGCGCTGCTCGCCTGGGGGCAGCGTGTAACCATCATCAGGAAGTGTAAAGAGCTGCTCGAGCGCATGGACAATGATCCCTATCATTTTATTCTGCATCACCGAACAAAAGACTTGAAGGCATTCACCGATTTTAAACATCGTACCTTCAACGGCACCGACGCGCTCTATTTTATTGAGGCGTTGAAGTTTTTGTATTCTCAACATACATCGTTGGAAGATGCCTTTACGGTTTCTCCGGAAGAACAGACTATAGAAAAAGGACTGATCAACTTTCAGCGAATGTTTTTTAGCCTTGAAGATCATCCACGTCGCACGCAAAAGCACTTACCCACACCAGAACGCAAGTCTACCTGCAAACGTATTGTGATGTATTTACGCTGGATGGTGCGGCAGGATCAAAAAGGCGTAGACTTCGGGATCTGGAAAAAAATTTCTCCCGCGCAGCTCGTTTGTCCCTGTGATCTTCACGTTGATCGTGTAGCGCGTAAGCTCAAGCTGATCAAACGTAAACAAACCGATTGGCAAACAGCGCTTGAA
>JBMOKS010000658.1:0-708 GCA_049324355.1 Bacteroidota bacterium
CGTTGCATTATTGCGCACAGTTCCCACGCCGTGGTTTAAGCTTCTTGCCCGGTGGTTTGTACTTCGTGCTGTGTAATTTATAATCTTCCAGAGTTGCGGAGTATTCTTGTAGAGTTGTGGAGTGTTCTCGCAGAGTTGTAGAGTGTTCTCACAGAGTTGTGCAGTATTCTTGCAGAGTTGCGGAGTGTTCTCGCAGAGTTGTAGAGTGTTCTCGCAGAATTGCGGAGTGTTCTTGCAGAGTTGCGGAGTGTTCTTGCAGAGTTGTGGAGTGTTCTTGCAGCGTTGCGGAGTGTTCTTGCAGAGTAGTGGGCAATTCTTGCATGACAACGGAAGTTTGAAATGCGAAGGATAGAATCTGAAAATTCATTTTCCCGTAAGGATAAACGCGCCCCAATAATACGGATGCGGGTAAGCTTGTAGCGTAGACTTCATCGCTTCCTGGTAGGCAACGTTCACACCTGCGCCGCCAAAGTATTTCTTATAAAAATTTTCCATGAACACCGCCGTGGCGTCGTCGCTGATCTTCCAGAGCGAGCCCATCACAGTTTTTGATCCTGCAAGTTGAAAAGCACGCTGAAGACCCCACACTCCCTCGCCACTTTGAATTTCTCCCAAGCCTGTTTCGCAGGCAGAGAGGACCACAAGGTCAGTTTGTGAAAGGTCCAGTAAAGTAACTTCGTACGCGGTTAGAAAACCATCTTCATATTT
>JBMOKS010000658.1:718-6134 GCA_049324355.1 Bacteroidota bacterium
GGTTCTTCATCGGCAGCGCCGGCCAGGATCAGTTTCGATTTCAGATAGCTGTCGGCTTTCGATAACTGGTCGAACTCACCATGCGTGGCCACGTGCAGTATGCGTGGACTAGCCAGCTTTTTTATTTTCGATTCGTTGGCGGAATTTCCTGAAAGCACTTCTGCTTTTATACCGCTTGCCGCTGCCAGAGACTGAATGGCCTCGACTTCCCGTTGGGTACCCGGCAGCTGAACAAAACCCGCCCGGGTTGCGATAGCTTCTTTGTGTTCGAAATCCACTATGCTCTCAAGCTGCAAAGTTTCTGTTGACGACTTTCGATGCATATCGAAATCCGGGTTGCCTACCAACATGATGGTACTGTTGGTGGCGTCTGCCGAAGGTTGATGCAACAGATCACGGCCGGTGGAAACGCGGGTGAGCGTTATCTCATTCAGCATAAATTTGCCGGTGGCAGGATCTTTTAGTGTTAAGGGATTGATGATGTGATAGGCGCCGTCGCCGCTGAAGAAAAACTTGCGCGTTTCGGGGAGTTCATCGTGAATGCGGGCCCAATAGGTTTTGTAGCTGTCGTCGTCTTCGAGCAATGAGCGGATGCGATTTTGGTAATTTTTTAAACCTCGTCCTTCAAAAGCTTCACCCTCGCTGATCTTAAACATCGTGGGTTTTGTAGCGCCGGGTTTGATCACAAACGCCCAATATTGAACAACCGGTTTGTCAAAAGCAAAATTATCACGTTTGATCCTCAGGATCTCGAGGTATACTTCGTCGCCCTTCAGTTTGGTTTGAACTTCCGTCCACCTTACTGGTTTTAGAATATCGGTAGCGGTTCCGAGCTTCTCGTTTACTTTTCGTTCCAGGTCATTGATGCGGATGGAATACCTGTTAATGGAATCGGAGAGTGCCGGATTGGGCGATTTGAGGTTCACCTGGTAAAACGCAGCCAGCTTGTCGCGAAGGCGCCTGATTTGCGCTATCCGCTGGAGCGTGGTTTTATCTTTAACTCTTTTGAGTTGTTTTTCCTGTTCGCGGGTAACGTCGAGGATCATTCCTTTTGTTTCGGTGCGGTCAGTATCTTTTTCGGTCATGAGCAACAGCAGTGAGAAGTACCGCTCGAGTTTCTGGTTGTAGGCTTTGAAGAATTCCTTTTTCTCGCCTTCGGAAAAAAATTGGAAATTCTTCTTCAAAGTATTTTCCTCTTTGGTGAGCACGTTCATGCTCTCCTGGTAGGCCTTGTCGAATTTGCCGGATTGCACCTGCAGGTTAATATAGAAGGGCAGGTAGCCATTGTAGTATTGTTCACCCGCCGTGCCGGAAAACTTGTAACGCGACAGATTTCTCATCATCTCGAAAGATGCCTGATAATGTTCTTCCGCCTGGCTGTATTCCTGATTGAGTTGATGGTAAACAGCTTTATCCATTCTTCCCGTGGCATACTGGCGCGCAACTTTCGGTTGATTGGTTTTGAGGGCAGAGATGATCACCGGTGAAGAGGTGCCTCCTATGTCTTTGAGGCGCGCCACAAAATCGAATGAGTCGTTTATTTGTTTTCGTATCGAATCGGCTATATCGTAGGTCTTCATCTGCTCCATCGACTGCTTTAGGGCCTGAGAAGAATAGTCCATCAGCTTTTTTAATTCGTCAACCCATGCTTTTTCGTAAGGAAGAGCTTCCTCATACTGGAATTGATTGAAGTAGGCATTGGCCAGGATCGTGTTGTACTGCAACCGCTGACCTGAGGTCACGCTTTCCATACTTTGTTTCATGGAGGTCTCGTATTGCGCCTTTAATTGCCGCATCTGTTGCTGTACCTCCGGAGGATCCGAGGCCCGGATCTTATAGATTGAATCCGCGGGCGGCATGTTGAAACCAAGCGATCCGGATTCTGTAAGTTCTTTTAATTTCAATCCGGTCTCGATGGCTTCCGCGTACTGACCTATACCCAGAAGGGCTTGTGCATATTCGTTGTAAAATTGTTGACGTATTTGAGCCGTGGCATGCTGTTCAAGTATTTTACGTTTGCTCTCCAGGAACCGAGCGGCTTTGTCGAAGAGGTTCAGGGCACGATAAATGCGAGCTACGTCAAGATAGCAGTACGCTCCGTCGTCACGCGAAACTGTTGGATAACCTCGGTTATAGAAAGGATAGTATTTCTCGTAAGCCTCCATAGCCAGATGAAAGTGCTGTGTGGCGCCGGCGTGGTCGAATGCTTGCTCTGAGTAGATACCCGCCATTTTGTGCGAGAAAAAATACTCTTCATCTTCTGGTGTGAACAGTTTCCCCACAACATCCATCAGTTTTTTCAGGGCGCGGATCTTATCCGGCGCATATCCAAGACTTTGTGTGAGCTTGTCGTACTCGGTGTAGTCGATAGCACGTTTCCGGATCCGCGTGGAATCGACCTGACTCGCAGCGGCGAAGGGCGCTAGCAACGCTATGAATATGAAAATGGAAGGAACAATTGCAACTTTCATGAAGCGGATGAGTTTACGAATTAATTTACAAAAAAGAAGAATGTATTCCCGATTGTTGGTAAGACCGAATGGTAAAATTTGATTTTTTGATAACGTCGATTTTCGACGAAGCATTCTCATCCTAAACCTTTGTCCCGAACAAAGAACCTTGAACCTTGAACAAAGAACCTTGAACATTTGAACCTTCTAACTCGCAGCAGCTCTTTTCAACCGATCATTGATCGCGCGACCGATTCCGTGATTGGGTACGAACTCTGCGAGGATTACCTCAACAGGCATTTTGTCCAATTCGCGCAAGGCAGTGAATAAGTGTTGTGCGGCTTCTTCCAGCGATCCCGACGGTGAAAGAATAAACTGGAAAGGCGAATTGAAGTCGTGCTGAAAGGTAAGTAGCCCGGACTGGTGTGCCGGGTACTTTTGCATTAATTGCTCCAGGTTTCCGACAATGATTTTTTTTCTGGGCGCATAGTGACTTTTCAACTGGCCTGGTGCTTTCGGATTCGAACTCGAGTGCGCTTGCACGGTAACCTTGCCAACGATATGTTCAATCTGTTCAAGACTTAGTCCGCCCATTCTATAGATCATCGGCACGCCGTTTTCGAAGCCAACAATGGTAGATTCGATCCCAACAGGGCAGTTCCCTCCGTCCAGGATGTATTGAATTTTGTCGCCAAGTTGTTCTTCAACATGTTCAGGTTTTGTAGGGCTTACATAACCAAATGGATTGGCGCTGGGAGCTGCCAACGGAAAATCTAACTCGTGCAGCAATGCCTGGGTCAACTCGTGGTTGGGGCAACGTACACCCACGGTGTCCATTCCGGAAGTTACCAAGTCGGGAATAATATCTTTTTTGGGTAGTAACAGGGTAAGCGGACCCGGCCAGAAATTTTCGGCGAGTATTCGCGCAGGCCCAGGTAGAGAAACTACGTAGCGCTCCACCGCCGACACGTCTTTTACATGCACGATCAGCGGGTCAAACTGAGGTCTGTTTTTGGTTTCAAAAATCTTGGTGATGGCCGAGAGGTTCAGCGCGTTTCCGGCCAATCCATATACCGTCTCGGTAGGAATGGCCACCAATTCTCCCTGTTCAAGGAGTTCCTTTGCTTTATTTATATCTTTACCGGTCTGCGCCATGGCACACAAAAGTAAATGTTATGATCAGAATTCTAGCATGTAGTTTTTTTTGTTTTATCGCAACCTGCGCGGCCACGGGCCAGAAGCAGGATAGGGCCTTGCAACAACAGCTTCAACTATTGGTCAAAGATTTTAAGGGCGAAGTGGGCATTTACGTTCGGCACCTGCAGTCCGGTAAAACGGCAATGATCAACGCCGACACGGTATTCCCAACAGCCAGTATGATCAAGGTACCCATCACTATCGGCATGTTCGATAGGATCGAAAAAGGAGAGATCGACTATCATGCGGTGATGACCTACAAAGATTCGTTGTTATACGAGGGCGAGGATCTTTTAGGGTCCTTTAAGGATGGAGAGAAAATAGCGCTTAGCAAAGTTTTGATGTTGATGATCACGACCAGCGACAATACGGCAAGTCTTTGGTGTCAGTCGTTGGCCGGAACGGGGACGGCGATCAATACCTGGCTGGAGCAACATGGATATCAGTCTACCCGCGTGAACTCCCGTACGCCGGGGCGTGAAGCCAATCGCACAAAATATGGGTGGGGCCAAACGACACCACGCGAAATGGCTGAGCTGCTGGCTAGTATCCGGGAAGGAAGAGTGGTCAGCGCCAGGGCCAGTGAGCGTATTTACCGGAATTTGATTCGTATATATTATGATACTGAAGCGCTTTCTCAGATACCTCCCTTTGTACAAGCGGCGTCTAAACAAGGAATGGTAGATCGATCAAAATCTGAAGTAGTATTGGTGAATGCACCTCACGGAGATTATGTATTTTGCGTCATTACAAAGAATCAACAGGATCAGGAGTGGAACCCGCAGAATGAAGGTTACGTTCTGATCCGTAAGTTATCCAGGTTATTGTGGAATTATTTTGAGCCGGGTTCTACCTGGAAGCCCGCAGAAAAAATTGAAGAATGGTATTGATGAAAAAAGTTAATGTTATCTCAGTTGTTGTTCTGGTGCTGACCCTGGGCATGTCATCGTGTCAAAAAGAAAAAGAAAAGTCTGCTCCGGCTGTCGACGCGCTGGCGATCAAATATAAATTAAAAACCAGCTGGCCGCATGATGTAAAGGCCTTTACACAGGGCCTCGTTGTTCACAATGGATTATTATATGAAAGCACAGGTCAGAAAAAATCATGGCTGGGCATCGTAGACGTCAGCACCGGTACGCCCGATAAAAAAGTTATTCTCGACGATCGGTATTTCGGCGAGGGCATTACCATTCTCAATAACAAGATCTATCAGCTCACCTGGCAAACCAAGAAGGGCTTTATCTACGATCTCAAAACATTCAAGAAACTCGGCGAGTTTGATTATGCTACCGAAGGATGGGGCCTTACCCACGACAACAAAAACCTCATCATGAGCGATGGTTCAGAAAAACTTACATTTCTCGATACCACTTCGTTAAAGCCGGTACGTTCCCTCACCGTTATTGATGAATACGGGCCGGTGAAAAAATTAAACGAGCTTGAGTATATCGAGGGTGCTATTTTCGCCAACCAGTGGGAGACCAACCGCATTGTGAAGATCGACCCGCAAACCGGAAAAGTGATTGGCCGAATGGATCTCACACCGCTGGTCAGAGATGCCAATATGAGCCACGAAAACTCCGAAGTATTGAATGGCATCGCCTACCACTCTACCACCAAGTCGCTGCTGGTAACAGGCAAGTATTGGCCGAAGATCTATGTTCTTTCTCTTAACTAAATAAACTTATGAGTAACAAAACCAGATCGATCTTAAAAGCGATTGCCGTCATTCTAGTGCTGTTAATGGTCATGATGCAACTCGGTTGGAT
>JBMOKS010000659.1:0-6133 GCA_049324355.1 Bacteroidota bacterium
ATGATGTACCCTCTCGATATTTTCCACCCTGATAGAATGCGCTGAAGGAAAAATTCAACTTCCGGAAAGCGGTGCCAAAAAGATTTCCGCCTATGGTATAACGACTCCATACTCCTTTACCGTAGATCGGATTTTTTTTCAGCGAGTCTGCAGCGGCAAACGTGAACTTGCTAAAGTCGTCTTTGAACGCCAGCAACGACGCGTTGCCAAAGTGTAACTTCCTGCCGAGGTAAAGAAACTGCATAGACTTATACATGGCGCCCAGGCCGTTGGTGCTTGCAGCGTAGCCGGTCGGCACACCGCTATAGATGTGATTAGCCTTACGCTCTGCGCTTTGGTTAAAGGCGGCGCCGAGATGCGCAGTCCAGCCCTGATGATCGAATTTTAAAAGTACGGCATCATGTCGTCGGGCTTGCTGCAACCAATCGAGATTTCCCAACAGTCGCACGTCGTCGTAAACCAATTCCTGCCGTCCGATCTTCAATGCAAAATTTTTAACTACTCTTCCGGTGTCGACGAGACTGATCTCGGCCCAGCCTTCGTGTACCATCAACCCATCATAACTGTCAGTAGTGATACGATTGATCGACGAGGCATCCTGGCCCCATACACGGACATCTTGCACCGATGCGTAAATTTTAAAACGATAAGCGCTGTAACCGAAATTGAGACGTGTGCGCTGTGACGTGAAGAATGCGGGAATCGTATCAGCAGAAGGCGTACCCTGGCCATCGCGGAATTCAGATCGGGTTCTGATCTGCCCTGAAAACGTAAGCTGTGCCTGAACGCCGGTAGACAGGCACAGGCAAAAAAGGAGGGCTAATGTTGGTTTGTAAATGTTGTTATCCATATTTTTGACAGTTAGTGAAAACTAATAATGGTCCCCTGGATGAATTCGCCGTTCTGATAGGGGACTTTTGTTTTAGAATAGATCACCTGGTGACGTTTTCCGGATGTTTTTTCTTGATCCTTTTGATAAATCGTTAGGGTTTAGATTTAGGAGTGATATACAATACCGGCTCCGGTTGAAGTTCGTGCGTATCGGGTTTTAATATCTCGTCTTTGGCTTTTTTGGGCAGACTCAATAAAAAAGATATCGTCGCCACGCCAATAACCGTGATGCCGATGATAAAAAGGCTTTCACGGTACGACAGGTCTTCTGATGTAAAAAGGAAACCTGCCAGCACGGCACCAACATTTCCTCCCGCTCCGACAATGCCGGAAACCGCACCGATTGCTCGTTGATTAATGAAGGGCACCACGGCATATGTGGCACCATTTGACATTTTTAAAAAGAGCGCGAACAATAACATGGTGATAATTGCCCAGGGCAAAATCTCCATCGCCGAGAAAAGTACAATACCAGCGCCTTCGAGTAATAGAAAAATACTGAGAATAATGATCCTACCCTGTAGTCCGAATTTTTTTCCGGCCTTGTCTCCGAATATTCCACCCAAAGCACGAGCGAACAAATTCATCATACCAAAAAGTCCGGCAATGATGCCAGCTTCTTTCAGGCCGAGGTTGAAGTTGTCTACAAAATAAAGCGTAGCAATATTATCGATGGTGATCTCAATGCCAAAGCAGGCACCATACGCGAGAAACAAAACCCAAACACGGTAATCTTTGCAAGCGGTTAAAAAACTTCCTTCTGAAGTTTTTCCCTTCGCCTGAAAGGCAGGATCATTTTTTCGAAGCGTTTTGAAATTTCCCTGGGGCGTATCCTGGGTGAAAAAAAAGTAGATGAGGCCCATGGCCATCAAGGCAACCCCGGGAATGACCATGCTGTAGCGCCAGGCTTCTTCGCTGACATAACCCATCCCCACAAAAGCTGCAAAGACAAGCGGCATGATCATGAGGGTTACTCCCCCTCCCATATTACCCCAGCCTGCTGCGGTAGCATTGGCGGTTCCCACTACATTAGAAGCAAACATCACTGACGTGTGATATTGAGTAATGACAAATGAAGCGCCGATCACGCCGATGACCAGTCGAAAAAGCAAAAAAGACTCGTAACTATTGGAAAGACCTATGAACATCACCGGCAACGATCCGATGATCAACAAAATGGAATAGCTTAGCCGGGGACCAATTTTGTCGCACAGCCATCCGAAGATCAGGCGTGCAAATATGGTGATGGCAACCGAGGCAATGATGATGTTGCCAATCTGTGTTTTGGTCAATTGCAGATCCTCCCGGATCACCGGCATGAGCGGTGCGATTCCAAACCACCCGAAGAAGCACAAAAAAAAGGTGACCCACGTAATATGGAAAGTCCGCATAGGAACTGACCGGAAATCTAAAAGATTGATTTTGGTGGCTTTACCGCCATCCGCAGTTGGCATCATTGAATCTACGTATTTGATACGTATTAAAAGTAAGTGATTTAGATGATAAATTACGTAATATTACGTATAAATATCTCAGAAAAGGATTGAATTACGTAGAAAATCGATTGCAGTATAGCTTTATCAGCTTTCAAAAAGGTAAGATCTGAAGTAGTAGTTTTGAGGTGAACCCCTTTATCTATGACAAAACAGCGTTTAGTCCACGTGACATTAGTAGTGAACGACTATGATGAAGCGATCGGTTTTTATTCAGAGAAGTTAAATTTTAAACTCATCGAAAATACCAGGCTCAGCGAAACCAAGCGATGGGTGTTGATGGCACCTCCTGGTTCAGATGGTCCCTGCCTGTTGATGGCCAAGGCAGCAAACGACGAACAAAAGAGCAGAGTGGGCAACCAAACCGGCGGAAGGGTTTTTCTTTTTCTGTACACCGATGATTTTAGTCGCGATTATGAAAATCTAAAAGCTAAGGGCGTTGCTATAGTGAGAGAACCATCGCTGGAAGATTATGGAACGGTGGCCGTGTTTGCCGATCTGTATGGAAATCTGATAGATCTGATAGAGCCGAAAAAATGAACGAACTCTATTTATTAAGCGGACTGGGCGCAGACAAGAGAGTGTTCGATTTCCTGAATCTCGGCGAATTTAAAACGCACTGCATCACGTGGATTCCACCACATCATGACGAGTCTATTGAAGCCTATGCTGCACGATTAACTGAACAGATCAAAACACCGAGGCCAATTCTTATTGGAGTTTCATTTGGAGGAATGATTGCGGTGGAGATCGCCAAGGTTATTAAACCAGAAAAAATCATCCTTATCTCATCGGCCAGAACGAACAGGGACATTCCTTTCTATTATAGAGTGGCGGGAGCAATTGGTTTTAATAAGCTGCTTTATCCTAAACTTCTGAAGAAATTTACCTGGCTTTCATTCTGGCTATTTGGTGTGACGACTCAAATGGAGAAGGCCCTGTTGAAATCATTCATCGAAGAAACCGATGACACGTTTCTCTGCTGGGCTGTTGATCAAATCACAAACTGGAAAAACAAAAGTGAGTTTGACAATATGATCAGTATTCATGGTACGAGAGATCGATTGTTACCACTTAGAACTGCGGATGTCAAAATTAAGAACGGTGGTCATTTGATGATCGTCAATAAGGCAGACCTGATAAGCCTCCATATTAAAAGTATTCTAAAATAAAAGGTCCGACACAAATTTTGCTACGGACCTATTTCTTAATTATTGACTTACTCAGGCCGCCATTCCTTCTTTCATTGGCGATTGAGCAGAAGCCATTTTCTTGCTCTCCACAAATCTGTGAATCGTGAACATCATGAGCATGGTGATGATCGTAGCCACACACACCACGTAACCCAAAATGTCGTAGTGCAAAATTTTGCCTGAAGGGGTTTGATACACAATCAAGCCTGCGATAAACGCAGCAATACCTCCTGATATCTGTTGCACAGAAGCATTGATACTCATGAACGCCCCTCGATCGGCAGGATCCGGGACAGCGGTCATCAACGCAGACGACGATACCATTCGCGACGATACGCCAACAAACATGATGGCGCTGATCGCAATCACAATCCACAAGGGTGTGATTCCCAGGTTACAATAGATCACGGTAACTACCATCGTCAAAATAGAACCCAGACAGAAAACGAGATATTTGCCTGCAGAATCGCTCCACTTCCCAACCAACGGCGCTGCGATCATAGAGCAAATACCGGTTATAAAATAAAGTGTGGGTAGAGACTTCAACGAAATGCCCAAGTTATTAACACTGAAGGCGCTGCCGAAAGGTAGCATCATAAAACCACCCGTTGCCAGTAGTGTCGTAGCAGCAAATCCTTTAAGGTATGTTTTCTTCGATAATGTAGAAACCAGATGCTGAACGGGGTGCTTGTCTGATTGCAAACTCAGATGCGAATCTACAGGCTTCATGTAAATCACTATCAATATGCCAACCACCACGCACACCGCCACAATCATGAGGAAAGGGGAATGCCATCCCCACAGGTTAGCAAAGTAAAGTCCGATCGGAAGGCCCAATACCTGGGACCCCGCGAAAGCCATTTGAACAAAGCCCATCACGCGCCCACGTACTTCCATGCGGAATAGGTCGGTGATGATGGCAAAGTTGATGGAACCGATTACGCCAGCAAATATTCCCGTGACAATGCGGGCGATCAACAGCGAAGTATAGTCAGGTGCAATACCGCACAGAAAAGTTCCGATTACAAAACCGGTGTAGAAGAACATCAAAAGTTTTTTTCGGTCAAACTTGTCAGCAAATCCAGCGGCAATCAAACCTGAGGCGCCCGCACTAAAGGCATATGCTGATACAACGAGTCCAAATTGAACGGTGGTGATCTTTAACTCTGGCAACAGAATGGCGCTCAGCGGCGAGAGCACCATAAAGTCGAGTATGACTGTAAACTGAATGATCGACAAAATGGCGATCATAAAAATATCGTATCCGGTAAAAAGTTTTTTTTCCATTATAATTAATTGTGGAGAGTTTTAGGTTATTTAATTTCATCAGGCAGTTCTTCACAGCGATACCCCGTGCGCTGAATCAGTTTGATCACGTCCATCGCATCCAACTGATCAGATTCTATCCTTAATACATGGTCAATGTCCTGCCAATCAACATTCCATTTTTTTATTCTGTTGTCTTCATTTAAGACAGGTGCAATCTTTTTCAAATCTGCTTCGAGCTTGATGTTAGTCCGGAAGACCATTACGTCGGATAACATTTCTTTTTGAGTCGTCATACGCTGCAATTACAAGTTAAACATCACGGTTTCAGTGCTTTCAATACCAGTTTTAAGGTTTGGTTCATGATCTTTTCGTCGAGCACAAATTTCTCTGTTCCCGACATGCCCCTTCCCACCATGTGGAGTTTCACCAGCTGATAGAGCGGAGCAAACGCCAGCGACCAATAAACTTCTAACGGTAGCTTTACCAACTCGTTTCGTTTTATGGCATTATGTACAAAATCGCCCATCGCTTTGAGAAAGGTCTTATCCATTTTTTTCAAACAAACATCGTGATACGGCGAATGTCTGATCTGTTCCATAAAATGCATGCTTTCGGGGTTCTCCATACAAAATCTCGCCCGGTTCAGCCATTGCACTTTCAGTCCTTCCTCAAAGCCCATGGTAGGATCGAAACCTTCCAACGTAGCGTCAGTCATTTTTTTCATTTCCACCATCCACAGCTGGATGATCAGATCGTCGCGATCCTTAAAGTATATGTATATAGTGGCTGGCGACACGCCGGCGGCCTTTGCCAGCTTTTGCATGCTTAGGCCGTCAAAACCCTGCTTGACAATCATGTTTATCGCCTCACCCTGTATGGCCAGAATTTTATTTTCGTCCCTTGTTCTCATCTACGAGCAAAGATAAATGAATGTTCGTTCAGTTATGATTTTTATTACACTTTTTATACAGACGGCAGCTAACACCGCCTTAACTCGAACAACTTCCCTTTAGGGCCATTACATCGACACCAGGGTTGTTTTTTTGTGACAGGAATGGTGAAAAGTCGGTCTTGTCAACGATGCTCCATGTAATTGTTGATGGGAAGAACCTGCTGTAACGTAAAAAGTTCGTCAGAAGATAATAACATGGCCTTTGTCGCCTTCACAACATCCAGCAGTTGAGCTGACGTGCGAATACCAACAACAGCCGTTGCTACAGCAGCATGCTGCAGAACGAACCGAAGTGCTACATCCGTTTTCGAGCGGGCACGGCCAGCGACATGTTC
>JBMOKS010000660.1:0-6118 GCA_049324355.1 Bacteroidota bacterium
CTCGGCTTTGGAGTTGTGACCTTCCAGAATATGTTTAACAATAGAGAGGCCCAAGCCGGTACCTCCTTTTTCACGGCTTCTGCTTTTGTCTACTCGATAGAAACGCTCGAATATGCGCGTTAAATGTTCGGGCGGGATACCTTCACCGAAGTCCTGAACGGAAATGGTAATGTACTTTTTGGTCTGCGTAAACTTCACCAAAACCTCGCTGTTGTCGTGCGAATGTTTAATGGCATTGGAAATAAGGTTGGTCATTACCTGACTAATGCGCTGCCAATCGGCATACACCAACACTTTATGGTCGGGCCCTTCAATTTTGAGCTTAACGTCTTTGCGATCTGCTTTTTCAAATTGTTCGAACACCTCCTCGGTAAGTTCGCGGATATCGATACTTTCGAAATGCATTTTGATCTGACCGGTTTCAATATGTGAGAGGGTGAGCAGATCCTGCACGAGCATGTCAAGTCCATCCAGGCTTTTGGCGGCTTTTTTCAGGAATTTGGTTCTTACGGATTTATCGTTCACGGCACCGTCGAGCAGCGTGTGTACAAAACCCTGTGCTGCAAAAATGGGCGTCTTTAATTCATGCGATACGTCGGCGATGAACTCTTTGCGAAAGGCTTCCAGCTTTTTCAATTCGTCGATCTCTTTTTGTTTGAGATCGGCAAAAGAATAGATCTCATCGTTGATCGTCCTTAGCGGGTTGAGCGCTCCGGATTTTTGTTTGTCGATCTTGTTCAGTTCTTTTTTCTTGAGCTTGCCCATCAACTTATAGATCTTGTTGATCTCACGAAAGATTAGGAACTCTAATACAACAAATATCAGCAAATAAGAAACGGAAAAACCAATAATGAAGGCCACGACGAGCGCGCTGGTGTTCACACTTTTAAACAGCGACAGAAATAGCGTGGTGATCACCGCTATGCAAAGGGCCAGTAATAATGCAAGTCCCCGTGAACTGTAAACCATGCCCTAAGATAGCAGATTTGTTGATGCTTGTGAGTGCGGGGGAACGTGACTAGTTAAGGCTGAATTTATAACCTACACCCTTCACGGTAGTGATATAATCATCGCCGATCTTTTCGCGCACTTTTCTGATGTGTACGTCTACCGTACGAGCGAGAACATATACGTCGGAGCCCCAGATATTCTGCAGCAGATCCTCACGGCTAAATACCTTATTCGGATTTTGAGCCAGGAAGTACAACAGCTCAAATTCCTTTTTCGGAAGGTTGATCTCTTTATTCCTGACCTTGATGGTGTAGCTGGTTCTGTCGATGGTGAGATCGCCGATAGTGATCAGGCTTGAAGGGGAAGTTTTCTTGGTGTCGCGGCGAAATAGCGCGCCGATACGGCTCATTAAAGCGCGGGGCTTGATAGGTTTGGTGATGTAGTCATCGGCACCAACATCGAAGGCAGCAACCTCTGAATATTCTTCGGAGCGGGCTGTGAGAAACACCACGAATGCTTTTTGCATCTCAGGAATTTCGCGGATAAGGCGACAGGTCTCAACACCATCCATCTTAGGCATCATGATGTCGAGCAACACAAGATCGGGTATAAACTTACGCGCTATTTCAACGGCTTTTGAGCCATCGATCGCTGTCTTCACCTCGTATCCGCTCTTCTCAAGGTTGTATTTCAACAACTCGAGAATAGGCTCCTCATCGTCTACGACAAGCACTTTGTGCACTTGCTTGTTTCCCATGGTATTTCGCAATTTACATTCAAAATTAGCCAGTAATAAGGGTTATTAAAAACGGATGACCTTTTCTTAACAATTACTTAATGCTGTTGGCATTTTGCCGCTAGCCGGTCTATAGGAAGGGATACCTGGCACTCAAATACTCGATGTAACTTTTCAGATCTCCATTAAATTTTTGCCTCCACTCTTCCCAAAAAACATCCTGGCGGGCCTGATACCTTCTGAAATTCATAAAATATGCGTTGTTGGGAAGCCTGTCTTCGTAACGCGCCGAAGGTTTTCGATCTGTAGTGCTGAGTGTAAGTGTATCCAGCGCATATACGATCTTGCGGATCATTTCTTTTTTCTGGCTACGCTTTATTTCGTCGGTGTCGGATCCGGTAAAAGAGTTGTAGAGACTATCCAGCTTCTCCGTTCCGCGCAACATATGATCGCTGAATTTCATGTAATCTTTATCCTCATTAATGTATGTCTGGTATTCCTTAGAGTTCTTACCATACCGGTGGATCAGAAATGCTTCTGCTCCGCGATCGCCAATGAACGTGGAGAGGTTTTCATTGAAATCGATACTATCTTTTACGAAGATGGTGGCGTGCGACATCTCGTGAATAATGAGGTTAGCCAGGTCTCCTTCGCTGCGTTCCAACATTTTACTAAGAATAGGATCAGTAAACCATCCCAACGTAGACCAGCCTCCGGGATTTCTGATGCTTACATCCCACCCTTCTTTTTCGAGTTGATCTCTCAGTGCAATGGCCTTCTCTTTTTCAAAAAAACCTTTGTAGGGCACAGCCCCGAGCACCGGAAACTTCCATTCTTTGGCTTTCAAACGGAAGGGCTCGCAGGCAGTCACTACCCACATGATCTCTTCACCTTTCTGATCGAACAACGTTTTATAATTCTTGGTGTCTTTTAGGGCGAGTGAGTCGATCGCATATTTTCGTACCTCATTGATCAATTGCAATTTTGCTTTCAACGAATCAGGAAAAGCCGGATCATCCATAAATGCCTCGACAGGTTTGGCATTCCATACAATATGGAACTGACCTTTTGCCTGTCTTATTCCATAGCTCACCAGATCCCAGTAGATCACTACGAGAACGACCACCACGGCCAACAGGGCGAGCAGCGTACGTTTGATAATTTTACCGGCTTTGCTTCGCATGTAACAAGAAGAATCGATTATAAAAATTGAAATAGAATCCGTATGAATATTGAACAGACCCCGAATACGTGTCGTAAAAAGGTTCGGCCCGCAAGGTCAGATCGAGGCCTTCCGTAATATTGAGATCGTACAAAAAACGGAGCATCACCAACTCTCGACGCTGATCCTCTCGCGTGGGATAAAATTCGTTTGCCGACGGAAAGATTCCGGCTCCGGCTGGTGTCATAAATTTATTTCCATTCCAATATGAGATCATCAAGGTTAGTCCCCAGGATGATGTTACGTAGGAATTCAGGTAAACACCACTTCCGCTGTTGAATCGTTGCCGAAGAATGGACGAGCGGTCGGAATACGAAACGGCATAACCTTTCATGCCCATTTCCTTAAGCCATGACGGACTTGTATGAATGACATGCAGGCCCGCGGCGCTGTTCATCAATTCAGTTACCGGATCGGGGTTGTTGTCAATTTGCCCGCCCTGGTGACTGATCAGTAACTGGATCGGAACTTCAAATGTTGTGTTGCCTAGCTGCCACAATCCCTTGCAGAAGGATAATCCGGCGGTAAATTTTTCCTGATCTGAGTCATTAAGGTAGATCATTTGTTGCCAGTCGGCCCACACGTCGAGAAAAAGTCTATTGGGTTGATTGATCCATTGAAGTTGAATACCGTTTTCAAGCCGATTATTCAACACCTTTTCAAAGTCGTACAGGGGTTCGATAAGCCGGTGGTTCAAACCGCCTTCCAACGTTCCAAAGATGAAGCGAAAGTCATTCTTTCGTATTTTCAGAGAGAGCGTAGGCGCGGTGGTTGAGTATTCTTCGTTGCCAAAGTCTTTTTGAAGGTAAAGACCCGCGTCGATCCTCACGTTCTTGCCAATATGGTACGAGAGATAAGGATTCAGTTGGTATCCGAACAAGGTATAACCATCGATCATCGTGTCGAAGTACTCGTTGTTCCTTCCGAAGCCCAAGAAATTCAATCCGAGAAAGAGCTTGTTAGAGTCGGCCGGCTCCAAGGTCATTCGGTTCTCAAATGCTAGATTGTTGAGTTGACCAAATGCCGGAAGCACCGTAAACGAGAAAATAATCGCCCAAAGCCGTTTCATAATTCTTGCAATATAAAACTTTGAATTTATCCCTCGCCGGAAAGTGATTTTTCAACTGTTTGATTGTAATTTGTTTATCGATACAAGCTTAAAGTACCTCGACAGCCGTGAAAAGAAATGAGAGCAACTTGCTGTGACAGCAATTGACAAGACTTCATTTTTATATTAGCATCGAAATAGTAATTTTCAACCCTGATCATGCTTAGGCTTTGACATCTGTGATCAGGAGTTACGCAGGAGTGTATAAAATAAATGATTAACCAATAACAAACGGAACAATGAGTGACGCAAAAGAAAAATTGAAAGCGCTGCAGCTAACCATCGATAAACTGGAGAAAGCTTATGGCAAGGGAACGGTGATGAAACTCAGCGACGATAAAGTCTCTGCTGACATTGCCTCCATCTCCACCGGTTCACTAGGGCTTGACATCGCTTTGGGTGTAGGAGGTATACCCCGCGGAAGGGTAATCGAGATTTACGGACCTGAATCGTCAGGCAAAACTACATTAACGCTTCATTGCATCGCAGAGGCTCAAAAGAAAGGTGGCCTGGCCGCCTTTATCGACGCCGAACACGCCTTTGATAAAAGCTATGCTGAAAAATTAGGTATCGACACAGAGAATCTTTTGATCTCTCAGCCCGATAATGGTGAACAAGCGCTGGAAATCGCCGATCACCTCATTCGCTCCGGCGCCATTGATATCATTGTGATCGACTCGGTAGCAGCGCTTGTTCCAAAAGGCGAATTAGAAGGTGAGATGGGTGAAAGCAAGATGGGTCTCCAGGCACGTTTGATGTCGCAGGCCCTGAGAAAATTAACGGGTACGATCGCAAAAACAGGCTGCTCGTGTATCTTCATCAACCAGCTTCGCGAAAAGATCGGTGTGATGTTCGGAAACCCTGAGACAACCACGGGCGGTAACGCGCTGAAATTCTATGCGTCCGTCCGTTTGGATATCCGCAGGATTGGCCAGATCAAAGAAGCCGCCGACGACATTACGGGTAACCGTGTAAAGGTAAAAGTGGTGAAGAACAAGGTAGCACCACCCTTTAAAGTAGTAGAATTCGATATCATGTACGGTAGAGGCATTTCCAAATCCGGTGAGATCGTAGACCTCGGTGTAGAACTCGAAGTGATCCAAAAATCAGGCTCATGGTTTTCATATGGCGGCAATAAACTCGGTCAGGGAAGAGACGCCGTAAAACAACTCATCGAAGACAACCCCGAACTCATGGACGAGCTCGAAAGAAAGATCAAAGAAAAGATCATGGGCCCGGAAGGCAAAAAAGTACTTGAAGTGAAAGAGGAATAAACTCGTTTTTTTCAAAGTTCCCGGTTCTTGGTTGAGCCGGGAACTTTCTTTTTTAGTTACTGTCAATGGCCAATGGTTATTGATTTCCAGTGAGTATTGACCAATGACTACTATCAGGTAGTGATAATTTTAGATATAGAGGAACATTAACTAAGTAGCTCGAATCGCGATAACCGGATCAAGTCGCGCCGCCATGGCAGCAGGTACGATGCCGGCTACCAGGCCAATAACGGAAGAGACCACCAATCCCAGCACGATGTTGGCCAAAGACATTTCAACAACAAGGCTGCCAAGGGGGATCTTGGTCATGGGATACACCAATATCAAACCTGCCAGGCCGCCGATAAGACTCAGGAAGATGGCTTCAAATAAGAACTGGAAGAGTATAAAGTAGTTCTTTGCCCCGAGAGATTTCTGCAGGCCGATGATGCTGGTTCTTTCCTTCACAGACACAAACATGATGTTGGCAATACCGAAGCCACCAACTAAAATGGAGAACCCACCGATAACCCAACCCGCCGTTGTGAGGAAATCAAATACAGGGGCTATAGCCTTCATGATACCCTCAGGACGGTTCATGGCAAAATTGTCTTTCTCTCTGGGGCCCAGTCCGCGCCTAACGCGCAACATGCCCCTCACTTCATTTTCGAGTTCAACGAGGCCGATGTCACTATCAAACCCTTTGACACCTATGCGGGAAGTAGTTTCGTCCCAGTTGCCAGTGCCAGTCTGATAAAGTTTTCTAAATGCCTGATAAGGAATGATCGTGGCGTAGTCATTACTGGGGGTACCCATAAAGCTCTGCCCCTCTTTTTTCATGACGCCGA
>JBMOKS010000661.1:0-2522 GCA_049324355.1 Bacteroidota bacterium
TTGTTCTTTTGGGAGTCGTTTCATGTGGAGTCGAAGACCAAAGACTTGAATTGATAAAGGAAAAAGCAGGACTCGAACTTCCTGAGGATTTTGAAATTTTAAGGAACGAATCTGTTGACCAAGGATCAATTGATGGCGATTTCTCAGTTTATATCGACATTCAGTTTGACGAGAGAAACTTCAAGTCCTTGAAAAAGAATCTTGAGAAAAGTAAAGAGAATTGGGTAAGAAATGAATCTATACTCGAATTCAAGTCGAATGACGCAAATGAACCTACCAGAGTTGAAATCAATGAAGACAAAAGAACTTTAAAATTTGAGATGCATCATATTTAGTGTGGACTCAACGCGCTACAATCGAGTAGACGGCCCACCAGAAGAAACTGATGGGGAGCGCCTCTCACACCCCTGTACGTACGGCCTCGCATACAACGGTTCGCTAAATTGTGGAGATACTTTTTTGTAATAGGAAAATAATGGTTCGTAACCGCGCTTTGTCAGCCCTTTCTATCGTGATCGTTATACCGGTACCGATAGCTATCGGTATTGCAGTCTCGTCCTTCAGTGCATGCCTCACGACAACCACCTTGCGGCTTGCCAACAGACTTCACCAACTCGCCCGTAAGAGACTTGCACTCTCTGGAATATTCGGCAGCTTTCGCTACCTTCGCCCATGCTGGGCGCACACAAAGGCTATAATTCATTACTTTTGATTAATTATTTTTTAAAAATAAAAGTAACGTTTCATAGCCAAACGTTGGGCGCAACCTTTAAACCAAAATACTCATGGGACTATTTGACTTTTTTAAAAAGAAGGCGAATGACGCAAACGAAGACAAGGCAACTGGGACAAACCCAAAACCTGAAACTTTAGATAGCATAAACGATCCTGGCTCCAACTTAGACAATGACGATATAATCGAACAGGACATTGAAGTTAACGATTTTGGAGGAGCCAAACCTAGTTTAACACTTAGGAAAAGTGGACGAATTTATTTAATTGTTGAAGTTCCTCCTTTTTATGACGGAGACGGAAAAGAAATTGACGGAGATAAGGACTTTCCAGAGGTGCTTGAGTTTGAAAGTTTAATTTCAGAATATAGCGGTGTTCAAGTGGATAGAGAGGATAGAGAAGTATTTGTTATTAATAAGCCCAAAACTGACACTCTTCTAAAAGTCAAGGACTTCATGGAAAACTATTGGACATTACGAAAGGACAAATACAAGAAGAGTTAAAGGCAGCAGCAATCGAGTAGACGGCCTCACCGGAGTTGACCGATGAGGTGCGCCTCTCACACCACTGTACGTACGGGCCTCGTATACAGCGGTTCATTAAATTCTGGAGCTCTTTTTGTAATAGGAAAATAATGGGTAAAATGTGAACAGAAACGTGCAGGTCGGGCTTGACATTTCGCTGCATTTTTTAGCGTCCTAATCTCCGCACTCATAACCATAAACGGTGGGCGCAAGGCGTTTCGAGAGAGAGACGTGTTAAAACTTATGATAGGAGAAGAATTACAAGACATACTCAATAGACTGGCAGTCGAATTGGACAACAAAAAAGAGTATGCCAATTTGTGTAAAGAAATATGGAATTATGACGTTCCAAAGAGAATAGTAAAAAAAGAAGCTGAACAAATCAGGAATGAACTCCAACTAGATTTTGAAATATCAGGTAATGAGGGATTATTTTATAAGGACTATTTTATTGGAGGCATTCAAATTCGATTCATAATACCATATAAGTATGGAATGATTGACCCTTTCTATCGGGCGTTTAAAGGGCTTTCAGATAATTCCTTTCCGACTTTGACATTTAGGGAAATTGTCCAACAAGTTAGAGATGTAAAAAGTGACCCTACATTTTCGTTTCCAATTATTGGTGACATTGAAGATTTTAAGAAAGTTTTAACGATGCTACTTGAAATAGATAGTACAATGATTAGCAAACTAAAAAATAAATTAGAATAAATGTGACCATGAAAATCACCCAGCACACAAAGTGAATGTGCCCTTGTGGGGGTTCTGAGCAATTAGTAGTTTGTATCTCAAAAAGACGTTCGGTCACGGTTGACAATGACGGAGCAGGTCACCAAAAATCATTTCCATGGTCATTCATTTTCGCTCCTGTTCCCACAACGTCACATACACGAACGTTGCGGTCATATTCAACAAAAACATCCAACAGCATAAATTGAAGAGACTTATTATGGATTGGAAATGGAAAACTGGAAGTATTCTCGATAGTTACAATGAATACACTCCTTGCAAAGATATTTTCAAAGCAGTTTGTGATGAAATTGCAGAATATTATATCCCAAAAGGATGGAAATATGCGACGTCCAGACCGAAATTGACGTTCAATGACAAAAGTGTGAAAATCGAAATTGCATTTTGGTCAAGTGGAAGTAATATGCCCGGAGGTTATGTAAACCTTGAAATTATTCCAGCAATTTATTCTTTGGAGTTAGAAAAGGAATTTAAAAATAACGGGAAAGACTCTAACGCATGTATTATCGGTTA
>JBMOKS010000661.1:2532-6113 GCA_049324355.1 Bacteroidota bacterium
AAGACTTGAAAGCATACCAAAGGGGATAAAAAGAGTAATTAATATGCATGGCGAGGTAAAAGACTTTGATGAAGAATACGAAGAGACCAGCGTTTTAAGACACCACAACAATATTAACGTTTATGGTATTACGCAGGATGATTTTTGTAAAATCATAGAGTTTCTAAATGAAAAAATATTGATTTGGAAGGACTTGATATATGATTACGATAAATTGAAATTGAAAATTTCTTCTTTTCTTAAATCAGACATTAAAAAATTACAGAAAGGAAGCTTCTCTGAATATATTAAGCTCAAATTTCCTGACAAAGTGGAAGATTTTAATATGATAGACAAATAAAATAAATACTACCTCCAATCGAGTAGACGGCCACACCGGAAGAAACGAAGATACTGATGCGGAGCGCCTCTCCCGCCTCTGTGCGTTAGGGCCTCGCACCGCGGTTCATTAATTTGCGGAGATACTTTTTCGTAATAGGAGAATAATGATCCGTAACCATATGATCCGTAACCATGCTTTCCCAGCTATCGGTACTGTAGTCTCGCTTCCTTCAGTGCTTCGATCACTCCAAACCACCTTGCGGCTTGCTCACTGGCTTCACCAGCTTGCCAAGTGAGACTTTCACTCCCCTGGAATATTTGTATCTTGCGATGCCTGCGCTCTTGCTGGGCGCACACAAAATGCATAATCAATGGCGGGATTTGGTGTGAATTTGTAGTTTTAGTTATCAAACAACCTTCGGTGTCGTAAGACAGTGACGAGTTGGTCGTGCTTGACATTTCGCTGCGCGCTCCATTTTCACGCCCCCCTAAACCCGCTACTGCTTATGCGCTCACGTTGTGTGCGATTAACGTGGACAATGATGCGATATTTAACAATAGTTTTTTTAAGTAGTGTCTCATTGATGGGCTGTCAGTCAAAAAATTTAGAGCAAACCGCTCCTGACAGCGTTTCGACCAGGTTACCAACCGGAGAAATTGGAACAGTAGACGAAAGGACCAGTCGGACAGTTAGGATTTTTCCTCTTGACAGCATCTTGGAAATAAATTACTACACCTACAAAACATCAGAGGGCAAAATTGAAACGAGTGGAGTTAATATTATTGACCGCCAAAAGAAGCGCTGGTTGTTTGACTCTGAAGGACCACAAATTGAATCAAATTCTGACATACAAAAAATCGATGATTCCAACTTTGTCGTTTCAGTTTACTATGACGTACCCTCATCTAATGACACCATAAAACAAGTGGTTCAGGTGGCAAAGTTTGACTTGAAAATTGACTTGACGACAAAGACATATACATTTTTGAAAGACACTCTGTTTTGGCCTACACCTCCCCCATTCAATTTAAGAGACATTCAAAAAACAATCCAAGATTACAAAAAACAACTCGATTCAAAATTTTTGGCGGACAGTACAAGTAAGGACCAACCTAACATCCGGAAAATGTTTGAAATTCAAGAAAGGTTGCTAAGTTCATTTATAAGTGGCTGTGACTCCTGTTCAGTTTACTCAGAAAAACTATTTCAGAAATACGACCATGCATTATTTGCATCCGACTCTGACTATGCTGGGGAAATAGGTTCTGTCTACAATATTTTGAACAAACGTTAACCGCACATTCGAGTAGCTCCCTTAGATTTTTTTTTCTAAAACAATCTTTTATAACCGGGGAACCTCAAAGGACAGTATGTCTGTGCATAGTATCTTTAAGTAAAGGAAATGCACTCTCAAACCCTTGCCTTCAATGGTGCTCTCACAGCAGCAGCTATTTGACAATTGCGGGGGGTAGTGTTTAAATTAAAGTTTACGTTTCACTACGTAGTTCGGTTCCGGGTGGGAGAGAATTTTACAGCAGGTCGGGTTTAACATTCAGCCGCGCTTCATTTTTAAGCCCTCCTAAGCCCCCGCTGCAGAAACACGAGCGTCGGGTGTAATGCCGCTGGACAGAGTGACTCACCAGAAAATAGTTAAATTTAAGCATGAATAAACCCGACAAAGGGAAATTCAAACTTGAATTCAAGACGCTTGTTTAAGCTATGGAATTGTTAAAATCTTATACCGACATTTTCAGAGTAGTCAACATCGTAATAGCTGTAAACTTTGTTGGGTTGGGTGGCCTGTTGCTTTCAAAGGAACGCTTCCGGCTGAGTTCTAAAGCTGTATTTGGGTGTGTGGTTCTTTTTATTGGCCTCCGCAATTTGGGCACCGTTTTAGAATCGCTTCCGTTGCGTATAACGTATCCTGTTCTCATCGACCTGAACCTTCCGTTTGTCTTATTAATTCCCCCGCTACTCTTTCTCTATACGCAATGGGAGTTAAGCGGCGAAAGGCCATCTTTCAAAAAAGTGATTCCGCATCTGATCATTCCAATGGCGATGCTGATGATTTTTATTCCCGCCCTTGTTTCGCCATCAGAAAAAGTTGCATGGCTGGCTTCCGGGGCTGGACATTGGTTCAATCGTCTCAGGCTCTATACAGCAACATTTGCCAGCGTGTTTTCATTGGTGTATGCCGTTGTGGCGTTATTCAAGATTCGAACAAAAATCATTGCCATCCGCAACACCGAGCGGAATTCGTTGCGACTGTTCGTAACCGCATTGACCTTTTTATTCGCATTGTCATTCATCAACATGATATTGCATTTTTGGCGCATCCGTTATTTTACCGAATACTTCATGGTGCTCAACCTGGGCTTATATTTTATGATATTGTACCAGCTTATTCGCCAGGAAATAAATCCTAAGCCATCCAGTCGAAAGTATCAAAAATCCACATTGAGTGATCTCGAAAAGTCTGATCTCCTAAACCGAATCGTATTAAAACTTGAAAAGGAGCGCTACTATTCAAATCGATTGGCCAGCCTGCACGATTTGGCCCGGCGCATCAGCAGCAGCCCGAATTATGTATCGCAAGTGATAAACGAGAAGATGAACCGCACTTTCCTGGAGGTGCTGGCTGAGTACAGGATACGCGAAGCGCAGCAACTCATCCTAAGTGGTGACTCGCTTAGCATGGAGCAGGTAGCAGAGAAGGTGGGCTACAATTCGAAGTCGGCATTTTACCAAGCCTTCAAACGAATAACCGGCAAAACCCCGCTTGACTTCAGGCTAACAGAAAAAGTAGTTTCTTGACGAATGCTCAAATCCTATTCTCAAACTTCGTTCAATACAAGGTAGAAGGAATCGTCAATCCCTCAATCCAAGGAAGAGAAATACAGTCGCATAGCTTTGAACATCTCGGTCGAAAAAGGCAATATGAAGCTATCGATTTGATGAGTTCTCAAGCAGATAATGTTGAGCAATCCAACAACGATACCCATCAGACCCATGCTGACAAACCAAAGCGTGCTAGACAAATCAATCACATGAAAAATTAACGGCGTTGCGGCAATGCGAACAACCCCCGGAATGGATTACTGGACTGTTGGCCGATTTGTAAACGAATTTCATTGGTTGATTCTCATTTGAAAACAAGACGATTCACTTGAAATGCCGTTGATGGTTCCGGCATATTTACGGTATTGAGTTTTTTCGGAGGCACAAACGTTGAAAACCCGTGCATACCTACCCGGACAAA
>JBMOKS010000662.1:0-6098 GCA_049324355.1 Bacteroidota bacterium
CAAAAAATTAATCCTGTAGGCTTAAGATTAGGCATCGTTAGAGGATGGGATTCTAACTGGTATGGTGGAAATACCTTCTCTGAAAAACTGGTGGAAGACCATAAGATCAGAGAGTACGTGCAAGCTCGTATTCCCAAAGGTGGTATCGCGAAAGTGGTTATCGAAAGAACGTTGAAGCGTATCACGCTCACCATTCACACAGCTCGTCCCGGCGTTGTGATCGGTAAAGGCGGTAACGAAGTTGATAAGATCAAGGAAGAATTAAAGAAGATCACCGGTAAGGATGTGCAGATCAATATTTTCGAGATCAAACGTCCCGAGTTAGATGCAAAACTGGTAGGCGAATCCATCGGTCAGCAGATCGAAGCCCGTATCTCTTACAAACGTGCCATGAAGCAAGCTATCGCTTCGGCCATGCGTGTGGGAGCCGAAGGTATCAAAGTGAAAGTTTCAGGTCGTCTGGCAGGTGCCGATATGGCCAGAACAGAACAATATAAAGAAGGCCGCATTCCTCTCCATACACTCCGTGCCGATATCGACTATGCGATCTCTGAAGCACAGACTGTCTACGGAAAGATCGGTATCAAAGTATGGATCTTCAAAGGAGAGATCTACGGTAAGCGTGACTTGTCACCTAATGTAGGCCTTGTAAGCAATACATCTCAAGGTCAGGGCGCCGCAGCAGGTGGACACCAGCGCGGTGGCAATGAAAGAGGCGGCGGTCGCAGAAGAGAGGGTGGCGGCGGAAGACGCGGTGGCGAAGGTGGTGGAAGACGAGGCGGTGATCGCGGTCACGGTCAAAGAAACGGATAAAAAATTTTATGTAAGGATGCAAAATATTGCGTCCCAACCGGAATAATACAATGTTACAGCCGAAACGAACCAAATTTAGAAAGACACAAAAAGGACGCGTGAAAGGCATGGCCACACGCGGACACTCTATAGCTTTCGGATCATTTGCTCTTAAAGCATTGGAAGGCGGATGGATCACAGCACGTCAGCTCGAAGCAGCACGTATCGCGGTAACCCGCGCTATGAAACGCGAAGGCCAGGTATGGATCCGTATTTTCCCCGATAAGCCTGTAACCCGCAAGCCCGCCGAAGTGAGGATGGGTAAAGGTAAAGGAGCTCCGGAATACTGGGTAGCAGTTATCAAACCCGGCACAATCCTGTTCGAAGCCGGTGGAGTAAATATGGCCACAGCAAAAGAAGCATTGGCATTGGCCGATGGCAAGCTGCCGATCAAGACAAAATTTACGGTTAGAAAAGACTACGTAGAATCATAAGATCATGAAGAACGCTGATATCAAGGCTCTGAGCGTAGCCGAACTGAAAGATAAATTGCACGCTGAAAAAGAAGCGTTGCGCAAGATCAAGTTTGCTCACAAGATCTCCTCGGTTGAAAATCCGATGAAAATCAATGAAACACGCAAGCTGATTGCCAGACTAAGCACAGAACTGAGAGCGAAAGAACTTCAAAAATAATTCCTATGGAAAGGAACGAAAGAAAAGAAAGAGTCGGGAAAGTTGTAAGCAACAAAATGCAGAAAACCATTACGGTTGCTGTCGACAGAAAAGTGAAACACCCGATCTACGGAAAATTTGTAAACAGAACTACCAAGTTCAAGGCTCATGACGAGCAAAATACGGCAGGTATCGGCGATACCGTTCGTATCATGGAAACTCGGCCCCTGAGCAAAGACAAGCGTTGGAGACTAGTTGAAATCATCGAAAAAGCGAAGTAATCATGATACGCACCGAAACCAGACTTACCGTAGCCGATAACAGTGGCGCCAAAGAAGTGCTCTGTATGCACGTGCTTGGAGGTACTAAAAGACGTTCTGCCTCTGTAGGCGATAAGATCGTAGTGACTGTAAAGTCTGCGATGCCTACCAGCCAGGTGAAGAAAGGAACAGTATCTAAAGCTGTTGTGGTAAGAACCACAAAAGAAGTAAGAAGAAAAGACGGATCGTATATCCGATTTGAAGATAACGCTGCCGTTCTTTTGAACGCCCAGGACGAACCCCGTGGAACCCGTATTTTCGGTCCCGTGGCCCGCGAGCTCAGAGAAAAGCAGTTCATGAAAATCGTATCACTGGCCCCTGAAGTAATATAAGCCATGGAAAGGAAATACAACAAGCAGCCTAAGCTGAAAATTCGCAAAGGCGACACTGTACAGGTCATTGCTGGCGATTTCAAGAGTACACCCCAAAAAATAAATAAGGGAATAGTGCTCGAAGTGTACCCTGAAAAGAACCGCGTTCTTGTTGAAGGTATCAACTTCGTAACAAAGCATGAGAAACCTTCAGCGGGAAAACCTGAAGGAGGTATAAAAAAAGTTGAAGCGCCGATTCATATCAGCAACGTCATGCTGATTGAAGCCGCCACCGGCAAACCTACCCGCGTAGGCAGAAAAGCCGATGAAAAGGGCAGCTTGAAGAGATATTCAAAGAAAACCGGAGAAATTATTAAGTAATGGCAACTCCTAGACTAAAAGATAAATACCTGAAGGAAATTGTACCTGCCCTGAAGCAGAAGTTCAATTACAAATCAGTGATGCAGGTGCCCAAGATCGAGAAGATCTGTATCAACAAAGGTATGGGCGTGGCAGTAACCGACAAGAAACTGATCGATGTGGGTCTCGAAGAGATCAGCACTATCACCGGTCAGAAATCTGTTGCTACCCGTTCGAAGAAGGCGATCTCTAACTTCAAGTTGAGAGAAAACATGCCGATCGGTGTGCGTGTCACACTTCGGGGTGATAAAATGTACGAATTTATGGACAGGCTGATGAACATCGCCCTGCCCCGTGTACGTGACTTCCGTGGCGTGAGCGCTAAAGGTTTCGATGGTCGTGGAAACTACACTCTCGGTGTAAAGGAGCAGATCATCTTCCCCGAGATTTCGATCGATAAAGTAAGTAAAATCAGCGGTATGGACATCACGTTCGTAACCACTGCCAAGTCTGACGAAGAAAGCTATGAGCTCCTGAAAGAATTTGGGATGCCCTTTGCCAATAAAAATTAAACATTAGCTATGGCTAAACTATCTGTAATTGCACGGCAAACTAAACGCGAAAAGCTGGTAACAACCTACGCCGCTAAAAGAAAGGCTTTGAAAGAAGCTGGCGACTACGTTGCCCTGGATAAACTTCCCCGTAATGCATCACCCGTTCGTTTGAAGAACAGGTGCAAGCTGACCGGCCGTCCCAGAGGCTATATGCGGAAATTCGGCGTTTGTCGTAACGTTTTCCGTGAAATGGCTTCCAACGGTAAGATCCCTGGATTGACCAAAGCCAGCTGGTAACACCAGCTGCGAGCTGCTGGCTCGCTAGCCACGAGATAACCACTCGAGGCTGAAGCTTGAAGCTCGAGGTTTTTCAAAAAATATTGGTTGCTGAGTATCAAGGTCGGAAATGGTGAAAAAGCCCAAAATCCGAAACCCGATAACAGTTTGAATAATTGAAATTGTTCAATATCTTTGCAGCCCGGTTTAAAAGACACGGGCTTGCTTATTAATAGAAAGGAATAAGAAAATGACTGATCCTATAGCAGATTACCTGACCCGATTGCGGAATGCCATCAAGGCCAATCACCGCGTAGTGGAGATCCCTGCTTCCAATCTCAAAAAGGAAATCACTAAAGTACTTTTTGACAAGGGTTATATCCTGAACTACAAGTTCGAGGATACTCAAAATCATCAGGGCAATATCAAGATTGCTTTGAAGTATAACCCGGAAACCAGAGAGTCCGCCATCACCCGCCTGGAAAGAATCAGCACGCCTGGTTTGAGACAGTACGTAAACGCTCAGACTATGCCACGTGTGATGAACGGATTGGGAGTAGCGATACTTTCAACATCAAGGGGAGTTATTACCGACAAAGAAGCGCGTTCGATGAATGTCGGTGGAGAAGTATTGTGTTACGTGTATTAATTTGGAAAGCCCATGTCACGAATAGGAAGACAACCGATCACAATCCCTGCCGGAGTTACTTTTACCTTCTCAAAAGAGAATCATAAAGTAACGGTGAAAGGCCCCAAAGGCGAATTGCACCAACTGGTAGATCCTGACTTCGTTATCAAGCAGGAAGATGGATCAATCATAGTAGAAAGACCTACTGAACAGAAACGTCACAAGTCTATGCACGGTCTGTACCGCGCATTGATCGCCAACATGATGGAGGGCGTATCCAAAGGTTTCAGAACCCAGATGGAACTTATCGGTGTAGGTTACAAAGCCTCTGCACAATCCAATGTATTGGAATTGAGCTTGGGTTACTCACACAACGTGTTCCTCGCCGTTCCGGCCGAGATCAAAGTTCAGGCTGTTCAGGAAAAAGGTGGAAACCCCACGATCATCCTCGAAGGATCTGATAAACAACTGATCGGACAGGTAGCAGCAAAGATCAAGTCACTCCGCAAAGTTGAGCCTTACAAAGGAAAAGGTATCCGCTTCACAGGTGAGTTTGTACGAAGAAAAGCTGGTAAGGCTGCTGCTAAATAAGATTAAAAGGTAAGGCCGCAAGATTTTACGGCCCAATCAAAGAAATAAGCATCATAGAAAAATAAAAACCTATGGCAGGCAAGAACAGAGAAAGAAGAGAAAGGATTAAGATGGGTGTCCGCAAGAAAATTAGCGGAACAAGCGAAAGACCCAGATTATCCGTGTTCCGTAGCAATACGGCAATCTATGCTCAAATTATAGATGACGTGAAAGGTGTAACCGTGGCTTCAGCATCCACCTTCGAATTGGGTGAAAAGTCAAAGCTGAACCTTGAGAACTCAAAGAATGTGGGCAAGAAGATCGCCGAGAAAGCTGTAGCCTCCGGAATCCAGGCAATAGTTTTCGATCGCAATGGTTATCTCTATCATGGCAACATCAAAGCATTTGCTGAAGGTGCCAGAGAAGGCGGTTTAAAATTCTAAAGAAAGATTCACACGTTGAAATTTAAGATATGTCTGTAAGCAATATCAGTACAGTAAAAGCCAGTGAAATAGACCTCAAAGAAAAGGTAGTAGCCATCGAGCGCGTAGCAAAGGTGGTGAAAGGTGGTCGCCGATTCAGCTTCGCTGCTATAGTCGTAGTGGGCGATGGCAATGGCGTGGTAGGTTACGGTCTTGGCAAAGCCAATGAAGTAACTGATGCTATCACTAAAGGAATAGATGATGCTAAGAAGCACCTGGTGAAGGTTCCTATTATCAAAGGAACCGTACCCCATGAATCGATCGGTAAATTTGGCGGTGGTTTCGTATTGTTGAAGCCTGCATCCCCAGGTACTGGTGTTATTGCCGGTGGTGCGATGCGCGCCGTATTGGAAAGCGCCGGCGTTCACAACGTATTGGCAAAGTCTAAAGGCTCTTCTAACCCGCACAACGTGGTGAAGGCAACTTTTAGAGCTTTAACCAGCATGAGAGATGCTTACACGGTTGCTAAGAACAGAGGAATTGCATTGTCCAAAGTATTTAATGGCTAAGAGACATGGCGAAAGTACAAATCACACAGACCAGAAGCACCATCAAAAGACCTGATACCCAAGTTCGGACAATCAAGGCGTTGGGCCTCGGTAAAATCAATAAGTCGGTTGAAGTGGAGTTAACTCCTCAGATCGCCGGTATGATCAGAAAAGTAAATCACTTGATTACTGTTAAAGAACTTTAAGATGAAACTGCATACATTAAAACCGGCTGAAGGTTCAACCAAGACAAACAAAAGACTTGGTCGCGGTCAGGGATCTGGCGGATCTACTGCAGGCCGTGGTCATAAAGGTGCTCAGTCAAGATCAGGTTATCATTCAAAGCCTGGTTTCGAAGGTGGCCAGATGCCACTCCAGCGCCGCGTGCCTAAATTCGGATTCAAAAATAACAATAAAGAATATTTCAAGGCCGTGAACCTCGATGTGCTCGAAGCGCTGGCCGAGAAAAACAAAGGCGGAATCAGCCTTCAGATTTTGATCGAGAATGGTGTCGTTGGAAAAAACGATAAAGTGAAAGTATTAGGAAGAGGTGAATTAAAATCAAAGATCAGCGTTGAAGCCCATGCCTTTTCAGCAACCGCTACAAAAGCAATTGAAAACGTAGGTGGCACCGCTACAATCGTG
>JBMOKS010000663.1:0-6080 GCA_049324355.1 Bacteroidota bacterium
GGTTGCCGTAGACGATTTCAGATCCATGAACATAAAGATGCGGTCTTCCTCCTTCGGGTCGCGGTACCGGCCCAGGAGCAGGGGCAGCAGTATGCCGGGCCCGTATTTCCGGTTCACCTGGTTGATGAAGCTGATCACGAGCGTCATAAAAAAATAATAGATTACCAACAGCAGGAACAGCGACTTCCACGCAGCGTCATCCAGCGTAACGCCCGGCGCACGCACCGACTGAGGGATCAAACGTTCGAAAAGCACGTATCGCAGCAATGCCGTAAGTAGAACGAGAACCGCCAGCGACGTTAACGATTTGAAAACGATTATCTTTCCAAGCGCCAGCCTCCTGAATAACCTCTTGTCCAGGTAATAGTTGATCAGTCCAAGTATCCCGCCATTCAGCACACCCAGTATCACGGCAATCAACACCATCAAGCTGTATCTGCCCGCAACAGGAATCTTAAAGGCGTGGCTGATCACCTCAGCTTGCAGGCGCATCAGGGTGAACAGCAACACATTGGCTACAATCCAAAAGTTTATTTGTGTACCCAAATACGTAAGCAGCGGAAACCGCGCCGTATACCGGTGCGCGAGCGTGGTATATTCAAATTTCTTCGCCATGTGCCCAAGATAAAAAAACTAGATCCTGGATGCCAGCTTTACCTGCCGTAGCTTGTTGTGGGAACTTGTGCAAGGGGAAAAGCGAATGCTAGTGATAAAGGTGAAGTACAAAATTTCAAGCGATGGCGATTTGCTTCAGGCCTTAGGCTTCAGGCTACAAGCGCTACAAGCCTTGAGCGCTTCACAAAGACTTGAAGCGTAAAACTGAACTATAGGCCTCAAGAGCGCCTAACATAGCACAAGATATTTGATGCCTGATGATGCCTAAGTCACAATGCCTTTTGACTAATGACTAAATTGCAGCAAATACGATCAGGTGAAAATTTACGACCTCAGCAATTCAAATAGTAATTTCAGAATTACGGATGAAGACCGCCTTTGGGTAGAAGAAAATTTCAGGTGGCTGAAACAAGTCTTTGGTTATCCCAACAAACTCGAAGAGCAAGTGTTGCTAACGCCCAGGTTTTTTCCGGCAACGTTTTCTACACCGTCTGTCGCCGTCGATAATGTTATTACCGATCTGTGCCAATTATTCGGCATCCCGCGACACCTGGTCAGCTACGAAACACGCTCTGACCTGCGCGATTTTAATAACATTCCATATCAGATCGAAGGCAGGCCCTTCGAGTGTGAAGCAGAACTGAAGAAAGGTCAGTATAAGATCTTCGTTGCCAATAGTTTACAGAAACATCCTGAACGACTGATCTATAGTCTCATCTACGAATTCGTCTGCATGCGCCTCACCGAAAGCGACCTGGAATTTGATGTCGGCGGCGATGACACCGGATTGTTTATTTACCTGGCCGGTATTTACTACGGATTCGGTGTCATTCTCGCACAAAATCTGTTGCACCACGGCCGCACCAGCTATGGCATGTGGGAGATCAAGTGGAACTATGGCTCTGATATGCCGCAGCAGGTTATGGCTTTTAGTCTCGCTACCTATGCCAACCTGAGAGGCGAGCAGGACCCGGTGTGGAAAAATGAATTTGATAGTACGTTCAAGAAAATGCTGGAAGACGCGCTATCTTATCTGCATGCAAACCCCAACGAACTCTATGACGAAGTAGAAGTAAAGGCTAACGACCTGTTCAACCAGGCCAATGAGTACTTCGAAAAAAATGACCTTGACGAAGCCATCGCCACCTTGCAAAAGATTCTTTTCCTCACTAACGACGCGCATTTGAAAGCCGATGCTTACAACAATATGGGCTATTACTATCTGCGCCGCAGCGACTATCAACAAGGTATTTCAAACTTTCGCAAGGCGTTGGCCTTAGGCGCTGAGTACGGATTTGCCAACGACAACCTGGGCTACGCTTTGATCATGACCGGTGCGCTCGACGAAGGCCTGTCGTATGTAGAAAAAGCCGAACAGACCGGAAACAATGATCCAGCCTATACATTCCGAAATTTTGCCTTATATCATCAGCGAAAGAAACAATTCGATCTTGCTGAAGAATTTTTTCAAAAATCATTCGGGCGAAATACGCCCGTTGATCTGTTGGAATACCACTATGGAGAATTTCTGCTCGAACAAGGCAAGGTCGAACAGGCAAAAACTTTTTTTCAGAAGTCAGCGGAAAAGAATGAAGCTGAGGGTGCGCACAAACTCAGGGAATTAGCGCAGATAATATAAAATATTTTCCTCAATACTTACTGACTCAGCATGGGCACAAACTCCAGCGATACAGAATTCATACAAAACCTCTTGTGCGTTGGCGCGGGGCCGTCGTCGAAGATGTGGCCGAGATGAGAATCGCAGCGCGAGCAGATCACTTCTGTTCTGTTCATGCCGTGAGAATTATCGGCCTTATAGATCACGCTATTTTTTCTGATAGGCTCAAAAAAACTGGGCCATCCGCAAGTGCTGGCAAATTTGGCATCCGATCGAAACAGCGAATTACCGCACACAGCACAGTAATACGTGCCTTTGACATCGGCATTCCAGTACTTGCCGGTAAACGCCCGCTCAGTAGCTTGTTCACGCGCCACACTGTATAGATCAGGCGCAAGTATTTTTTTCCAGGTTTCATTAGACACATTAAGATGAGTTGTGTCGGTATGGGAGTAGTAAGGGTTGTTTTCGTGGCCTTTCATCTTCGTTTTTTGAGCATAAATAGGAAATGTAGAAATCACAATAGCAGCGACGAGTAATAACGGGCGTTTCATAGTATACCATCTAACCTCGAAACAGCAAATATAAAAAAACGTTCCCACACGATCTATCCAAGTTTATTGACCGTTGCCTAAACTCAATCCCCGATGCCCATTAGGTAGGGTGAATCTGGCGCTTGGCTGGTAGCTCGCTGATGTAAGATGTTCTTTGATGCCTGCAAAGCGACGTTGCCTTTTGAACTCTGCTGTGATTTTATTCAACCTTAACAGTTTTCATTTCAGATTTTGCTATGCCACTTTTTAAAAAGGCTGTAGTTAAAAAAATGGGCTGAGGCCAGCAAAGTGGCACCTAATGAGACAACCATTGATTCATTAACCATAAACCTACTCAGCCCAATGAGAAAGAACCCTGATAAAAGAATAAGAATTGGATAAAGTCTTCTGTGATGTTTGAAATAGGAGGGAAACAAAGAGCTTGTTCCCAGTAAGACACTCACTCCAAAGAGCGTGTTCTCCACAACAGGGGTGTCGAGAATTACCAATCCACCCAGCGAGGAAATGGTGACAAGCATTGGCAAGGCGACGCAATGCAGGGCACAGAGGGCCGAAGTCCACATTCCAGCCTTATCAAGCAGAGAGGCAACAACCATTCTTTTTTTATCAGCGTTCACTCTTTTTTTTTATTGAATGTTGATAGTAAATTCTATATCAAGATCTGTTTCGCCCGTGGATGATGTTGAGGCATCGCTTTTCAACTCAGGCTGGTGTTTAAGCATTACCCTAAACTTACCAGATGAAGCAGATGCAGTTGTCCAGAAAGTTTCAAGGCCCAGGGGAAGTCCGTCCTCATCTTCATCTTCATAGTTCACATCGTCGCTGCGGTTGTCAATATTTCCGTTGCCGGTTGGGTCATTAAAAACATTGTTTGTCCAGGAGAAGAAGAACATGTGTTCATCGGCTTCTTCTTCAACCTCTTCGGTGATGTTGTACTCAGCATCGGTTGGCTCGGCAAGTTCATTGATCAACTGAATGGTGAGTGTGTAGCTTTTAGCAGCGGCGAGATGGATCGGGCCATCTACGGCAAGATCCTGAACGCCTTCACCATCAGGATCTTTTGCCGTGACCACTACAGGAGAGCCCCCGGCTGACGGACTGAACGTTAACACCGCTTTCGTGATCAATTCCGGGGTGTCTTCTTTCTTCGGATCGTCATCGTCACAACCTGAGATAACGCTGAGCGAAGCTATGGCAAATGCCATACGCGTCAAGTTTAAAAATCCTGCATAAAAAGATCGACTAGTTTTCATTGTACTTATGTTTAGTTAAAAGATACATTTGATTGAAAAGATGATGTTGCGCCCCAGGTCGTCTGCATAGTAGCGGAAGCGATTGGTATACTCTCTGTAGCTTTGGTTCAGCGTGTTATCGGAAGAAATCCTCAAATCGTATTGTACGTTACCGGGCTTGAATGATAACCCAACCGATAAGCTCCATAACCAGTACGGATGTGGTGGTGCCACGAAATCGAAATTTCGCTTATCATTTTTGAAAGGATCGATCCCTTGTTCTCTTGCTTCGTCAATCTCCCTGGCGGTAATTACGCGGGGTGCTCTGTTTTGCAGCGCAATAAACTTCGTCTTTGATTCGACGTAAAAGTTTCTAAATTTTAAAACAGAAGTTTTTTCATAACGCAGCGCCAGCTCGTACCGGTTGGATGGAATGAAGACGAAATAGTCGTCGTTGACTTCATCACTCGCTCGCAGCAGCGATACCTGAGGAATTGCTTTGAAATATTTGTGTATACGCCATGTCCCCGAGACATCCAGACCAAGAAACAGTGCATCGGTTTGATTATATCTGAAATAAGGATAAACTCCTCTAACGTTTTGTGTTATTCCGCCTGCCCTTAAGTAAATGTAATTGAAAATGTAATTGACGTATGGGCCAACATCAAGCGATAATTTTTTATTGCTTAGCTGATAAGAAGCAACGAACTTCAAAGCCTGCTCTGTTTTGAATTTGACCTGGTTGATGTCCATGACCTCGTTTGTTGTGTCGTTGAGCATCAGGCCATATTCAATAGCTGCGGCACTTTGGTGTTTGCCTACACTGTACAATTCCGCTACGTGAGGGGGGCGCCATGAGCTGCTAAGGTTCAGATTCAACGTTTGGTCTTTTGAAAGCGTTTTTGCCGCCCCCGCTGAAGCACTGATGTTATTGAAATCGAATGAATTGCCGTAAAACGCATTTTTAAAATCAAAACCTTTAACCTGACTATGACGGTAGTCATACCTGGTTCCGATATCTACAGTCCACGAACTGAAGAAAAGTTTTGTTATGCCGAAAACACCGGTTGAAATGGCCGTGAAGTTTGGAATGAATGGAATTCGCTGAGTGCCTGGAATATTTTTGTTTTGCTGAGAAGTGACATTTGCCCCGAAGGTGATTGTTCTTTTACTGGTGTGTTTTGCTTCCCATTCCGTATCGAGACTATGCGTATTTAACTGAAGATCGATGGCCGGTATTTTGGAAAGATCACCGATACGCAAGTCAAACTCCCTTCGGTTGTTGTTTTGAAAACCATACTGCCACCGCCATTCTCCTTTAGCAGTTTGCAGATGTACGTTCAGCTTTAAAAGATTGTGGCTCGCTTCCTGCCTGGGTTCGCTGATCGAGTAGGAAAAACCCTTTGTATACTCAGGTATCGATCTTTCGAGTGCCGCAAACAAGTCGTCTTTCGTTTCTATTGCAGTTGCCTTTAATATGCCGATCTCCGTCTGAAAGCGACTGAAGAACACATCGAAGCCTGAGTTCTCCCGATGATAACCGGTCGACAAAGAAAAGTTCGATTCTTTTATTCCCGTATTAGTAAGAACGTAGTTCGGAGTGCTGAAATCACCTGTTCTCTTGAGTGTGCCTTGTGCTCGCCAACCCCAGCCCTCATGTTTTCCAAGTCCCCCCTCAAGCATTCCTGAAAGTGTAGCCGAGGCACCGTTGCTCTGAAGCACGGTATTGAATGTACCTCCAATTTTATTTTTTTCGGGCAGAGGCGGAGGATTCACAACAATTACACCGCCGAGTGCATCGGTGCCATATTGGATAGCAGCTGCATCTTTAATTACTACAATATTTGATGCAACAAAAGGATCTATTTCCGGTGCATGTTCGGCACCCCATTGCTGACCTTCCTGCCTCAGACCGTGATTAAGAATTAATATCCGTTGGCTGTGAACGCCATGAATGACGGGCTTAAAAATTCCCGGACCGGTTTGTATGGTGTTAACACCGGGTATCTCTTTCAGTGATTCCCCAAAGCTTTTGCCTGCGGATTCAGCAATCCGTCTTTC
>JBMOKS010000664.1:0-6071 GCA_049324355.1 Bacteroidota bacterium
GTGGTGCCGTGATGGGAGGTGGACTCCTCGGACTGGAAGCTGCCAAAGCTCTACTCGACCTCGGACTTGAAACACATGTTGTTGAGTTTGCTCCACGATTGATGCCCAGACAAATAGATCAGGATGGCTCTGAAGTGCTGGAGCACAAACTTTCCCAACTTAACATTAAGATTCATACCGGCAAGAATACCAAGTCAATCGATGGAAACGGTAAACTGGAGGGCCTCACGTTTTCCGATGGTACAAAACTCGATGTTGGTATGCTGGTGATATCTGCCGGTATCAGGCCCCGTGATGAATTAGCGAAGGCATCAGGGCTAGCAATTCACGCTCGCGGCGGAATTTTAGTGGATCAACACCTTAAGACCAGCGATGAAAAGATTTTCGCGATTGGCGAAGCTGCAGTCTATAATAATATGGTATACGGACTGGTGGCCCCTGGTTACGAAATGGCCGACATCGTTGCGCGGCAAATCACCGGCGATCATTCAAAACAATTTACGGGCTTCGACATGTCTACCAAACTCAAACTTATTGGGGTGGATGTTGCAAGCTTCGGCGATCCGTTTGGCGAGACACCCGGAAGCACACCTATCATTTTTAAAAACAAGAACAAAGGAATTTATAAACGCATCAATATTTCTGAAGATGGAAAATACTTGCTCGGTGGTATTTTGATCGGCGATGCCAGCGCCTATAACATGCTGCACCAAATGGTGACCAATAAAATGGCGCTGCCGGAAAATCCGGAGAGTCTGATCGGCATTGGCGGAAAACCAACTGATGAATCGGCTGGCGTAAAAAACCTTCCCGATAGTGCACAGATCTGTTCCTGCGAAAATGTTTCGAAAGGAGAATTGGTTCACCAGATCACCGGGTGCGGCGCAACAACTCTGGGCGACCTGAAAAAATCTACCAAAGCGTGCACAGGCTGTGGGGGCTGCACGCCAATGGTGCAGGATATTTTGAAATTCACGCTCGAATCCTTGGGACATACGGTGAAAAAAACGTTGTGTGAACATTTTGACTTCACGCGCCAGGAGCTTTTTGATATCATCAGGGTGAAAGGTATCAAATCATATGAAGCGTTACTCGATACTCACGGCAAGGGCGACGGATGCGAGATCTGTAAACCCGCTGTGGCTTCGCTGCTGGCAAGTATTTGGAATGAACTGATCGTGGAGCAGTCGACCATTCAGGATACCAACGACCGTTTTCTCGCCAACATTCAACGCGGTGGAACTTACTCGGTGGTGCCGCGCATTGCCGGTGGTGAGATTACCCCGTCGAAATTGACGGCGCTGGGCAGAATCGCACAAAAATACGGTCTCTATACCAAGATCACCGGCGGACAGCGCATTGACATGTTTGGAGCGCGGGTGGAGCAACTTCCGGAGATCTGGGAAGAACTGGTGAACGAAGGTTTTGAAAGCGGACACGCTTACGGCAAGGCGCTGCGCACGATCAAAAGTTGCGTCGGTTCTACTTGGTGCCGGTACGGCGTACAGGATTCGGTCTCCTTTGCCGTGTTCATTGAAAATCGATACAAAGGTTTGCGCGCTCCGCACAAGATCAAGGGAGCCGTGTCGGGTTGTATACGCGAATGCGCCGAAGCGCAATCCAAAGATTTCGGCATCATCGCTACCGAGAAAGGATGGAATTTATATGTATGTGGCAACGGTGGAGCAAGGCCTCAGCATGCGAAACTGCTGATCGCCGACATCGACACCGACACCTGCATCAAATACGTAGACCGTTTCCTTATGTTCTATATTAAAACAGCAGATCCCCTCACCCGCACTGCCACATGGTTAAATAAAATGGAAGGTGGACTCGCTTATCTATACGATGTGGTCGTCAACGACGCGTTGGGCTTTGCAGAAGATCTGGAGAAAGACATGGCAGCACTGATCGACAATTACCATTGTGAATGGAAAAAAGTGGTGGAGACTCCAAGGTTACGTGCGCAGTTTAAACACTTTGTGAACTCAGACGAGCCCGATCCAACGTTGGAGTTTGTAGATATGCGTGGGCAAAAATGTCCGGTGGATTGGAATGGAAAGGCTGAAGCCTAAACAAAAAGTTGAAAGAAAAGTTGAAAGCTGAGAATCCAGAGTAGAAAGTTGAATGTCAAATTTTATGAACGAAACCAACAAGGAACTTAGTCAAGTTTCCGAAAACACCCGTCAGGTTAAAACCTGGTTCCGTGTGGCGCAAGTAGAAGCATTTCCCGAAAACGGTGGAGCTTGTGTTCAATATCAGAATATGCAGATCGCTGTATTTAATTTCTCACGACGCAAAGAATGGTACGCATGTCAAAACCAGTGCCCCCACAAAATGCAGATGGCGCTTTCGAGAGGTATCATTGGCAGTGCCGATGGTGAACCAAAAGTGGCTTGTCCATTTCACAAAAAAACATTTTCGCTGAAAACTGGTGAGTGCCTCAATGCTGACGAATGCGCGATAGACGTATATCCTGTAAAGATTGAAGACGGAATGGTTTACGTAGGCCTTACGCATTAATTCCTTTTATGTTTAGGTTATGTGAATGCCGGGTTTTCACAGCCCCGGCTTTATTTTGACCAATTCTATTAACCCACACGTAGAAATTGAGTAGTATGGTTTTCAGATAAAACACGTAATTTAACTACGTAAATGACCCTGGAGTTTAATACAAATGGTAAACTGAACAAATTCAGTAAGCTGGGCATGTGGTACATCCTGGCCCTCAGCGTCATTGCCACGGTGGCAATTATTGGCCAGGCACTTATTCAAACGCACCTCAATAGCCAGCTTTCCGACTCACGGGTGGTAAACCTGGCCGGAACACAACGTTACAAAAGTCAGTGGATCGTGAAAATGTCCCTTTTGTTATACCACGATACCGAACATCGGGATTTTGCTGGTAAGTTATTGACGCTTGAAAATTTGTTGGAGGAGTGGAAGCGGGGACACTACGGACTTCAACGCGGCGACGAAACATTAAATCTCCCGGGGCAGAACAGCGAAAAAATAACGGCGATGTTCAAAGACCTCGAACCCTATTTTCTCAATGTATACCATAGCGCTTCGACGATCGTTGCTTTTAAAAAAGGAGAACTGAGTGATCAAGCTGAATTCAGGAAAGCTATACAAACTTTATTGCACAATGAGTCTGTGTTCCTGGAAAAAATGGATCAGATCGTTTTTCAATATGATTACGAAGCGAGATTGAAAGTAGCGACGTTGAGCAAGCTCGAATATATTTTGCTCGGAATTTCCATCGTCGTTATTCTGTTGGAGATCATATTTATTTTCCGGCCCACCACGTTGCAGGTGAACCAGACGGTGAACCAATTGATGGCCTCCGAACGAAATGCCAAAAAACTTTCCAAGGAGATTGGAGCCTTGTATACTTCGCTGGAAAAATCGTATGAGCAGTTGTCGCAAGTGAACGAGCCCGTGGAAAACCCAAGAGTGCTGGCGAAGGCGGATCGTGGCGGCAACGTTACCTTTATTGCGCCCTTGTTTGCAGAATTTGCCGGCGGCGCAAAAGTGAGCGATGGCATGCGCTTGTGTGATCTTTTTCCGGATTCAGGATTATCCGGCGATTGGATGGACGATGTGATCGACCAGGTATCTGACGGGCACGGGTGGCAGGGAGAAATACATTTTCGATCGTTGGAAAAGGAAGAGGTGTCGGCAGATGTTATTATCAACCCGGTTTATAAAGAAAATGAAATCGACGAGCTTGTCGTACTGGGTTCGGATATCACACGCCGGAAGCGCGCTGAGAAGAATATGCGGCTCAAAAACAAAGCGGAGATAGAAAAAACCATCAACCAACAGAAATTCAGATCGGTGCTGATACTGGAGGGGCAGGAAGAAGAACGCAAACGCCTCGCCATGGACATCCACGATGGTATCGGCCAAATGCTGACGTCATTGAAATTTCAGATCGAGTCCATCAATCTATCGCAGGATCAGGAAGCGAAAAATAAGCTCGCCGATATCCAGCAACTTATAAACCAGGTGATCAAGGAAGTAAGAAGGGTGACCTTCAATCTTAAACCAACGGTGCTGGGCGACTTTGGCATTCAGGCAGCACTCAATGTTTTCATCCGCGAAATTGGCAAGCTTACCGACATTGAAATAGTATATAAAGTTTTCGGTGAGATGTCGAATAGATTACCCCAGCAGGTGGAGAACAATATGTTCCGTATCGTGCAGGAGGCTATTAACAATGCCTTAAAATATTCTGAGGCCCGAACGATCGAAGTAACTTTCGAACATCAGGGCAGCATGGTCACGGTTTCGGTAAAAGATACAGGCAAAGGCTTCGACGAAAAGCTGGTTGAAAAGCGAAGCATGAATATTGAATCGGGCCGGGGATTCTTTAACATGTACGAAAGAGCCGAATATATTAATGCGCAATTGGAAGTAAAATCCGCGCCAGGAAAAGGAACCAGTGTTGTGTTGTCAGTGCCGGTCCATAACAACACATTAGTAGATCAATAGAAGCGCAAAAACACCATGGAAAAAATAAATATTGTTTTAGCAGATGACCATGTTTTGGTAAGAAACGGCATCAAGGCGATGCTGGAATCCGATACACAGATCGATGTTGTTGGTGAAGCCAGCAACGGCCTGGAGGCGTTGGAGACTGCCAGGAACTTAAAGCCAGATATTTTAGTGCTCGACATTCGTATGCCCGGCATGACCGGTCTGGAGGCAGCGGCAAAACTTCATGATGTAGCTCCGCAAACAAAAGCTGTGATCCTATCGATGCATGACTCCGAAGAATATGTATTGCAAGCCCTTGATGCCGGGGCCTATGGCTATTTGTTGAAAGACACAGACAAGGCTGAATTCTTAAAAGCCCTCAAACAAATTTATGGTGGTAATAAATATTTTAGCGGTGCGGTATCGAATGTACTCGCTAATCGATTGCTGAATGCAAAATCATTTGCACCCAAACCGCCGGCCGAAGATCCTTATAACCTTACCCGGCGCGAAAAAGAAATCCTGCGCATGATCATCGACGGAAAACACAATAAAGACATCGCTGACTCGCTCGACAAAAGTATTCGTACGATCGAAACCCACAGGTTCAACATCATGAAAAAACTGAACGTCACCAATGCCATCGACATGGTAAATAAGGCAGTGAAAGAAAACCTGGTGTGACCTATTCTTACATTTTGAATTTGCCAGCCAAAACTCATAACTTTAACAAAGGCTGATTTATCAAAATGTTTTTGGCTGGAATTTCTCTAATCATAGTTATTTTTTTTTTGACCGTCAGCACCGGTTCGCCCTTACGCTTAAACTGATCAATTCTTTTTAAAGTGTTAGCTGGAGCAACGTGGAGCATAACATATGACTTTTAACTTTTTAATCTCCAATGAAATATAATCGACTGGGAAAATCTGACCTAACCATCAGCGAGATCAGTTTCGGTTGCATGTCGCTGGGAATGGATCATGATGCCAACCATCGGTTACTTCAACAGGCGTTGGATCACGGCATTAATTTTTATGATACTGCCGATCTGTATCAGAAAGGTTTTAATGAAGAAACCATTGGGCGCGCTTTTAAAAATTGCCGCAACCGCGTTGTGTTGGCAACCAAAGTTGGCAATCAATGGCGAGCCGACGGCAGCACCTGGGATTGGAATCCAACAAAAAAATATATCGTTGCCGCAGTTGAGGAAAGCCTGCGAAGATTACAAACCGATCATATCGACCTTTACCAATTGCACGGCGGCACCATTGGCGATCCTATAGACGAGATCATTGAGGCTTTTGAACATCTGCTCGCAGCCGGCAAGATCCGGTATTATGGCATTTCGTCCATTCGTCCCAATGTGATCAGAGAATATGCAAAACGATCCAATATCACAAGTGTGATGATGCAATACAGCGTATTGGACCGCAGACCTGAAGAAAGTTGTTTAGACTTGTTGCACGAAAAAAAAATTGGTGTACTAGCCCGCGGGAGCTTAGCCAGCGGATTATTGATTGACAAACGCCCTAAGCCGTACCTCAATTATTCTGTCGAAGAGGTGGCGAAAGTTTCGGCTGCGATAGAAC
>JBMOKS010000665.1:0-6061 GCA_049324355.1 Bacteroidota bacterium
ACTCCAATATTCACCTAAAGCTTAATGCCATGGAAGAAGCAAAAGATGAATTTACGGCCACTCTCAGGCAAATGCAGAGCGACCTTCACAGGGTATCCGTGGAGCATTCCGAAAGAACCTGGCTGCAGGCGGGCAAAACCACACTCAACGAAAAGCTGAGAGGAGACAAAAGTTTGACTGAGATGGCAAAAGAAGCAGTCGACTTTTTGGTGTCATACGCAGGCGCTCAGGTTGGCTCGTTATATGCGCAAAAAAAAGGCGTTTTCAATCTCGAGTACTCTCACGGCACCCGGAAGCAGACCATCAATTCGTTTGAGCCGGGAGATGGATTGGTCGGACAAGTTGCGAGAGACCAAACCTTAAAAACCTTCAATAACATTCCCAACGGGTATTTTAAAATTGAATCATCACTCGGCGGAGAAAGGCCCGATACAACCGTGATCGTTCCAGCGGTGCTCGACAATAAAACGATTGGCGTAGTTGAGTTGGCCAAGTTCGGCGATTTTTCTCCGCTTCAATTAAAATTCCTGAACGAGACCTCAGAAAGTATTGCCATTTTCCTGTCTGCAGCGCTAAACCAGCAGTCGCTGAAGGAACTGCTGGAAGAAATCCAGTCGCAGAAAATGGAGATGGAAAAAACAGCACTTGAACTGGCTCAACAGGTAGGATGTCTAAACAATGCTGCCATTGTTTCTATTGCTGATGCCAACGGCGATATCATTTATGTTAACGATACCTTCTGTAAAATCTCGAAGTATTCGAGAGAAGAGCTGCTGGGTAAAAATCACAGGATACTGAAATCCGGAAAGCAACCTGACGGGCTTTTTGTTGGGATGTGGAAAGCGATCAGCATGGGGAGAGTGTGGAACGGTGAAATATTAAATAAAGCAAAAGATGGCTCCTTTTATTGGGTGGATACGACCATTACGCCATTTAAAAATCTCGATGGAAAAATTGAAAAATATGTAGCGATAAGATTTGATATCACTGCCGCTAAAAATCAAAAGACTGAGATGGAAAAAACCAGTCTGGAGCTCGCGCAGCAAGTGGATTGTCTGAACAATGCTGCCATTGTCTCTATTGCGGATGCCCAAGGAGACATCATTTATGTAAACGACACCTTTTGCAAGATCTCCAAGTATTCAAGGGAAGAGTTAATAGGCAAGAACCACAGGATTTTGAAATCAGGCAAACAACCACAGGGGCTTTTTGTCGGCATTTGGAAAGCGATCAGCACGGGCAGAGTCTGGAGCGGTGAAATACTGAACAAAGCAAAAGACGGCTCCTTTTATTGGGTAGACACAACCATCACACCGTTTAAAGGCGTCGATGGAAAAATTGAAAAATATGTCGCCATTAGATTCGACATCACGTTGCGCAAGACACAGGCAGAAGAGCTGGCTAAACAATCGGAAGAACTGCGGACACAGCAAGACGACATGAAGCAGCTTAACGAAGAGCTTGAAGAACAGACACAAAATCTTAAACAGCAGCAGGACGAGCTTCAAACTGCCAATGAGGAGCTGGAAGAACAAACCCAATCGCTGGAGGCCAGGAATAAAGAAATTGAAGAGGCCCGGCAAGATGTCGAGCAAAAGACCAAACAGCTTGAGTTAAGCAGCAGATATAAATCTGAATTTCTTGCCAATATGTCGCACGAGCTCCGCACACCGCTGAACAGCTTGTTGATCCTGGCAAAAGACCTTTCGGAGAATAAAACACAGAATCTTAGCCCCAATCAGGTGGAAAGCGCAGAGATCATATACAACAGTGGTCACGACCTGCTAACGTTGATCAACGAAGTACTTGATCTTTCCAAAATTGAGGCAGGGAAAATGGTGATTACGGTAGAGAGAATCTGGCTAAACGAACTGCTGAACGCCATCCAGCGCGATTTCCGTCATCAGGCAGAAAAGAAAGGTTTGACTTTAACGGCGAACCTAGAAGGAGACCTCCCCGAATTCATTCGTACCGATCCGTTGCGCCTCAACCAGATATTAAAAAATCTCTTGTCCAACGCCATCAAATTTACAGAAATAGGCAGTGTCATAGTCACCCTAAAAAGACAGGATGCCGACAAGCTTGCCATTGCCGTGGCCGACACGGGCATCGGCATACCGGAGGAAAAACGGATGGCCATATTCGAGGCCTTTCAGCAAGTTGATGGCGGAACCTCGCGCAAGTACGGTGGAACGGGGCTAGGCCTTTCAATTTCACGGGAACTGGCCAAGCTACTGGAGGGAGAAATCGAACTTGAAAGCAAGGTGAATTCGGGATCAACCTTCACCCTTATTATACCATTGGAGATAACGGCCACCCATTATGTTCAAAAGGAAAGGGTGTTGGAAACACGGGCACCGACGCGGTATACTTCAAGACATGACGAGTCGAACTCACGGTTACTTAATTATCCCGGCACCGAAGATGACCGGAACCATCTCGAAAAAGACGACAAGGTGGTATTGATCATTGACGACGATCTGAAATTCGCTGATATCGTGATCAAACAGGCAAGAAGCAAAGGATTCAAGGTACTATCGGCAGCCACAGGCGAAAACGGGCTGGCGCTGGCAGCCCGGTATAAACCCCATGCGATCATCCTCGACCTCGATTTGCCTGGCATTAGCGGACTCCACGTGCTTGCTGAGTTAAAGGCAAATCCGGATGTAAGACACATACCAGTACACATTGTTTCCGTAGACGAGCGCTCCCTGAAGCCGATCAAAGATGGAGCGGTTGAGTTTCTTACCAAACCCATCGATAAAACACAAATGGAGGCAACATTCCGGCGCATCGAAAACTTTGTAAGCCGGAAAATGAAAAAATTGCTTATCGTTGAAGACGATGAAAATGCGAGAAAAGCAATGCGCAAGCTCATCGGCAACGGCGATGTAAAATGCCTGGAGGCCAGTACAGGAAAAGAGGCATTGAAAATTTACAAAAAAGAGGAGCACATCGATTGCATTGTGCTCGACATCGGACTGGAAGACATGAGCGGTTTTGACTTGATATACATGTTTGAGAAAGAGAAAACGAAGACCATGCCCCCCATCATCATCTACACGGGGCGCGAATTGACGAAAGAAGAAAACAACGAGTTGGAGAGATACGCAGAAGCCATCATTATAAAAGGAATAAAATCTGAAGAACGACTGCTGGACGAAACGGCACTTTTCCTGCATCGTACCGTGAGCAATTTACCCGAAACGCAACGACGCATGATCGCTACACTGTACGATAAAGAAGGCTCCATGAAGCACAAAAAAATCCTTTTGGTTGACGATGATATGCGGAACGTATTCGCCCTTTCAAAAATACTGAAAGACAGGGGCATGGAAGTTCTGAAAGCTGAAAATGGAAAAGTCGCAATTGACATGCTAAACAATGAACCCGGCATACACCTGGTGCTCATGGACATCATGATGCCGGAAATGGATGGCTATGAAGCCATGCAGAAAATAAGAGCGCAGGAAAAATTCAAGGTACTTCCCATTATCGCGCTCACCGCTAAAGCGATGAAAGATGACCGCCAAAAATGCATTAACGCCGGAGCAAACGACTATATCAGCAAACCGGTTGATACCGAACGCTTGCTTTCTCTTATGCGCGTTTGGTTGAGCAAATGATCCCTGATGACAACAAAAATTATTCACTGACATGAGACCCAAGTTATTGATTGTTGATGACCGGCCCGAAAACCTGGTAGCGCTTGAAACCGTGCTGAAGGGACTGGAGATAGAATTGATAAAAGTAACAAATGGCAACGACGCGCTAAAAGCTACCCTGTACCATAACTTCGCGTTGGCTCTCCTCGACATACAAATGCCTGAAATGGATGGATATGAACTGGCCAGCATTTTGCGCGAAAGTGAACAAACTTCCAACCTCCCGTTTATTTTTATTTCGGCGGTATATACAGACAATCTCAACGTGTTTAAAGGGTACGAATGCGGGGCTTTTAGCTTTATTACCAAACCGTTTCAACCCGAGGTGCTTCTGAACAAGGTGAATTTCTTTCTTGAAAAACACCGCCAGGAAGTAGAGCTACGAGAAATGAATGATAAGCTTGAACAAAAAAATGCCGACCTCGAATTCGTCAACAGTGAACTGGAAGCGTTTTCTTACTCGGTTTCGCACGACCTGCGCGCACCCCTACGCGCCATTGATGGGTATGCCCGCATGCTCGCCGAAGATTGCTCCCATAAGCTCTCGGATGATGAACATCGGTATCTGAATGCGGTCCAGGAAAATGCTACAAAGATGGGCAACCTTATAGATGGCTTGCTGACATTCTCACGGTTAGGAAAAAAACCAATTGAGCTCAACAAGGTGGACTTAAAAAAAATGGTGGAGGATGTATGGCATGAATTGCAGCGATCGGCCCGATCAGACGTGATATTTAAGATACACACCTTGCCCCCGGTTAGGGGCGACTATGACTTGCTTAAACAGGTTATGATCAATCTTATTTCAAACGCCATAAAATATTCTTCCAAAAAAGAAAAGCCCGAAATAGAGATTGGATTCGAAATACAAGAAAATGAGACCGCCTTCTACGTCAAAGACAATGGTGCAGGATTCAACATGGAGTATGCCAACAAATTATTTGGCGTGTTCCAGCGTCTTCACTCCCCTGCCGAATTTGAAGGAAATGGAGTGGGTTTGGCTCTCGTGCAACGTATTGTCAACAAACATGGTGGGAAAATTTGGGCCGACGCCGAAACAGGCAAAGGAGCTACATTTTGGTTCACGCTTCCTTAACCCAAACGGCGATTTATGACCTCTTCCAGCCAGAACACAATGAATGGATGAGCATGGAATCGCTTAAATATACTTTAAAAAATAGCGCAACAACTCAAACAGAAGAAGACGTAGCCATGCTGGTCAAAACTCAAAGCGATTGATCACTGTCCGCTAAGTTTTTTCATAAAATAAGGTGAGTCATTCCATTTTACCCGCTTGTATTTTCGATCTGCTTTCAGTGGCGCCGGTAGATTATTCCAGATCACTTCATTCATTTTTTCCAACACAAGCTTTCGTGTAAAGGAATCATTCACAACCAGGCTTATTTCGCGAACCGGTACGGGTTCTTTGAAGGTCTTACAAAAACCGTCCTGCAATTCATTCTTAACACACAACCATGGAACAATAGCAAAACCCAGCGACGCGCGGACCATATTCTTTAAAGTTTCTAATGTATTGATCTCAAACATAAAACGCTCGTCGTCTTTCTTTTTACTCTTCTCGCAGATATCGAGCAGCTGAGCATTAAAGCAATATTCTTCACGTAACAGCAGTAGGTCAGATTTATCCTGCTCGCGCAGCCGGTAGTGTTTCTCTTTGGCAGCTGGGTGCCCTGCATGAATGAAGGCCACAAATGGTTCTTGAAATACAGGAAATTCTTTGAGGTGTGGATTGCCAGTTGGTGTAGACATTATCGCCACATCAATACGTCCGGATTCCAAACCCTTCATGAGTTCGCCGGTAGACGACTCTTTGATAACAATTTTCATTTTGGGGAGCACGCTTTCGAGCGGTCGAATAAAAAGTGGAACCAGGTAAGGCGACAGCGTAGGTATAATGCCAATTTTTAGCGTGCCATGTAAGTCGTTCTTTTTGTTGGCGATGAAATTTTGAATACCGTCTACCTCCCGCAGTACCCTCCTAGCCTTCTCGATGATCTCCTCACCCATTGCTGTAGGTATAAGAGGAACCCGTGATCGGTCGAAAATCTTTACCCCGATCTCTTCTTCCAGGTTTTTTAATTGAATGGTCAGACCAGGCTGCGTTACTGCACAAAGTTCAGCAGCACGGGCGAAATGACGCTCCTGGTCAAGCGTCACTATATATCGAAGTTGTCGAAGGGTCATGATTATTAATAAAATTTATAATCATACAAATATATTAATTTGATTTATGATAGCCAAGACCACACTTTTGTGGCATCAAAATCAAAATATAAATCGATATGAAAACTCAAATGAATTTTACCGGAAGCCTTGGCGTAATTCTGGTCATGTTATGCATCAGTTTTACATCGTCGGCACAACGCGTACCTGCA
>JBMOKS010000666.1:0-6060 GCA_049324355.1 Bacteroidota bacterium
AAAGTAAACAAAGTACTGATCGCCGAAGACGTGTACTATCCGGGCGAGTCAGAACCCAAAGAATACTACATGAGTATTCTTCTCGACAGGTCTAAGGGCTGTCCGTTGATCATGGCGTCTACTGAAGGCGGTATGAATATCGAAGAAGTGGCAGAGACTCATCCCGAAAAGATCATCAAAGAATGGATCGATCCTGCTATTGGCCTAGAACCATTCCAGGCTCGTAAAATAGCTTTTGCTTTAGGTTGGGAAGGAAACGCTTTCAAAGAAGGCGTTAAGTTCATCCACTCTCTTTATGCCGCCTACCTCGGACTTGATGCTTCCATGTTCGAGATCAATCCGTTGCTAAAAACTTCTGACAATAAGATCCTGGCTGTAGATGCTAAAGTGAACCTGGATGACAATGCGTTGTATCGTCATAAAGACCTTGCCGAGCTCCGCGATATCACAGAAGAAGATCCATTAGAGGTTGAAGCTGGCAAAGCGGGATTGAACTATGTAAAGCTCGACGGCAATGTTGGCTGCATGGTAAACGGTGCCGGCCTGGCGATGGCAACCATGGATATTATCAAACTATCGGGTGGCGAACCTGCGAATTTCCTTGATGTTGGTGGTGGTGCCAATGCGGAGACTGTGGAAGCAGGTTTTAGAATTATCCTGAAAGACCCCAATGTGAAAGCTATTCTTATCAATATTTTCGGCGGTATCGTACGTTGCGACCGGGTAGCGAATGGCGTTGTGGAGGCCTACAAGAAAATTGGCAACATCCGCGTTCCTATTATTGTGAGGCTTCAAGGTACCAATGCCGAAGAAGGCGCCAAGATCATTGAGCAGTCGGGCCTGAAGGTATTTCCGGCTATCCTGCTGAAAGATGCCGCCCAACGGGTTAAAGAGGTATTGAAGTAACCAAAAAAGTCTTCCGGATTTAGTATATTGTAAAAAATTGAAGCCATAAAATGATGGGAAAACTTCATATTCTGACCTGGCTCCTTCTGATTTCGTCAGTAGCATATTCCCAAAGCTTTTATGCCATTCGTCGCGATCGATCTCTGATGGTGACTGGCGGGATAGGTACTTCTACTTATTTTGGTGAGCTTAAGAATCCGGGAGACTATATAGACGCAAAGCCTAATGTGAGCGCAGGGCTACAAGCTTTCTTCACCGATAGAATAAGCGCCCGTGCTGAACTGACCTGGTTTCAGCTTAAAGGCTCCGATGACATTGCTGACGATCCAACCCGCGTGAGACGAAACCTTTCTTTCAGCTCCAGCAACTTCGAACTGGCAGTAACCGGAGCGATAAACTTGTATCCCAATGGCAACCGTTTTTATCAAAGGGCTAAATATAACGTTTATGCTTTTGCCGGTGTGGGTGTGCTTTATTTTAACCCTAAGGCAGAATTAAATGGCGAAAAGCACGCGCTCCAGCCATTGATGACAGAGGGTGTAAAGTACAGCAAATTTCAGCCGGTGGTGCCTTATGGTTTAGGTGTCAAAATGAAAGTGGGTCCGTTCTTCAACGTTGCGCTTGAAGGTGCATACAGGCTCGTGTTTACAGACTACCTCGATGATGTCAGCACCGTTCACCCCGATAAAACTGGCTGGGACGCCACCCGCATCGCCCTGTCCGACCGCAGACCAGAACTTGGCCTGACGCCTTATGCTACCGGAACTCAACGTGGCAATCCGGATAAGAACGATGGCTATGCACTCTTCAATGTTAAGGTTGAGTACTACCTGGCTAACAATTTCCTGTTCAATCCTACCCGGAAGTTATATACAAAAAAGAGAAAAGCTTATTTGAAGAGGAGACGAAGATAGGAGCGTCTAAATTCGGTTTATGCTACTTCCTCCCTTTCCTTCTCACGATCCAAAACCTCATAACGTGAGTAATTGCTCTTGAATTCCGGAACCAGTTCTTTCATCAAAGCAACCATCTTCAACTCGTTACGATCATTCACAAGGTCGAAAAATAGTTCGATATACTTGTTGATCTCACTGTAGGCGTACTGATGCTCTTTGGCGATCATGATCTTCTGGTGGTGCGTAGGGATTGTATTTTCTTTGTTATTCAACAATTCTTCATACAATTTCTCGCCTTCGCGCAATCCTGTAAAAATGATGTCGATGTCCTTGTCGGGCTCGAGACCTGAAAGCCAGATCATCTTTTTTGCCAAGTCGAGAATCTTGATGGAATGCCCCATATCGAAAATAAAGATCTCCCCTCCTTTGCCCATGGCACCGGCCTCCAGCACCAGCTGGCAGGCTTCAGGGATGGTCATAAAGTAGCGGGTGATCTCAGGGTGGGTAACAGTAACGGGACCTCCATCCTCTATCTGTTTCTTAAAGAGCGGTATAACCGAACCATTCGAACCCAGAACATTACCAAACCTTGTCGTAACGAAAATGGTGTGATGTTTATCGATCACATCCAAGCTGTTATTCAAAGATTGAACATATATCTCGGCAATCCGCTTCGAGCATCCCATAACATTGGTTGGGTTCACTGCCTTGTCAGTCGAGATCATGACAAACTTCTTTACTTTGAAATCAACAGCCAGGTCGGCCAGCACCTTGGTTCCGATGATGTTACACGTAATAGACTCTGATGGATTGCTTTCCATCATCGGTACGTGCTTGTAAGCCGCGGCGTGGAAAATGATCTCCGGTTTGTGATTCTTAAAAATGGCATGAATCCTATCCCGGTTCGTAATATCAGCCAAGTAGGGATAAATTACATCTTTACCATTGGTGGAGCGCAGCTCCTGCTCGATTTCATATAGTGGCGACTCAGCCTGATCGATCAAGATGATTTGCTCAGGATTATACTGTTTGACCTGTCGCACAATCTCACGGCCGATTGAACCGGCGGCGCCGGTCACACAAATTCTTTTGCCTTCCACTTCGCGTTGAATATTTTGATTATTCAAACGGATTGCCTCACGGCCCAACAGGTCTTCGATGTTTATTTCCTTGATCTGATTTAAACTTAACTCACCCTTCACCCACTTTTCGACTGGGGGCACAATACGAACCTTGACCTGATTTCTAAAACAAATATCGACGATCTCATTCTTCCTCTCCACGCTCAAATTCTTTACCGTAATGATCAATTCATCGACGTTAAAATTGATCAGTATATCTTCGAGATCCCTGACCTTGGCACTGTAGATCTTTGATCCATCGAGCACCTTGCCTACCTTGTTTTCGTCGTTCTCGATAAATCCAACCACTCTTGAGGTCTGGGCGGAATCGATCACGTTTTTAGTAATAATACCGGTTTGCCCGGCGCCAAATATGAGCACATTGGAATTCTTTAATAAGGCCCGTTTGTAGTAGGCGAAGATATATTTAACCAACAATCGGTAGTTGAAAAGGAAAAGGAAGGATGCCAGAAAAGAAATAAAAACTACCGAATAAGGAATGAGGTTGACACTGAAATTATAGAAATAAACCAGGTTCACCACACAGACCAGGAACAGGTTCAGGATCACCATATAAAATATTCTGACGCCATCCTGCAAGCCTGTGTAACGGATGATGCCTTTGTAACTATTGGTGCTAATAATGGAAATTAATCCACAGGCAGAACAAAGCCCGAGGCCGTTCCAGAACTGATTTACCAGCAGGTCCTTATAAGAGAAGTTGAAACGCAGTAAATAACCAATGATCGCTGAAAGGAAAATGAAACAAAAATCAATAAAGATAATTACCCAACGGGGTAATATTTTCAGGTTATGAATGAGTTTAACAAACAAGGGTTTAAGTTGTTTTATTTCTTTTTCCTGAGGTCGTAAATTTTCTTTGCTCCAAACAGTCCGCCTAAGCCAATTAAAATCTCGATACCAGAAATGGGAACATCGGGGTCCGTTTCCGGATCGCCAGGCTGAGCCAACAAGTCAAACTGTGAACCTAACATGGCTAGCAAAAAGAGGCCGAGCTTAAAAATACGGGTCGGTTTTTTAGACATCTTATTTCTTGAATACTTTAACATTTACGATGCCGGTCTTACGGGCATACTTTACAATATAAATTCCCTGCGCCATGCTGCTCATTTCAAATTTTCCTTTCATCACACCCTGCTCCGGTGCCAGTCTCACGTGACCGACTTCCACACCCATCGGATCGTAAATCCTTACTTCTCTCACTACCTCCGAAGTAACGGGTATTTCGATCGCCAACTCCGTCGTCACGGGATTGGGATATAATTTAATCTCGCTGGCATGAGAGGTTTCAATGGCTGTTATGGCATATTCAAACTCAGCGTTTAATGTGCAACCCTGGTACGACACTTCAGTTCTATAAACGCCCGATTGTACGGCCTGTAGCGATTGCTGCGTGGCACCTTCTATCTTCTCGCCGTTGTAATACCATTGATTGCCTGATGGATAGTTTGAGGTCAGCATATTTCCCTCGGAAGCTGATATCACCACCTCATCAAGCGTAACAACGTTGGCCTGAACCGCCACCCTTGCGCCTTCACACCCATGTGAATTTACAGCTGCAACATAATAAGTTTGTGACTTCGACAATACAGGAGTTGTATAAATTGCTCCCGATGCAAGAACTTCCGTTGACTTATCACTTTCATACCAATTATAGTCGCTAACATCGATCTCTCGCTCCACACCCAACACCACGCTACCTTCATCGCAGCTCTTACCATGAACGGGCTTCGCCGTGAATAATTGTGCTTTCTCAATCAACAGGGATTGCGTGAGGGCATGATCGCCGTGACAACCGTCTTTGACTTTTGCAACTATATTGTTCAGTCCATTTTGCAGCAGCGAAGAGCTGATTTCAAAGTCGAGGTCTCCACCATTGCCAGAGAAGTCATTTGTTAGACGTTGACCGTCTTTTTCAAGGTAATACCAAGTATTAGCTTCTGCATTTTGAATGATCACCGTACTAGACGCTGATCCACAGACGTGAGTATCGCCTTCTACTGCCAGAGCGAGGTTTGGCAATTGTTTGCTGAAGGTGATCTTAAAACGATCGGGTGCGATAGAACGCTCATCGGTGGTAATAGCAAAGGTATATGGTTCATTGCTACTAACGATGCGCGTTTCACCGGTAAATCGATCAGTCAAGGCAATACTATAGTTACTGAAGGAACCTTGTGAATCGAAAACCATGGTATAGGAACCTATCGGGTTCATGACATATGAACCGCTTGAGTTTTTCGTGAACTTCAGATCCAGGTTGAGACCTTCTGCGCAATTAACCTTGTCCATAGCATTGATTGCTAAACGTTTATTATCGGCAGAAAGCGTGGCGAAATCAAAGTAGTCGTTAGTCAGCTTCGGTGCGTCGAACCGGTCTGCCATGCTGGAGGCACCGTCGCGAACGCGTACATAGGCTTCGTCCTTGATCGATCCCTTCGTGAGGCTAACAACCATGTAGTCGATCTGGGTTGAAGGCTCGCGGTATAACACTGCAGTGTTGTTTATCTTCGCCTGCTCATTAACAATAAGACTCGGCGAAGCGGCCGTCGCCACAACCCAGAAAGCCTGGCCAGTCGTAATTTCACCATTTGTCAGGCCACCAACAGCACCATCCCAGTACTTAAATGCCCCACCACCATCACCATTGTGTTTTACAGCGATTTGACCGCTGATATTGGTTTTAGTCCAGCCCGATACATTATCCCAATCGATTGACGAAGGATAAGGATTACCAACAAGATTCCAGCCATCGGCAGAAGCGTCGCCGGTATTGGTGTACGTTACGTTCAAGTCAATTGCACCCTGGTTGATGGGCCCGGTTACGTCTATTGTTGTGGGATTGGTGCATTCCCGGATAAAAGGCGAGTAGCCGCGACCTACTACCAAACTATTGGATGCTGCCGTTCCTGAAGAAGGGTATGCAACCCATCCGTTGGTTATTGCCCCTACTACTGTTTCATCATAATAGTACATGGATGGTGTTGCCGGGTTCATTGTCAATCCGCACACAGTACCGGAACTTGGATCAGTGAAAGTACCGGTGATGGTAAAATCATCCTGCCATGAAGCAACTGTGGCGTTGCTGACAGGTGAAGAGAGATATCGATAGATCCTAC
>JBMOKS010000667.1:0-6054 GCA_049324355.1 Bacteroidota bacterium
TTCAAAAGCCACTCTCCGGATCTACACCAGCCGAGGCAATCTCGTTTACGAAACCCAGGGCTTCAATAATCCATGGGACGGCCGTCAAAATGGCATCATACTTCCCGCTGACGTTTACTTTTATACGATCGATTTAAATGTTCCCTATATCAAAAAAGATTTTAAAGGCGTGGTCATGTTACTTCGATGAAATTAATCTCAGCCATTTCCCCCTTCCTCGTTCTTCGTTCCTCCTTCCTCGTTCCTCGTTCTTCGTACCTCGTTCTTCGTTCCTCCTTCCTCGTTCTTCGACTTCGTCGTTGATCGTTGTATATTTGTTTTATGTACAGCCTGATCTTACAAAGTGTATCAAGACACATTCAACTTTCGAAGGATGAGATGGAGGTGTTTACCTCGATATTGAAGCCGCGCAAGTTGAAAAAACGTCAATATTTGTTACAGGCCGGAGATGTATGTCGCTTTGAGCATTTTATAAACAAAGGGTGTTTACGGGCGTACATGGTGAATGACAAAGGCCAGGAACACAACGTTATGTTTGGCATTGAAGGCTGGTGGATCTCCGATCTTTATAGTTTCCTCACAGACACGCCGGCAACATTGCACATCGAGGCGCTTGAAGACAGCGAAGTTTTTTGCATCGAGAAGCCCGACGTCGAAAGGTTGTACCGCGAGGTACCTAAGTTCGAACGTTTTTTCCGGATCATTTTGCAAAATGCCTTTATCGCCAGTCAGCAAAGAATTCTGGCAGAGATCAGCCAAACCGCCGAGGAACGATACAATGCCTTTGTAAAAAAATATCCGGCATTTGAGCAACGTATTCCGCAAAACCAGATTGCTTCATACCTGGGGATAACCCCAGAAACCATCAGCCGCATTCGTCGGCAACGCGCAGTATAAAAACTTGATCTATATCAAGAGAATTTCCTGCGATACATCAATGTCCGGGTTCGTTCGCTGAACCACCTTTGTATATCAAAACAAAAACACATGAAAAATACCATTGAAGAAAAAATTGTGGAGTTAAATCAACTGGTGTTGAACGGTAAGGCACTGGAAGCATTCGAAAAATTTTATCACCCGAATGTTTCTATGCAGGAAAACGAAAATGCGCCCACTGTCGGAAAAGACGCTAATCGCGATCGGGAAATTGAATTTTTCGGCAACATTACCGACTTCCGTGGCGCCGAAATTAAAGGTGTCGCCATTGGCGATAACCTGAGCACAGTAATATGGCATTACGATTACACACACAAAGAATGGGGTGTCAGGAAATACACACAGGTATCAGTGCAACATTGGCAGGATGGCCAGATCATTAAAGAACAATTTTTTTATGCCACCTAACTCATCTATGATTATGTTGTCATCAGAAAAAAAATTTGATCTCACGCTGTTAATCATTCGTGTTGTATTAGGCAGCGTGATCTTTGCTCATGGTGCGCAAAAGCTATTGGGATGGTTCGGTGGATTCGGCTACGAGGGCACTATGCAATATTTTACCAACGTCGTGGGTCTGCCCTACGTTGTCGGCCTGTTGGTTATACTCGGAGAAAGTCTCGGTGCTTTAGCGCTGGTTCTGGGATTGTTCGGGCGGTGGATGAGCGCTGGCATTTTTATCATCATCATGGGAGCCATGTTTGTTGACCATTTGAAAAATGGATTTTATATGAACTGGTTCGGCAATCGCGCCGGTGGCGAAGGGTTCGAATTTGATCTGCTCGTCTTCGCACTCAGTTTGGCAATCGTCATCTGTGGCAGCGGGGCCTTCTCGATAGATCATTTGATCCGTGAAAAAACAGGGAAAAAGTTAGTCTTGATCTGATAATTATCTTCACTGAAAGCCTGGGTGCGCCATCAACTTGTTTTGATGGTGGTTCCCAGTGCTTCGAGTAATTTCACTCTCTCAAAAAAATTTTCCTTTTCCTTCAATCGAATGACTACTGTGAGGTGACAGTTTTCAGTAAAACTTTGCTGTGTTATTTCGAGATCAAATTCCTTCACCAACCGCATAGCTTCAGGGGTAGCTCCGTAGTCGTATTCAAGATTGATCTCTTCCTTCACTTCTTTTTCAACGATGACAGCATTTTTTAGTGCATCTTCGGTAGCTGCTTTATAAGCACCGATCAGACCGCCAACTCCAAGTTTTACACCGCCAAAATACCTGACTACAACGATCAACACATCAGTAATCTCTTTCGATCGGATCTGACCGAGAATGGGGTCGCCTGCGGAATGATTAGGTTCGCCGTCGTCATTCGCCCTGAATAGTTTTTTCTCGGAGCCCAGCATCCACGCGAAACAGTGGTGGCGAGCGTCAAAATATTCTTTTTTTAAAGCTGCCAGTTTTTCTTTGATCTCGGCCTCGGAGCCGACGGGATAGGCAAATGCGAGAAATTTGCTTCCTTTCTCTTTATAAATACCTGTGGCAGCCGACAGTATGGTACGATACGAAAAAGGCTTCGGAGACGACATTGTAACGCTTAGGCGGTTTTTTGCGTCTCAAATAAAAGAATACGTCAGGGTCCGTGCAACCTTTGCACCGGTCTTAGGTCTATTATATCGAAATTCACCAATCGTCATGAAAAAACATATCTTTTTAGGTCTGATTGCTCTTCTGTTGAGCAGCACCCTGTTTGCCCAAAACCGTGAAACACGCAAAGTAGGCGACTTCACCAGGATCTCATTTCGGTTTCCCGGAAAATTGTATCTTAAACAAGGAAGTCCGCAAAAAGTAGAATTGGAGGGCGACAAGGAAACTCTGGAAGAAGTTGAAACCGAAGTTGAAGGCAATAAACTTATTATCGGCAAAGAAGGAAAATGGTTCGACTGGAATTGGGATAACGATGACAGGATCGTTGCTTATGTTACAGTTCCCAACATCGAAGGCGTGAGCGTAAGCGGATCTGGCGACGTGATCGGTCAGACCAAGATCACAGGATCAAATTTCAACTTCAACGTAAGCGGCTCCGGCTCACTGACATTGGATGTAGACGCAACCGGTGATATCGAAGCTGATGTTTCAGGTTCTGGCGATATTGATCTGAAAGGCAAGTGCGCATCATTCGATAGCGATGTCAGCGGTTCAGGCAAAGTAAACCTGACGTTGGCGGTCAATGACAGGGCAACATTCGGCGTATCGGGCTCCGGAAAAATCCAGGCCAGCGGTAGTTCGTCCAGCGTTAAAGCCAACATCAGTGGTTCGGGTAAAGTGCTTGCCTCCAACATGGAAACCAATAAATGTGAAGTGCGCATTTCCGGCTCGGGTGACGTTGAGATCAACGTGAAGAGTGAATTGGATGCCAACATTTCCGGAAGCGGATCGGTAACCTACAAAGGAAACCCCAGCAAAGTGAACAGCCACTCGTCTGGAAGTGGCAAAATATCGAAGATGTAGTGGAATCTTTTTTACTATCCAATCACCAAGGCAATTTCCCTTGGTGATTTCTTTTTTTTGTAGCAGCCCAGAGCCGGAACCCATGGCGATGGATCAAAAAGTCTTCATCGGTTTTTTACTATCTTTTACAACCTTAGTCTTTATTGGTAATTGGTGATAAATGCTTGTTGAACCGGTATCGATGTAAACAACACGATAAGACCTCGACGTCTTGGATATGAATGAATTTATTCATGATATGATGGATCAAAAAGGAGCGCCCATTCTGGTTGGCTTCTTTGCATCGCTTTTTCTAACGGAAACCATATTCTCTTTGCGTTCGAGGAGAAATAGCCGAACGCAAAGGATAATCACTAATGGTATTGTGGCCATTCCTGGCCTTATTGGGCTTCGGCTATTGCTGTTACCTGCAATGGTATATATATCTTACAAAAATCAGGATTGGAGGATTGGGATAAATTATTTATATAATTGGACACCATGGCTTGAAGGAGCTATGGCTTTTCTTTTGCTGGATTACACGAACTATTTATGGCATTTTCTAAATCACAAAGTGCCGTTGCTGTGGCGCTTTCATCTTTTTCATCACACTGATATTGATCTTGACGTTACAACCGCTGTGCGTTTTCACTTTGGTGAGCTAATCACGTCGGTATTTTTTCGCGGCTTCACTGTCTTCATCATTGGTGCCCCTCCATCAATGGTTCTCGTCTACGAGGTTGCTTTTGAATTGGCTACTCAATTTCATCACAGCAACTTGAAGCTACCTTTTCTGATTGAACGAGCCCTAAATCGTGTGATCGTTACTCCGCGTATGCACGGAATTCACCATTCTATTATCAGAAGAGAAGCAGACTCAAATTATTCAGTCATCTTTTCCTTCTGGGATCGGCTTCATGGAACGGTCAATTTGCATATCCACCAACATGAGATTACTATAGGCGTTCCGGTTTATGACGACCCCTCAGAACTTACGATCGGATACCTTCTCAACCTTCCATTTACAAAAATCAGAAAGTGGTCCGCAAACGAAGCTGCGAGAGGTAGCGAAAGCAGGAGCGATCTGCTTGATTAGTCGGAAACGTTCAGCTGTCTATAAGATGAAAGTTTCCCTAGTTGAGTTTCATGATCGATGCAAAATCTTTATTATTCATAATAGTTTGATAGACCTCTTTCGCCTTCAGGCTCGTTTTAAAGGGATGCGATGTATATAGGTTCCTATAGATCTCGTCCCTTGCGTTTAAGGCCTCATTGATCTTTGCCTCGCTCATCTCAAACATTCTGTGCTTATAGTTAGAATGCCATTTTAGGTTTTTAGGGTCGACATAACCGGCGTCAATAAAGCTTTTAGTTTTGCTTTTGCAGCGGCACGGGTTTTCCAGGTTAACAAGTCCGCACTGTTTATGCATCCAGTTGTAAAGATCCTTTCGTGCGCGCGAGAGCTTCTGCCTGAAGTTGTCAGGTGTAGTTTCAAATATCTCTGCCGCCAGATTATGATCGATACTGAATACTTCACCCACGATATAAACCAGGCGCTGCATTCGGTCAAGGCACATGATCATTCCAGCCATGCAGGCAACCTTTGATTCTTCAATCACTTCTTGCATTTCTCTTTCTTCCTCTTGAGAGACAGCCAGATTCGGTGCTTTGTCAATAAATCCAAAGAATGCGCTGAAATCAGAGACCACTGTTTCATACTGATTTTTCTTCATGTTCAGAACATGATTGAATGTAATACGATACAACCATGTTCGGAATTTAGCTTTTGAGTTGTCGTACTTCGAAAGTTGGGTAACGATCTTGATCAATATCTCCTGAGTAACGTCCTCTGCATCCTGAATGTTGTTCAGCATTTTAAGCGCCACGTTGAAGATAAAATCCTGATGCCTGCCCAGCAGATCGTTCAACGATGTTTTGTCACCACCAAGAATTTTCCGAATCAGCCCAATATCAGTCGAATCAGAATAGCCGTTTTTCGAGAAAGGATTCTCCATTTCCATAAAGATAATAAGAGAGGGTTCCATAAAGATAATAAGAGAGGGATAAACTCTTCAATTTACCAATTGCTTCGCTGCTAAATCCAGGCTGCCGATAGCCATTTTGAACAGGTCAGCTAATCCCTTTTCCACTTCGGCCTCGGCTTCTTTAACCGTGAGATCAAATTCGGCTGACCAACTCACATCGGTGTGGCCGTGACGTTCCAGTACTTTCATGGTGCCTATATAGTTTTTAAGCGGCATCATATCCTGTTCGTCAATCCGGTATTTAAAAATCCGGTTGTTGTCGTCAATAAGCAGGATGGTTTCCTTCAGCACTTTCCCGTCTGATGTGGTGCAGGTTCTTTTTGCACCATTTCCACTTCCTTCGAGCTTGCATGTTGAAATGATTGGAAGCCATTTTTCCAGGTCGGTCCCGGTACTCAGGATATTCCAGATCTGCGCAGGTGACGCGCCTACCCGTTGGGTGACAATTACTTTTTTCATGATTATATTTTTAGAATTTGCTATTGAATTGACGTTATTCTTCGTATTCAATTCCCCTTTCATCTAGCGATTTCTTCTCCGAGGAGGTGATTGTACACCAGCCGAAGAAGTAGCAGATCATGCATCGGGATGAATACACAGTGGCTGCCTGCGCAAGAAACAGCATGCCGAGAATGG
>JBMOKS010000668.1:0-6045 GCA_049324355.1 Bacteroidota bacterium
ATCAGAAAACAGAAGTATTTTAGCATGGAGGCGCTGCTCGGCTCAACAACGCTGCAAGCTGAGCCTCCGATAATTTTGAAGAAGGAGCTGCCACCGAAGCCGGTAGTTAAATTTTTCGTTTCCTCCGACACCCCTGCGACACCCACAGAACAACTGCTTGGAAAAATATGGGCCGATGTATTAAAACTTTCTGTGTTAGAAAAAACAGACGATTTTTTTGCCATCGGCGGCAACTCCATCAATGGCTTCCAGGTGGTCAAAAAAGTTGAGAGCGCCTTTGGTGTGTCGATGGAGGTTGAGGATCTTTTTGAGTTCTTGACGTTTGAAGAATTAGCAGCTCATATCGATACTCTGCTGGCAGCCCAACGAATAGAAGAAGAAGAAACTACACCTTTGGCAATGGGGGGACTGCCGGTATACGAAGATCAGCAATACTATAAAGTCTCTCATGCACAGAAACGATTGTGGATACTGGATCAGCTTGAAGGTACTTCCGCTTCTTACAATATGCCGGCGCTCTTTGAAATCAACGAAACGCTGGACGTATCGGTGCTCAAACTGGTCTTTCAGACATTGATTGCCCGGCACGAAAGCCTTAGAACTTCCTTTACCATGACATCGGGCGGCCCGATGCAGAAAATCACTGAGGCAGCGTTTATCCAATTTGATATTGTACAACATGATTTCAGAGATGTGGCCGATCAGGACAGGGCCATCAGATCGTATTTGCTGGAAGTTAGCCACGCAAGCTTTGACTTGAAAAAAGCGCCTTTGCTAAGGGTCGACTTGTTGCAACTGGAAAACGAAAAATATCTGTTGTTCATCAATACACATCACATTGTATCCGATGGCTGGTCGATCAATGTTTTCTTCAAGGAGATGAGCGTATTGTATTTCAGCCTGCTGGCACATCAACCTAGTCCGCTTAAGCCGTTGCGATATCAATACAAGGATTATACGATTTACCAAAATAGTTTGCTGAGTACAGACGGGCTCAAAGCACATCAGGAATATTGGCTGAAGAAGTTTTCCGGCGAAATACCGGTCCTGAATTTTCCGGCCGACCGGGTATCGAAGCAGCATGCCCATAAAAGGGGAAACCGACTGGAGATCAAACTCGAGCGCGAATTATACGAGCAAATTCAGGGTATCGCCAGAGAGGAGCACTGTACGACATTTATGGTGATCTTATCGGCCCTGAAAGTACTTCTCTATAAGTACACCGGGCAGACCGATATTGTTGTTGGTACGCCGCTCGCCGAAAGGAGTCACCCGGAGCTTGCAAACCAGATAGGATTTTATTTGGATAATCTTGCATTACGAACCCAGCTTGACTCAAGCGATACCTTCGACGAAGTGCTAAGGAAAGTAAAAGCCACCACTATAGAGGCCTTCACGCATAAAATGTATCCGTTCGATCGCCTGGTTGACGACCTGGGACTGTCGCGTGACGCCAACAAATTCCCGCTGTTCAATATCGGATTGACATGGAACACAGCGCAGGAAAACCATTCAACGGTGATAGAAAAGAAAGTATCCATTCAGGGACGTGAGCTCGAAGAAAGAATGGTGAAGACCGACATCTGGTTCTATGGCATTGAATCGCCAAACGGCATTAGTTTTTCTGTGGAGTACGATGCTGAATTATTCCGCGATCAGAAAATATTCAATTTACTGCAGCACTTCAAACACCTGGCTTCGCAGCTCTCGCTGCAAGATCGGCGACCGATCCGCGCGTGGTCTATTCTCACGCAAGAAGAAAGAACCGTATTGGTCGATGAATTTAACAATGGTAAGACTGCAATTCACGGCGAACTCAACATCACGTCACAGTTTCACCGGCAGGTGGCGTCAACACCAGGTGCTGAGGCGCTGGTTTACAAAGACAAGCGCATGACCTACGCGGATTTGAACCGGTCCGCAAATGCCTTGGCCCATTATATTATTGAGCATCACGCCATAAAACCTGGCGATTTTGTAGGGATCTACGGATACCGCTCTGAAAGATTGATCATTGCCATCTTAGCGATTTTAAAAGCCGGTGCCACCTATGTGCCCATGGATGTAAACTCTCCAAAGGAGCGAATCGGTAAGATGCTGGCAGACGCGAACGTATCGTTATTGATGACCGATTCTGACCTCTTCTTTGATATTACCCCGCACTTTGCAGGAAGCATCGTCGCCCTTGACCTAGAACTTGAAAAGCTCGAAGGCCGCGAAACGAATATCACGATCGGAAGCTCCAACAATTATCCGGCTTACGTGATCTTCACATCCGGTTCCACTGGTGTTCCTAAAGGAGTTTTGGTAGGACAGGAAGGTGTGGTGAACATGATCTATGAACCTAACACCAGATTGGCGGTAACACAAGAAGACGTCATGGCACTGTTTTTTCCTATTTCGTTCGATGCCTCAGTCTTCCAGATTTTTATGGCATTGTTTAGCGGTGCCACATTGGTGATGCTTGATGATAAGATCCTTCAGGATGTAAAAGCGCTGCCGGGTTATATGAAATCTGAAGGTGTAACTATTGTTACTTTCTCGCCCAGCTATCTGAGCCTGATGCAGCCGGAAGAACTAAGCTTCCTCAGGGCTGTGCTCACGGGCGGAGAAGTGGCGCCATTTGAGCAGACGTTGGCCTTCCTTCCGCATATGGATTACTATAATGCCTACGGCCCCACAGAGTTTAGCGTTTGCGCATCGATGAAGAAAGTAGGAGAAGAAGATCGCGCCAGGGGAGTGATCCCTATTGGTGGACCGATACAGAATACGGAAATCTACGTCCTGGATCAGAACCATGAACTGGTGCCTGTTGGCGTGCCCGGAGAAATTTGTCTGGCAGGCAAGGGGCTCGCACACGGGTACATTAACAGGCCCGAACTAACACATGAAAAGTTCGTCGACAATCCTTTCAGGAAAGGCGAGAAGATGTACAAGACCGGCGACCTTGGACAGTGGCATCACGATGGCGTTCTCGAATATTGCGGACGAGTGGACAGGCAAGTCAAGATCAGAGGTTACAGGATTGAGCTGTCTGAAATTGAAGCAGCGATCAGAAGCCGTGTTACTGTTGAAAACTGTGTGGTTACGCCGCTGCAGGAGGCAAATGGCGAAGTTGTTCTCGCTGCCTACATTTCCGGAAACGGAACCTACTTGCCGGAAGATTATAAGGCGCTGTTATCACAGACGCTGCCGGCGTATATGATCCCGGCCTATTTTGTGAATGTTCATCAGATTCCTGTTACTTCCAATGGAAAGGCCAACCTCAGGGCGCTGCCCGACCCAACCAAAGTTCGGGTGAATCAGCGCGACGTGCAAACTCCAACCAACGCTGTGGAAGAGAATCTTTTGAACTTATGGCTTCGAATTTTAGGTGACAAGGAGATTGGTATACATGACAACTTTTTCGAGATCGGGGGAAATTCATTGAAGGCTATCGAACTTGTTGCCGCCATCAATAATCACTGGAAGAATGACCTTCATCTCAGAGACCTCTTTCTCAAGCCAACTATCGCCGAGCAGGCTTTGCTTGTGACAAGGCCCCCGGAGGTTGAGAGAATTCCGATTAAACGAATTGAAGAACAGGAACACTACCCGGTGGCACATGCCCAGAAAGGCGTTTACCTGCTGACTCACTACGAAAGGAAAGCTGTTCCCTACAACATGACCAAGTATTTTAAGTTGAATCGTATCGATGTTAACATACTGGAGAAGGCCGTAAGGGAATTCTATCGCCGCCATGATTCATTGCGATCAACTTTTCATTACATCAATAACGAAGTGCGCCAGATCATTGCGCCCCTCGATGACTTCAAGGGTAAGCTGATGCATGAAGATTTTACACAAGAAGAAGATGCGTTCATGAAAGTGACCAAGCGCATGGACGAGCATGTGAATGTTATCTTCAACAAGAACGAAGGTCCATTGTGTAAACTATTTCTTTTTCACTTGCCCAAACACCGTTATGTCCTGCTGATCCTGATCGATCATATTATTTCAGACGCCTGGTCGGTAAACCAGATCAGCGACGAACTCACAACACTATATCGCGCTTTTGCCCAGGGTGAACCCAGTCCTCTGCCTGAGCCGAAAATACAATGTTATGACTATGCCACCTGGCAGGTGAATTATTTGAAAAGCGCGGCATTTCAGGAGCTCAAATCTTTTTGGGATGCCAAACTTGGCGGAAAAAACGGCATCGTCGATTTCACAGTCTATTCGGATAAAGTAAAATCAATTGACCGCGTTACTTCTTATCGCGAGAGTATGACCAAAGAGCTCGCCGTGCATTTTAAGCCGATGACGCCAGAGGAAACAAACGACGTGATGGGATTTATCTCAGCGGTGATACCCTACGAAGGATTAGCCTACAGATTTGTGCTCAACAACGAAATGAAAACCAGGTTGATACAATTCGCGCAGGAGCTTCAGGTCAGTGTTTACACGGTCGTATTCACCAGCATCAACATATTGATATACAGCGCAGCGAAAAGAACAGATGTTCTCTCTGCGGTTCCGGTTTCCACAAGAGAACAGGATGAAGTTAAGGACCAGATTGGCTGGTTTATTAACAAAGTACTGGTGGCGTCGGAAATGGACGGAGAGGCTACGGTTGAGACCTGTGTTCGCGAAGCCTATCACAATATCCTGGAGGCCATGGATCACGCAACTTATCCTTTTTCCAAACTATTGAACGACTATGACCGGTCGCTCGACACGGTTTGTCCGGTCATGGTGCATTATGTTGGTTATGACATGAACCAGGCTGAAGAAATAACAGACTTCAGCAGCGAACATCTCAGCTTCTCGTTACCCTCATTCGATCTGAATTTTACATTCTACGAAAAAGCCAATGGTATCGAAACTGTGTTGGAATACCGCAGCGATATTTTTACACCCGAAGTTATAGACCAACTGATGGCTGATTATCTCGAAATACTCGACAATATGCTTGACAAGAACAGGAAACTTGACGACTTGTTGACTTCGAAGAAAATGAAGCTGGATGAACAAATAATAGAAACGAAATGACCACATGGGTTTTACCCATGAATGAACAATATGAGCAAATACCCATATTATCATCAAGAAGAACCCGCCAATAGTGCTTACGCCTGCTTGCAGATGGTGTCAAAGTACTATGGCAAATTTAACTCGATAAACTCCATCAAGAAAAAAAACGGCGACGACATGTCAGATGGCAACTTTTACGGCATCAGCAAAACAGCCGATGCCGTGGGTTTCCGCACCATGATCAGCCGGGTTAACTTCGACAAGCCAGGTCAGGAAATGCCGTTACCCCTCATTGTCCACTGGGAAGATGACCGGTATGCCGTTGTATACAAAATAAAAAAGAACGAAGTGATACTCGCCGACCCTATAAAAGGGTTGCTGAAATTCAATAAAGAGGATTTTATCAAAGGGTTGCATCGTAAAAACCCTGAGGGTGACAAAGAAGTTCTGATCCTTCAGCCAAAGCCTGAGTTCTACTCCAGCGACGACGACGTCAAGGATGAAAAGAAAGACGCCTCGTCGGGATTCATGATGCTATACCGCTATCTCATTCCGTACAGGAAAGAACTCTTTCAACTTTTGTTTGGCATGATTGCCGGCAGTGTGTTGATGTTGGTATTGCCATTCCTCACGCAGGCGGTAGTCGACATTGGTATCGCCAACCAAAATGTTACGCTGATCAACGTCATTTTGATCGCCATGCTGGTGTTGTATTTTAGCCGCATGGTGGTGGACTTTGTTCGTTCGTGGATCATGCTTCACGTAGGCACAAGGATCAATATTTCAATTATTTCCGATTTTCTCATCAAATTGATGAAACTGCCTATCCCATTCTTTGACGGAAAAAAGATTGGCGATATTCTTCAGCGCATCGGCGACCATCGACGCATAGAAGCATTTCTAACGGGCGCAACGCTGGAGTTTGTCTTTGCGTTCTTCAATTTGTTGGTGTTGGGCCTGGTGCTGGCGATTTATCAATTGCAGCTCTTCCTCATATTTGTGATCGGCAGTGTGTTGTATATCACCTGGGTG
>JBMOKS010000669.1:0-1950 GCA_049324355.1 Bacteroidota bacterium
CATGGCCTCGCTGTTTGCCGGAAGACCCAAAGTCGAGATCATTTCCAAACAGCACGGATTGGTCAGTAACCAGATCAGCCATCTGCTGTACATGAAACCCAATATATGGGCCTTTTCTGGCAAAGGTTTTTCGATAATCAATGAGAATGAAACCGGTGTGCTGAATATCAAACCACGCTTTTATATCAAAGAGGTTTCGGCCAACAAGCAGTCGTTGAACCTCGACGCCGACATCGATATACCCTACGATAAAAATAATATTCACCTTGCGTTTGGATTTGTCTCATTCAGTCAGCAGCATATTTTTGTGCGATACCGACTTCATCAGGATGACCCGTGGATAGAATCACAGGACCGTAATCTGGAGTTTTATTCGCTGGCACCGGCTACTTATCAATTCGAAATTCAATATTCGCTCGACAACATTTACTGGACGCCCGCTTACACATCGCCTTTCATTACCATTCTGCCACCGCTTTGGCAAACGTGGTATTTTCAAACGATCGTGGCATTTGTAGTTTTGCTGATCATTTTTCTTTTTTTCGTAAATCAGGTGCGCGTTTATAAAAAACACCAGCGTAAACTGATCCAGTCGGAGATCGAAGCCATCGAACAGGAGCGAAGCCGTATTGCCAAAGATCTTCACGACAGTGTAGGCACCGATTTTACGGCAATTAAGATGATCGTTACGCAATTGCTGAACAAATACAGCGAACCGAAGACCGATGAAGTGGAGACCCAGTTCCAAAGCACCATCCACGAAATAAAGAATATTATTTACGGCCTTTCTCCCCCGGGTCTTGAACGCTATGGACTTTTTTCGGGCCTGAAGAATTATATCGACAAACTTAATGGCACAGTACCTGTCAAGATTGAATTCAATACTTTTGGCGACGACATTAAGGATGTAAAATTAAGTATCCCTGTTTTCAGGATCCTGCAAGAGTTGATCTCCAATTCGCTTAAGCACTCCAACGCGAAAACCATCACTTTGCACATGAACTCGTTCAAAGATCTTTTGAACATTGTTTATGAGGACAACGGTATTGGCTTCTCTTGGGAAAACAATATCAAAGGCTTGGGTTTATACAACATCGAGTCACGTGTTCAGTCTGTGGGTGGTACCTTAAAATTTGATTCCGGCAGTTTTGGCATTTCTTATACGCTTGATATTCCTTTGAAGAGAAAAGCTGACATGAAGGTACAGCACTCGCAGAGCGGTGTTTGATGTTTTACGAGGTACCCTAGTAAATGGCGTGACTGATACAACATCTGCCCATCAAAATTCGGCTCGGGCGGTGGCGAGCAGAAAGTTCTTCGTCGGGAGGAAAATCAATCACCCAGGGATTGCGAACGTTGCACAATGCCGCAAACTTATCATCGGCGATAAAGATCTTCTTTTAATTTTTTTAAACTTCTTCCCCTAGCCACGTCTTTGGGACCTTGCACCTCTACCGACTTTAATTCAATTTCCGAAGATTTTAGCTGACAGCAGAGACCCTTAGCTTGCTTTCTGTAACATTTATTTTTAATTGTGTTGGTTCGAGGCCAACAGAGGTCACCACCAGGTCATATACACCCACACCCTTGACAATCAAACCGGAATTCTGCCACCGAATCGCTTTGCGTGTCAATGGTGGTGTTGCTAAGAAAGATACTGGCGAAAGGAATCGACGCACACGTCTTGAAGTTTTCAATTTTCTTCGAAATAACACGCTTGGGTAGCGACCATGCACCGATGGAAAGGTAAATAAACAAAACGCGATCATCTGCGCTCGGTTTTTCAGGATACTGCCTCATTTCGACATGAGGCATCTCATAACAATAATGGGTTTATAAACATTTAAAGTAGTGAAGAATGGAAGAAACAAATTTAAACCCATCCATGTTCTGGCCTAGATTCATCTACTCATCTATAGGCATGACCATCATGACGGAATCGCTCCTGAT
>JBMOKS010000669.1:1960-6015 GCA_049324355.1 Bacteroidota bacterium
TGATCAGACTTCCAAAAAATCCGGTGGCATCTTTTCCGAACTGACCTTCTCGGATAAAAACGGGCTCCACAAACGGATTGTACTGAGCTAACTTCTGTCCGTCAAGTTGCTCGTAAAATTCGTACGTTGCTTTATCAATGGTTTGTATACGAACAGAGATCTGCACTTTTACCTGGTGGGTTAACGCCGGCTCGATGATCAACATGATCTGCTGACCCTGCACATTTTTGTCGTTATAAACAGACCGGCCGTATTCCGTGAACATAACAGTATCACCTTCGTCTAGGCAGGGTACTATGCCATCTCTGCCATTGCCGGTAACATAACGCACTGAGCGATCAAGCTTCCGAGTCATTTGAAAACGATAGTAGTTGATCTCGTTTGGCAAGTCTGTGAAGAACGCGATAACGCCCTCATGTTCACCATACAAATCTTTAAAGGCCGGTGTATAAGACAACCTGTCAATTGTTACAGGTGTAAGGTTGGTGCTCGCATACGCCTGATAAGTTTTTTCACCGTGACGGATCTCCAGTGTGTAGGTTGTGTTTTTTTTCACAACAATATTGCCTTTATAGAAATAGGAAAACTTACAATCCATAGGAAGGAAAGTGCTATCTAGAAAAAGCTGATCCAAACTTTCCAAAGTACTTATTGTGACTGTAGCATCTCTGATCACCAATTCGGCGGGGTCGGTGGTGCCGCTTAAATAGGGTACCGTGCGGTTGAAATACACGATGGGAACCGAATCCGGTTCAACTATTCCTTGTATCACCACACGACTTTCATATGGAAGTTGTGGCAGCATCACTTCATTTTGGCAGCCGAATAAGCCAATAATCACGGGCCAGAAAATATTGCTGCTGTAAAACCTTAAAAGATTCATGTCCTAAAATTTAAAATTGAAACTAACACTGGGTACAATGGGAAGAAGAGACAACTCCTTGGCTTGTGGTTGTTGGGTTTGCGGGTCTACCGTCATGTAGATAAAGTAGGGATTCTGGCGAGCGTAAATATTGTAAGCGCCAAATACCCATTCACTTTGATATTTGCGCCCGAAAATTGTTCGTTCTTTTTTGTATGAGAAGCTTACATCGAGCCGGTGATAGGCACGCTGTCGGGTATTGTTTCTCGTGGTGTAGTCGTAATACCATCCGTCATACAAGGTGCCATCGGTGACAGGAACTCTTCCTGGGGGTAATGTATAAGCGCTGCCGGTTCTGAAAACAAAATCGGTGGCAATCGACCAACGTTCATTGATGTCGAACGTTGCGACAATCGCGAGACTGTGCCGGCGGTCGTATGTAAAAGGGAAAGGTTCTCCGAAATTCAGCTCCGGAAAAGTTTGTGTGGTCCTCGACCAGGTGTAACTAAACCACCCGGTAAGCCGGCCGGAGTTTTTTTTAAGAAATAACTCTGCGCCATACGACTCACCTTGGCCAAAGGTCAAACTTTCTTCAATATCCGATTCAACGGTCAGGTTTGTGCCTTGCCGGAACAGAACCTGGTTTGACATTTCTTTATGATAGGCCTCGATACTGGCTTCGTATAGATTCTCCTTTAGATTTTTGAACACACCAATCGAGTACTGAATGCTGTTTTGCGGTTTAACACGCTGGCTGGAAGCAATCCAGATATCGGTTGGAAAACTCGCAGAGCTGTATGGAATAGCATGAAGAAACTGATTCATTTCGGTATAGGAAGCCTTGAAAGAAGTTGTTTTGTTGAGATTCACCTTAGCGGTTAGGCGTGGCTCGAAGAGCGTATATTTTCTTATGTCGGCATAATAGTGCGACACCCGAACGCCATAATTCAATCCGAAATTTTCTGAAATATCCCATTCGTGATTGATGTAGGCGGCCATTTGGATTGCATGTCTTTTGCGAATCTTGTTGCGATCCACTTTTATTCTGCTTCCGCTTTTCGGGATCTGATCTGTAAACGTTGAAGGAGAGGTGGTGTGATAGAAATACGTGGCGCCAAATCTCACCACATGATTGGTGTTCAGCGTCCAGGTAAAATCAGATTTTGTATTCATATCGCGGATTCCGGTATAAAAAAGAGAATAATAATTTCCTTGCTCCGTGCTCAGGGCCAAATCATAGGTGTTGGCGATGAAGGAAGCGTTTCCAAAAAGATTGTTTCCAAAAATGTGGCTCCACCGTATAGTGGCCGTGCTGTTGCCAAAGCCGATAGCATAATTCAAACTGCTGGGACCTGTATAGCTTCCATTATCACGTCCTTTGAATGCGCTGAAATAGATCTTGTCATTTTTTCCGAGCTCAAAGTTGACCTTGGCGTTCACATCGAAAAAGGAGTACAACGTTGTGTTGTTGGGTATAAAAGCTTTTTGAAACAGATCGACATAGCTTCTTCTGCCCGACACGATAAACGAAGCTTTGCTTTTTTTGATTGGGCCCTGCACGGTAAGGTTCGCCGACAAAAGTCCGATACCTCCCTCAGCCTGGTAATGTTCTTTGTTGCCGTCTTTCATAGTGATATCGAGGATCGAGCTGAGCCTTCCTCCATATTGGGCAGGAAAACCGCCTTTGATGAGCTGCACGTGGTTTACGGCGTTTACGTTAAACGTGCTGACCAATCCGAAAAGATGATTAGGATTATAAACAGGGGCCTCATCGAGGAGCACAAGATTTTGATCCAGGTTTCCACCACGTACAAAAAATCCCGTTGTTCCCTCTTGCGCCTGTTGAACGCCAGGCAAAAACTGTATTGCTTTCAGGATATCGCGCTCGCCCATCAACACCGGAACGTTTTGGATGTCGCGCGTGGGCACATCGATCACGCCAACCCGGGTTTGGTTGACGTTATCGTCGTTTCGGGCACCACTAATCTCGACTTCGCGAAGTACATTGGAAGGAAGAAGAAGGACGTCAAGCCTGCCGTCTATTGTTCCAACTATTTTTCTGGTCTCCGGTTTATAACCGACGTATGATACGATCAACAAGATCGTATCGGCGGCAGGTAAGGTGAGTGAAAAATAGCCATAAGAGTTGGTTGATGTGCCCGTTTGCATTTTCGGTTCGTAGATATTGGCGGCGATCAGCACCTCTTTCGATCCCGCGTCCTGAACAAACCCGCTAACGGTAACTTTTTGAGCAAAGGCCATTACTGAAAATCCCAAAAGCATCGCGGTCAATTTGAAAATTAACTTTTCATTCATGACCTTTTATTTTAGAGTGTAAGATTCAAGCTCTTCTGTTTCAACCGGCGTGTCAATTTTCTCCACTTTCACAAGGCCAACGCCCTGAGCGTAGTATTTGTATTCAAGAAAATTTTTATCGAGCGGATTCGTCTCCTTGATCTTTAAGCAACCCGTAAACGCACCGGCAGCTACGGTTATCGATTCGTTTTTGCCTACGATCTCGCCGTGATCTTCTGCCTGACCGAGATAATGCTCCTGTCGGTACTTTAACCCAACAACAGGATTACCGAGCATGATCACACCTGGCTCCGCACCATCGACACCCGCTTCCCATGACCCATAGTGGTTGTCTAATACGCCATCGACATAATTGTCAACAATTTCTCCGAAGTACCAGACATTTCCATCTTTGTCTTGCGCATACCAGTCGCGCGTGTCTTCGATCAACTTGTCGTTGAGGTACACCCGGTCTCTGATCACGGTGCAAATGATGCCCATAACCGTTTTTGTTTCTGCAAGCACCTCGAGCACTGACCGCTCGGTGCCTTTTGACGTCTGACCAATGTAGGTAAAGGACGAACCCACCGTCAACGGAAAGAAGGGATTGCTGATTGTGCTGACGAAATTCGCAGGATAAATATGGGCCATGTAGTCCAGATCAAAGATCTTGGGTGAAGTATCTTCGATCGTGCACGACGTTGCTGCGATACACATGATCGAGGTGAACGATAAAAATCTTAACTTATTCATGGTTTTAGGTTTTCTGCCAGCACGCACGAAAAGGTGCCAGGGTTGGTCGAGAAAATTTATTCTCCTGCCAAACCAACCTTTTATGAAAAAACTGCGTGATGGTTGAGATAACAATTTCTCAACATCGAAGAGAAAGCATTATATC
>JBMOKS010000670.1:0-6015 GCA_049324355.1 Bacteroidota bacterium
ACCGATCCTGACGCTGCAATGTCTGTCGTGATATTCTTGTTCACCGTCACGAGGAAGTCTGCGTTGGTCTCGTATCGCTTGTTGCTTATCTCCACTAAATCACCCGCCGGACGATATGCAGTGCCGGTCGGTGTTACACCTTTTTGCTTGTCGAAAGTAAGGTCGTTGGCAACGCGCGCTTGAAGGGTAAGCCACTCCGTGGGATTATATCGTAAGGAAGCAATGTTGATCGTTCTGTTTCTTCCGAGATCGTTTTTAAAGCGGTTAGCAGCAAACCACGGGTTAGTGTAGTAGATGTTATTGGCATTCACAAGCACTTCAGCGCCTGTTACCGGATCATAGCCAGGCTCAAAGTTCTGCACGTCGTAACTGGTGGGAAGGAACGTGACGCCAAAGTTTGCGTTACCTGGCGAGTCACTCAGATTCGGTCTATTTCTGCTTTTTTCTGTTACGTAGTTAGAAACCAGTTCGAAGCTCAGCTTTTTGAAGATCTTATAATTCAAGTTCAGGTTGAATGTGCTTCTGTCAAGACCTGAATTCGGTACCGTAGACTTATTGGACAATGTAGAAGCGGAGAAACGATAGCTGCCGCTTTCACTTGAACTGCCGAGTGAGATGGTATTGGTGAAGGTGGAACCTGTGCGGTAGAAATTATCGTAGTTGTCTTTCTGGGCACTGTAGGGGCGCGAAACACCATCAAACTGTACTACACTGGAACCATCCAGCAGACCACCCCAACTACCACCTACTTGCGACGCCTCAGTCTGGTTAGCAGGTTTTACACCATTGGCGCCTTGTCCATATTGATATTGGAAGTCCGTCAGGTTCATTACCTTGTCGGCAGTATAGTTTGAATTGAACTCCACACCGATACCCTGCCTGCCTTTCCCTTTTTTAGTCGTGATCAGAATCACACCGTTAGAACCCCTTGAGCCATACAAGGCCCCTGCAGTGGCACCTTTCAATACAGTCACGTCTTCGATATCGTCGGGGTTGATATTACCGATGCCGTCGCCAAGATCGGCACCGCCCCATTGACCGGCCATACCCCGCGTGGTGTTGTCGATTGGCACGCCATTGATTACATATAGTGGAGAAGAACCACCGATGGAGCTTACGCCGCGGATTATGACGTTACTGGATGAACCAGGGCCACCAGCCACACCACTCACGTTTACACCGGCCACGCGGCCCACGAGTGAATTTACCATGTTGATCTCGCGTGCCTTTGTCAGGTTTTCGCCATCGACGCGGGTTACAGCATAGCCCAACGTGCGGGTGTCGCGCTCGATACCAAGAGCAGTAACCACCACTTCACCTAATTGAGTAATGTCCTCAACCAGCGAGATATCCACCGTTGTTCTGCTGCCGATGGTAACTTCCTGGGTGGCGAAGCCAATGAATGAAAAGACCAAGATAGAATTCTGAGCATCCGGAGCCGTGATGGTGTACCGGCCGTCCACGTCGGTAGAGGTACCGGTCGTGGTTCCTTTTACCAGGACGGAAACCCCTGGAAGGGCGGCACCGTCCGCGCTACTGGTCACTCTGCCCGAGACTGTTTGCGCCACAGCAGGGGCACTTGCTACGAAGAGCAAGACTAGGAGTTGAAGTAAACTTTTTTTCATCAGGTATTTGGGTTTGAGTTATTGTTGGCCGATCACACAACTGCCTAAGATTATTATGGAGATGTGCACGGCATACAAGTAAATCTACCAGTAAGACCAGAAAAACACAAAGAAAAAATCAATTTTGTGTGCGGACACACTATATATGTGTGCGTTAACACACACATGTGTCCCCAAAAAATCCTGTCCATAGTTAGTTAAGCGTATCCGCGTACGGTGTGCATATCAGCCACGGACTCCGTGTATCGTGTCCCTGTTCAAAAACCACTGGGATTGGTTTTTATACCACAAAAAAGGCGATGCGGGTCGGCGTTAATTGCCCTCTATTTATGATGGTGGAATTCAGTGAGCGTTCCAGAAGCTATCGTCGGCGGTACACCCTGATCGGTGAGTCACTCACGCCAAAAAAAAGCCCATTCGGCATAGCAAGTATAGACCGCACATCTCCCCTAAGATTCAATCCGGATTGGCCTTGAGGCAAATAACGAAAACTATTCATTCCGCTGCCCAGCAACACTACACCATGATTGGCGTCGTGTTTTCCTAAATAGACACGGTTGTACTTGTTGTTGCCGGCGAGTATAATATCGTCGTTGCCGTCGCTATTGATATCCATGGCCGCGATGGCGAAGACCGGTGCATACTGCGCCTCCACGGGCAGGAACAATTTTTTGAAAGAACTATTGTTGTTTTCAAGGAATACTGTTTCCAGGGTCGCAGCCGAATTCAATGTTGCTTTAGACAACTGTTCGGCAGAAAGTATGTTGTGGATCGTTGCGTCAGCGTATGTTCTGTAATCGTTGAATTTCTTTTTCATGCCTGGGATCTGGCTGTTGAGATCATCACGCGGAACAAGCGGATGCGATTGGCTTCCAACATAGTGCATCATGATGGGATCGATAGAACCATTGCCATCAACATCTGAATGGTAAAGTTCTACGGGACGTTGCTCGCTCACGTTGAGTTGTGAATTTAACCCATAATTTCCGATTACAAGGTCTTCGTCTCCATCGCGATCAAAGTCATGCGCTAAGATCGTATTCCACCAGCCTTTTAGGTTTGCTGGAAAATGCTTCTCCGTTTGATCGGTAAATAGATCGCCCTCATTGATAAAAACTTTTGGCGTCATCCACTCGCCTACCACTACCAGATCGGCTTTGCCGTCTCGATTAACGTCCGTCCAAACACCATCGTTCACCATACCCAGGTTTTCTAATGTTGAAGCCAATTGAACTGTTGCATCGGTAAATTTTCCCTTTCCATTGTTGATAAATATTTTCGAGGGCTCTGCTAACGGAAAACGTCCGGGTTTCACCTTGCCTCCTACAAAAAGATCGGTGTCGCCGTCACCATCAACATCGGCTGCTGCAATACAACTCTTGTTGGCAAAATGTTGGGGAAGGTTTGAGGATTTGGAAAATGTACCGCGTCCATTATTTAAATACAGCCTGTCCTGGAGCAAACTTGAATGTTCTTCAAATTCGTATCCACCACTCACCACATAAAGATCGAGGTCACGATCTCCGTCGGCATCAAAGAACATCGCATCAGTATCTTCGCTTGCTGCGTCTGAATTCAATTCCGCGGTGTCTAATACTTTAAATGTACCATCAGGCAACTGCGCAAAGATTGCACCAGACTGGCTTTTGGCTCCGCCAACAAAAATGTCTTCAAGGTTGTCGCCATTCACATCACCTTTGGCCATACAAGGTCCATTGTGCGAATAGAAATAGGGCAACAAGAATTGCCGTGTGAAATCATTTTCCTGATTTTCCCGGTGAACAAATTCAATTGCATTACCGGCTTCAACTAACAACGGAGCATCAGTCGGGTGATTGGAATATATACCAGCGCCCTCGATATTGATCGTGAGCGTCTGCTTTGCCCTTACATCTTTGACCACCCTGCCGGTGCCATCGGGCCAGATCACACGCAGAGAGTCCAGGATTGAAATACTACCCAAGCCCAGGTGCAGGTTCTCGTCAACCGACGACTGATAACCGCGCACGGGATTCTGCTCGAGGTAAAAAGTTTTGTCTCCGGCATAAGCATAAACTTTTGCACCGATGCCGGTAGGATTACTTTTCCTACCGCGGAGTTTGATCTTCAGAAAGTTGTTGTTGTTGAGCAAGGTCTCGCCATTGTTGCGATAGACTCCGGCATACTCATCGGTATTGTTTGTGATCAGGTCAAGGTCTCCATCGTTGTCAAGGTCGGCGTAAACAGCCCCATGCGAAAACGTGTTGTGATCGAACCCCCATTCTTTGATCTTGTTTTCAAATTTATCGTTACCGACGTTCTTGTAGATGTAATTGGGAATATGAATGCCCGGCATGTGCGAAATGTACTCGGCGGCATTCACTGCGTCGCCACCTTTTTGGATGCGGATAGATTCGTTCATCGAGTAGATAATGAATTCGATGTCAGTATTATCGCGTTTATATCCGTTGGTAATGAAAAGATCTTTCAACCCATCATTATCATAATCGGCTAACAACGGCGACCAGCTCCAATCGGTATTGGATACACCGGCTAGCTGGGCTATTTCACTGAATGTTCCGTCACCGTTATTCTTCTGCAACGAGTTCTTCATGTATTGATGAAACATGCCATTCCGAAATAAAAAATTGTATTGGTTAAAATTATCACCTCCCATATGCATCTTTTGCGCGCGGTTACTTTCGGCCAGCATATCGAGAATGATCATGTCGGGCAACAGGTCGTTGTTGTAGTCGGCCACGTCCATGCCCATGGCGTAAAGAGAAGTGTGATCTATTTTTTTAGCGAGACTTTCGGTGAATGTGCCATCGTGGTTGTTGATGTAAAGGTAGTCGGGTTCTTTGAAGTCGTTGGCCACGTAGATATCGGGCCATCCGTCTTGATCAAGATCCGCAGTGCTTAATCCGAGGCTGAACGTAAGCACATTCGATTGAATACCCGATGTGCTTGTTACGTTGGTGAAGTGTTTGTTGTCGTTACGGTATAACTTATTTTCCAGCGTGCTGTCGCTACGCTGGTTGTGCATCTGAAGGTATTCGATCTTGCCTTGTGAATATTCTGGAGTCGACTGGTTGATTAGAAACATGTCGAGATCGCCGTCTTTGTCATAATCAAAGAACGAAGCCTGCGTAGAATAGCCCGGATCATCCAAGCCGTATTGTGCTGCCTGCTCAGTGAAGGTGAGATCGTGGTTGTTGATGAATAAAAGGTTTTTCCTGTAGTTGATGTTTGAAAGTCCTGACCGGCAAACGTAAATGTCGAGCCAGCCGTCTTCGTTGATATCCACCATTGTCGCGCCGGTGCACCATCCTTCTTTTTCGGCCACGCCCGATCGCACGGTTACATCCTGAAATTCAAAATCTCCTTCGTTGATAAACAGTCTGTTCTTCACCATGTTTCCGGTGAAAAAAACATCTTGTAAACCATCGTTGTTTACATCGCCAACCGCTACGCCTCCCCCATTATAGAAATAGGGATAAAAGATGATGTTAAATTGGTCATCGTCTTCCTTCAAAAGATTTCGAAAATTTATACCTGTTTCATCTTCCGATAGCCTGGTAAAAAGTGTTTTGGTTTCGTGTTTACACGACAGCAACATGATGGCGACCAACGCGATATAAAATAAACGAATGGGCATTTTCATAGACACAATAATAATAACTTAAAACAAAGGGTGAGTGTCAAAGACAACTCACCCTTATGCTCAATTAACCCTATTATAAACCGTACTTACGTATATAAAAGGCTCTTTAATCAACATCCCACCACAGAGGAGTATTTCCTGTGTCCGGACCACCCAGTCCTTGCACTGCTTTCTCCACTGCGGGTTTGTTGGTGGCATATTCTTCTGCTATGAAGTTTACGCGTTTGATAAATCCGGTGATCTTCCCGCCGCTGTTATTGACCACAACCGGGAACAATTTCGGATAACCTGTTCTGCGGAATTCGCTCCAGGCTTCCTGGCCATCAGGATACATGGCAATCCATTTTTGGGTGATGATCCTTTCCAGTTTCTGGTCCATGGCAGCAGCATCATCCCACTTAATGGTGATGGTACTCAGATTTGGATTACCATTGAGGACGTCGTTCTGTCCAGTAGTTATGGCCTTCGGATCCAGGTATTGTTTCGGCTTGCTGGTGGCGTCATCTTTGTAGGCTGCAAAATTGGCGCTCACGCCATGCTGATCGAAAGAAAGTTCGATACCTTTCTCGTAGTTGGTTTGCGCTGTACCTGCTCCGGCCCATCCCCGGATTGAGGCCTCAGCTTTCAGGAACCAAGCCTCGGCAGCTGTCATCATCTGACCTTTATTAGCAAAGGTGATCAGCTTGGAGTAGTCCTGATAACGGCTCTTCGCGTCGATGTTAATACCGTTACGAATACCTTTAAACT
>JBMOKS010000671.1:0-6013 GCA_049324355.1 Bacteroidota bacterium
GAGAAGAATAGCAGTCGCTCCAGCTATGCCGGCTCGGGTGTTTACAAAACAACAGATGGCGGAAAAAAATGGAGTCACTTGGGGCTGACTAGCACGCAGCACGTGAGCCGCATTATCATTCACCCGCAGAATGATAACACCTTGTGGGTGGCGTCGATGGGAGCTTTGTATACAAACAATAGCGAACGCGGAGTTTTTAAATCCTCAGACGGTGGTCAAACCTGGAGGAAAACACTTTTTGTCAACGATAGCACAGGGGTGATTGACTTGGTCATTAATCCCCAAAACCCGCAGCAACTGTGGGCATCAACCTGGGAACGAACACGTAAAGCCTGGGAGTTTAAGGGCAACGGCGGCGGATCTTCAATCTACCGCTCAGACGATGGCGGAGAAACCTGGACCAGATCGGTAAGTGGATTTCCTCAGGGAAAACAGATAGGACGGATCGGACTTGAAGTATCGGCCTCGAAACCTAATGTGATCTATGCGATTCTGGACAACCAGGGAGAAATTGAAGACAAAAAGAAAACCGAAGATGCCGGCAAGCTGAAGATCGAAGACTTTAAGAATATGACCAAAGAAGATCTCGATAAGATCGAAGATAAAAAACTGGATGAGTTTTTAAAAGACAATGGATTTCCCAAGAAATACACGGCGCAACTGGTAAAGAAGGAAGTTCGTGAGGGAAAATATACAACCCAAGCGATTGCCGATTACTTCGGTGCCGATGCCAACGCCAATTTATTCAAAACAAAAATTATCGGAGCAGAACTCTATCGCTCCGACGACTCAGGAGCGAGCTGGAAGAGAATGAACAGCTACGATCTCGACGGCGTGTTCTTTACCTATGGCTATTATTTTGCTGAGATGAAAGTCGCTCCCGACAACGCAGACCTTCTCTACATTTATGGAGTTCCTATCTTAAAGTCGCGCGACGCCGGTGTCACGTGGCACAGAATAGATACCCTTCAGGGCGTTCGCGACGTGCACGTCGATCATCATGCGCTATGGATCAATCCGGCAGACTCAAAACATATGTTACTGGGCAACGACGGCGGATTGTACCAGACTTATGATGAAGGAGCCAACTGGCTTCATATTAATAACATGCCAGTAGGACAATTCTATACCGTAAATGTTGACATGGAAACGCCCTATAACGTTTATGGGGGTTTGCAAGATAATGGCGTGCTGCGAGGTTCCAGCCAGTCCGTTCCGAATGAGACGAAACACTGGGAACCGATCTTCGGGGGTGATGGCATGTATGTAGCGCCTGATCCAAGGAACAGCAAGCTTGTTTACACTGGTTTCCAATTCGGAAATTATTATAAGATCGAACTTGATAAATCCAAATACACCAAGATCACGCCGCAGCATGACATCGGCCAGCAACCGCTTCGCTGGAATTGGAGAACACCGCTCATGCTTAGTAAACACAATGCAGATATTGTTTACATCGCCGCCAATAAAGTTTACCGAAGCCTGAACAAAGCAGAGAGTTGGGAGGCTATCAGCCCTGATCTCACGCTGAATAAAAAGCAAGGCAACGTTCCCTTTTCGACGATTTCGGCATTTACGGAATCGCCGCTCAAATTTGGCCTGCTCTATGCAGGCACGGACGACGGCAACTTGTGGATCAGCAAAAATGCCGGTGGAAACTGGGAGCAAATCAATGCCGGGCTTCCCGCCAATAAATGGGTAAGCTCTGTAAGTGCATCTCCACATGATGAAGCAACAGTATTTGTTACCCTCAATGGCTATCGCGATGACAACTTTAGCACCCTCATCTTCATGAGCACAGACGCCGGCAAGAGTTGGAAAAACATTAAGGGCAACTTGCCCGAATCGGTTGCCAATGTCGTCATTCAGGATCCTGTTAATGCCGACCTGCTTTACTGCGGACTGGACCAAGGCACGTATGCAAGCCTCGATAAAGGCAACACCTGGCATCTGTTTAACAAGATGCTTAATGTTTCTTCATACGATATGATGGTTCACCCCAGAGATAACGACCTGATCGTTGGTACGCACGGTCGCAGCGTTTTTGTAGCCAATGTAAAACCCCTGCAAGCTTTGAAAGATGGCGGTCTTAACAAAGGCATTTTAGCCTTCGAACCGGAGAGCATAAGACACAATGAAAAGTGGGGTGAAAAGAGTTATCCCTGGGATAAACCCTTTCTCCCGAATGTGCCTGTCATTTACTATGTAGGTAAACCTGCGCCGAACGTTATGGTGGAACTCTATGATGAGAAAAATAATCTCATTCGCCGTATAACCGCCAATGGATCATTAGGCTTTCATAGTATCGATTGGGATGTAAAAGTGCACGAGCCTGTTGCTTCAAAATCGAAAAGTAAAGCAAAACCGCAGACACTCAGCTTGAGCTATGCTGCTAAGGGTAAATATAAGCTCAGGTTCCTCAACGGTGCAGAGTCCAGCGAAGTGAACCTGGAGATCAAATAAATGCACAAAAGGCCCGTTCATATAACGGGTCTTTTGTTTTGAAGTCGAAAATACCCCTTTGGTAAAAATCACGCTATTGGCGTGGCACTGTTTCCTCGCCATCTCGTTACTTTCCATATAACCAAAGAATCACCACCATGGACAATTTAATTTCGACGATGAGCCGTTCGCAGTTCATCAAGGCAGCCAGTGTAACAGCAACGAGCCTGATATTACCTGGGATTGTTCCCGCTCAAAATCAAGTTCAGGATAAACCTGCTCCCATCAAGCTTGAAACTGTAAAAGAATTTGTGGGCGTGGCTCATGGAAAATTTGATCGTGTTAAGGAAATGTTAGAGAATGATCACTTATTGCTGCACGTGTCGTACGATTGGGGCGGCGGCGATTTTGAGTCGCCGATAGAAGCTGCGGGCCATGTGGGCAACAAAGAGATCGCAAACTACCTGTTGAGCAAAGGCGCGCGTTATAATATTTATCTGGCCTGCATGTTGGGCCATCTTGAAACGGTTAAGCAAGTACTCACCTTCAATCCTGGACTGCTCAATTCAAAAGGGCCACACGGATTTACTATGCTGCATCACGCGCAGAAAGGACAAGCCAGCGAGGTGGTGTCGTATCTTGAATCGCTTGGCGCTAAAGAGACCAGAGTGGATTTTTATGCGCGGCTATAGAGATCCTGAGTCCAGGTTACGTTTGCAGATTTCGCACAAAGAACAACCCACCCTATCGACGGTGGTGATAGTTTCCGCAGCATCGCGCATGAAACATTCGGTCGAGCTGCAGTGATCCAAACCAATGTTGTGCCCTATCTCATGCAACGCAACTTTTTTGAGGCGAGATAAAAAATTCTCCCGATCTGTATTTTTAATTCGAAAAGTAGAAACGACACAACTTGGCCCCGGTCGATAACCATAGCCAAAATACCCCCCAGTCGAGGTATTTGCTTTTTGGTTTTTTAATGTTTCCCAAAATGTCTCTTTTGGTAACGGAAATATCTTTTTCAGTGATGGCAAGCATGACACCAATGTAGTCGGGTTTGTGATATTTAAAATAGTGGATAATAGAGTCAGCCCGGTATCTTGGAGCTTTTATGTTCACAATAAACCGGTTGCCCAACTTGAACGTCGGCAGTTGAGTCACCCGGAAGCCGTAAGCGCGATTAATAATGAGCGCCACAGTATCGAGATATTCTTGCGGAACCTTATTTAGAGGTTGCAAACCAACGACGATTTTTTTCTGCTCACGCTTGGGTGACGAGCATGCTATCAAAAAAATCAGGCCGATGTTTAGAAGTCTCGTCATCTGGCCGTCAGAAAATCTTCAGTGTGTTTTTTCAGCGTGGGGAAGAAAAGCCCAAACTCTCGCTCGAATGCGTCATAGTTTTTTTCAAGGTCAGCCACCGCCTGGTCCATCTTTGATTCATATGGCGTGCGCTGACTCATACCTGTGAGGGCACGGTTTATGCCCTCTACTTTCGCATAATTCACGAGCCAGTTTCCTTTCACCATGTAGGGCATGAGATGCTTTACTTCCTGTGGTAATATCGCATCGAAACTCTCGAGGGTGCGGTAAGCGTGAGCGGCAAAATCAGGCAGTCGTTGTGCGTGATACAGACTCCATTGGTTTGCTAAAAAGTGATCGTAAAATACATCTACAATAACCCCCGAATAATGACGGTATTTCGGACGGAGGCGTTGTTTGCTTTCCGCCACAATAGGGTGCGTGTCGGTGAATTCGTCAATAGCACGGTGTAGCTCTATGCCAACGACGATCTCAGGTTCAAACTTCTCCAGCGCCTGCCTGCCCTTCACAAAATCACCAATAAAATTACCCACCATGATCTTCGTGTTGTCACCAGACAAATACAAATGTGCCAGGAAATTCATACGTCATAAAGGTATTGGTTATTTGTTATTAAGTTATTAGGTTAAGCTTTGATTTGATCCCTTGGAATCACCCTTAAACGGAAACTTATGCCAGCGCTAGATCAGATGAAAATGCTTATTAACCTCGCCCGTATCGACGGACGCGTTGCCGAGCGGGAAAGAAATTACATCATCAACATTGGTCGCGCAAACGGTCTTTATCCCGATCAGATCAGTCCCCTTTTCGATCAGCATCACGACATGCTCATTCCCGAAAATTTAAAACCCGATCAAAAGTTTGAATTTATTCTCAGCATGGTGCAGCTTATGAAGATAGACGAACGCATGTACACTGAAGAGATCCATTTTTGCTCCCACATCGCCTCACGGCTGGGGTATGACGAGCAAGTGATGTTTGATCTGCTCTTGCACGTTAAATCTGCCAACATGGGCGACGACGAAGTCGATCATCTCAAAAAGCTCACAACCCAATATCTAAAATCAAAGTCATGACGAAAATTTACGCCTTGCTATTTTGTCTGATGGCAGTCCTCAGCCTTCAGGCACAAAAGACTGTTATTCATTGCGGTAACCTCATCGACGGCAAGTCGAACGACAGTCAGTCACAGATGACACTTGTAGTTGAGGGCAACACGATCCTTGCCGTTGAAAAAGGTTTTAGTAAACCCGGAAGTAACGACGTGTTGATCGATTTAAGTCAGAAAACCGTTATGCCCGGCTTTATAGATATGCATGTTCACCTCGAAGGCGAGACCAATAAGGAACAGAACCTGCAACGCTTTACGCTCAATGAAGCAGATGTAGCTTTCCGCTCAACCGTATTTGCCAAAAAAACTTTAATGGCGGGGTTTACCACGGTGCGCGACCTCGGAGGCTCCGGTGTAAACATTGCCCTTAGAAATGCGATCAACCAGGGGCTCGTCACAGGGCCTCGGATCTTCACAGCTGGAAAATCAATCGCGACAACCGGCGGGCATGCCGATCCGACCAACGGATACAGAAAAGATCTGATGGGAGATCCGGGCCCTAAAGAAGGTGTGATTAACTCACCCGAAGAAGCACGCCAGGCCGTCCGTCAACGTTACAAAGACGGTTCGGACCTCATCAAAATCACCGCTACGGGCGGTGTGCTTAGTATCGCTAAAGATGGGTCTGGGCCTCAGTTTACAGAAGAAGAGTTGCAGGCAATCATTCAAGCTGCCAAAGATTATGGCATGCACACCGCCGCACATGCCCACGGAACGGAAGGCATGAAAAGAGCGGTGCTGGCAGGTATCACTACCATCGAACACGGCACTAAAATGACCGAGGAGATCATGGACCTGATGAAACAAAAAGGTACATTCTATGTTCCTACCATCACTGCTGGAAAATTCGTCGCCGAGCAAGCCAAGGTCCCTGGGTATTATCACCCGCTAGTCGCACCCAAAGCACTGGAGATCGGTCCGCAGATCCATGAAACATTCAAGAAAGCATACAAACGCGGAGTTAAAATCGCGTTTGGAACCGACGCTGGTGTTTATCCTCACGGCGAAAACGCCAAAGAATTTGCTTACATGGTAGAGGCCGGTATGCCCGCCCTGGAAGCTATCAAATCAGCCACGGTTGTGAATGCCGGCATTCTGGGCATCGCCGATAAAGTCGGTACGCTCGAAGCGGGAAAG
>JBMOKS010000672.1:0-6013 GCA_049324355.1 Bacteroidota bacterium
AGCATCGTCGAAGATCTTGAATTTGCAATCGAACATCTGCCCCTCAAGTCGCAGGCAGTCACCGGACACGCGACGAAAGGTGCCGCACAAACCCTGCTGGCAAAAGTATACATGTATCAAAAGAAATGGGTTGAAGTGTTTGCCCTGACCGATGCCGTGATTACCTCTGGCCAATATTCGCTGGTTACCGATTATGCGAGCCTCTGGCGACAAGCCGGCGACAACAACGGCGAGTCGATTTTTGAAATTCAAACCGGGAAATTCAACAACGCCAATTTAAAGATCGACAACTATACCGTTTGCCAGGGACCGCGTGTGGGTGGCAAAGCCGGATGGGATGATTTGGGCTGGGGATTTAACGATCCCGCCCCAAGCTTGATTAGCGCTTATGAACCAGGCGATTTAAGAAAGGATGCTACCATTATCTTCATCGACAACTCCGGAACACATAAAGGTACCGTGTTATGGGATGGCTTCCGTGTGCCGAGCTCCGATTCGGTTCAAAATCTTTACTACAACTACAAGGCTTACACGAGTCGTACAGCGGAGCAGTTTGCCAAAAAAGACGATAAGGACAGGCCTAAGAATATCAAGATACTGCGATATGCCGATGTGCTGCTCATGTATGCGGAAGCAGCCATTCATACCGGTCAGGGTGATGCGGCAGCAAAAGTAAATCTGGTTAGAAATAGGGCAAATCTTCCGCCGAAGGCTACGGTTACCATCAACGATGTGTGGCAAGAGCGACATGTGGAGTTTGCCATGGAACATGACAGGTTTTGGGATTTGGTTCGTCAGGGTAGGGCAGCGCAAGTGTTACACGCGGCTGGAAAAACAAATTTTGTGGAGGGGAAACATGAGCTGCTGCCTATTCCTATTTCTCAGATCCTCTTGAGTGGAGATCAACTGAAGCAAAATCCGAATTACTAAACGCGACATGATGGATTCGGACTTTTATATAAGAGGCTCTCCTATTCAGCGTGGTATCCCTGAGAGTAAAAATTGCAACGCTTTAATTTTTAGTTTTTTAACCTTTAAGTCAAACAAATGAAAAAATCAATCAATTATTCAATCGTGGCGGCCTTGTCGGCTGCCGTTCTGGCGCTGAGCTCTTGTTCCAAAGATGACGAGCTGCCAAAAATTGATGGTTACAACAATTCAAATGAAGTAGCCTCAGCAAACCTAGTAGCACACTGGACTTTCGACGACGGCAATAATGAAAGGATATCGAACACTGCGCCATCGAATACATTCGGTACCGTAGGCTCTACTACCGGTAAAATTGGAAAGGCCCTGCAACTTACAAAAGGCGTTCTGGTATATCCTTCGATCGCCAACATCAACTCGCCTAACTCGCTGAACAATTTTACGGTGAGTATGTGGGTGAATGTAAAGGGTAATAAGAAGACTGCTGATGAAGGTTTCACGGCCTTCTTCTCACTTACTCCGTCAGGTGTGACCGACATTTGGGGTGATATCGTAGCAGCCGCAGAGACCGGACGTCACCTGCCCTCGTCCGATACTTTGGAATTGAAGAACTTGTTGAATACCCACCCTGTGGGCGGAGGGAACAGCCTGCAAGACAATATTGCTCTAAAGAACGGAGACAAAGGCGCATACTTTATGGGTGCCAATCGTTGGGCTCACTACGTGATGCGTTGGGATGGTACTACACACCAGTTCCATATATTCGCCGACGCACAGGATGTTGGTGGCTATACTGACCGCGGTAGTACTGGTGTGTTGATCATGGCCACTCCCGTTAAGCCGGTTTTCGGAAGCCTGGCTTCCAGTGATATAGGTTTCACAGGTGCACCTGCTCAGCAAAGCTGGAATCCATGGGCTACAGCATCGATAGATGATGTGAGAATTTACAATACAGCACTTACCAACGCTGAAATTACCGCGCTGTTCAACTTGGGAACAGCTGGCAGGTAGATTTTCAAATCTCATTCTGAGTGTCATTGTGCTTAGGTGGCCGGAAATTTTGCCACCTGAGCGCAAAGATGCTGAGTTAAAATTCCAAACACCTGATGAAATCGTTTTGGTTACCCGTATGTTTTTTAATTCTATTGATCCAGAATTCGTGCGACAAGGAAGAGCCGCGGTCGGGATCAAAGAATTTCACATTAACTAATCTACAGGTCGATGCGCGTCCAATGAGTCTCAGGTATAGCGACGTCTCGACTTCACCTCAGATTGTATTATCTTTTTCTGAACCGTTAAACCGCCAATCAGCGGAAGAAACTATCACACTTGGTCACACAACAGGCAGTGTTCCATTACAATTTTCATTTAGCAATAACGACAGCACCGTGACCGTAAGCCCTGGCGTTGCCTTGAAATTTTTAAGCACTTATAATTTTCAGATATCTCAAGAGCTGACGTCTATAAACAATAAACAATTCGGAAGCAGCACAGTAGTCAAGCTCGTGACTCGTATAGACGAATCAGATAAGTTTACACGAATTTCGGACGAAGCGCTGCTCGACCTTGTTCAGCAACAATCATTTAAATACTTCTGGGATTTCGCACATCCTGCCAGTGGTATGGCGCGCGAACGCAATACATCCGGCAACATCGTGTCCATAGGAGGTTCGGGTTTTGGTATCATGGCCGTTATCGTTGCTATAGAAAAAAAATTTATAACCCGTGAGGAAGGGGTTGAAAGATTAAATAAAATTGTAGCATACCTGGAAAAGGCAGACCGCTTTCATGGCGTGTGGCCACATTGGGCAGATGGCAACACGGGAAAAGTCATCCCCTTTAGCACTAAAGACAATGGGGGCGATCTTGTCGAAACGTCATTTCTCGTACAAGGCCTGCTCACTTTTCGTCAATACCTGACGCCTGCAGACACTGTAGGCAACAATCTTATCCGCAGGATCAACACACTATGGGAAGCTGTTGAGTGGGATTGGTATAGAAAAAATAACGAGAATGTTTTGTACTGGCACTGGTCGCCCAATTTTAATTGGGACATGAATTTACCACTGTACGGATACTTTGAAGAACAGATCACTTATTTTCTCGCCGCAGCCTCACCTTCACACAGCATTCCTAAGGTCGTTTATACCAATGGTTATGGCAAGAACGGCGCTATCGTAAAAAACAATACCTATTACGGAATCAAACTACCGCTGGAAAGCCCGGCGCCACTGTTTTGGGTTCACTACAGTTACCTTGGCCTTGACCCGCACTTCAGCGACGACTATGCTAATTATTGGGAGCAAAATGTAAATGCCTCTCGCATTCATCATGCTTACTGCGTAAGCAATCCGAAAAAATACGCTGGTTACAGTGATATGTGCTGGGGACTCACGTCGAGCGACAATCAAAATGGATATGCAGCACACTCTCCTGGAAATGACCTCGGTGTGATTGCACCCACTGCTGCGCTCTCATCGTTTCCTTATACGCCGCAAGAGTCGATGAAAGCGCTACAGTTCTTCTATTACAAACTCGGCGACAAGTTGTGGGGCCCATACGGTTTTTACGACGCTTTCAACTTAAGTGAAGGATGGATTGCAAATTCTTATCTCGCCATTGACCAAGGGCCAATTATCATTATGATCGAAAACTACCGAACAGGTTTATTATGGGACCTGTTCATGTCGGCACCTGAGGTTCAGAACGGAATGACCAAACTTGGATTTCAACAATAACGAAGTGCACATGGAAAGATATTATACAGCAATGATTAGAAAGGCGGCGATTTTTCTGATAACCGTGTTTTTAATATTGATCATTTTTTTTATTTCGTTCGCGCAACAGAATCAGAAGACCAGTGCGTCCTCAAAGTCTGAAATGAATGGATTCATCCGTGAATTGATGAATAAGATGACGTTGGAAGAAAAGATCGGGCAGTTGAACTTGGTTTCTGTGGGGTTCGATGTTACGGGGCCCATTGTCAGTCAGGATGTGGAGCAGAAGATCCGAAAAGGTCTTGTGGGTGGGGTGTTCAACACCTTCACGCCCATCGCTGTAAAAAAACTTCAGAGGATGGCGGTGGAAGAAACAAGATTAAAAATTCCCCTGCTCTTCGGGTTCGATGTGGTGCATGGTCATCGAACGATCTTCCCCGTGCCACTAGGATTATCGGCGAGTTGGGACCTGCAGATGATTGAACGAAGTGCTCGCATCGCGGCAGACGAGGCATCAGCCGACGGTTTGAACTGGGTGTTTTCGCCTATGGTTGACATTGCGCGCGATCCGCGTTGGGGGCGCATTATTGAAGGTTCCGGCGAAGATGCGTGGTATGGTTCGCGTGTGGCGGAGGCCATGGTGCACGGCTACCAGGGTGTGGGCTCACAACAAATTGCGGCTTCGAATACGGTGATGGCCTGTGTAAAACATTTTGCCATATACGGCGCGGCGCAGGCCGGAAGAGACTATGGAGTCGCAGATATGGGAGAACGTACGATGTTTGAGAATTACCTGCCGCCGTACAAAGCTGCCATCGACGCAGGAGCCTGGAGTGTGATGTCGTCGTTCAATGAAATTAACGGCGTGCCGGCAGCATCTAATGCATGGTTGCTCACGGACCTTCTTCGCAAACGCTGGGGATTCAATGGACTGGTTGTTTCCGATTACACCGGTTTATCGGAGCTCATTCCGCATGGTGTTAGTGCCAATGAATATGAAGCTGCCGCCATGGGCATAAAAGCTGGAAATGATATGGACATGGTGAGTGAAGTTTATCTGAAAAACCTCCAACAATTGGTGAAAGATGGCGTTGTTGCCGAAGCACAGATCAATGCAGCATGTCAGCGAGTGCTCGAGGCCAAATATAAACTAGGCTTGTTTGACGATCCTTACCGATACGTTGACGAGCAACGAGCGAAGCAAACGATGTTGAGAGACGAATACCGGGAGGCAGCTCGAGATATTGCCCGAAAGAGCATGGTATTGCTGAAAAATGAAAAGAATGTGCTGCCGCTTCGTCAGGCTGGTTCTATAGCTTTGATCGGCCCGTTGGCAAAAAACCAACGCGATTTGATCGGGAACTGGAGCGGAGCAGGTGACTGGAAGAAAGCTGTGACGGTTGAACAAGGCATTAGAAACGCAGTAGGCGCCAATTTGAAAATAAATTATGCGAAAGGAGCTAACCTCACAAACGATCTGACATTGATACAACGACTCGATGCGCATGGCGGAAATCTGGAGATCGATAAACGGTCAGACGACACTATGATCAAGGAGGCAATTGAAGCGGCTAAAAAATCTGACGTTATCGTTGCCGTTGTCGGCGAATCTCAAGGCATGACGGGTGAGGCGGCATGCCGCGCCGACATAACATTGCCAGGTAAACAACTGGATTTGTTGAAAGCTTTAAAAAAAACAGGAAAACCTTTGGTGATCGTGCTGATGAATGGCCGCCCATTGGCGTTGACATGGGAAAATGAAAATGCGGATGCGATTCTCGAAACATGGTTCTCGGGTACGGAATCTGGCAATGCCATCGCTGATGTTCTTTTTGGTATGTATAATCCTGCAGGAAAATTAACTGTTACATTTCCACAGCACGTAGGCCAGGTGCCGTTGTTCTACAATCATAAAAATACGGGTCGCCCCTATGGAGGCGAGCAACTCGATAAATATAAGTCACGCTACCTTGATGTGAGCAACGAACCATTGTATCCATTCGGTTATGGACTAAGTTATACCAGCTTTGAGTACGGTGATGTAGTCTTAAGTCAAAATGAAATAACAACCGCCGATAAGCTTACAGTGTCGTGCCGGGTGACCAACGCCGGAAAGCGTGACGGCGAAGAAGTCGTTCAGCTTTATGTGCGCGACGTTACAGGTAGCGTTACACGGCCGGTAAAAGAACTGAAGGGTTTTCAGAAAGTGATGCTCAAAGCCGGTGAATCGAAAAATATTTCATTCACAATTGGGGCCGATGACCTTTCATTCTATCGCATCGATATGACCTATGGCCCCGAGGCGGGGAAGTTCATAGTTTTTGTTGGTGGTAATTCGAGAGATGTAAAGCAGGCAGAATTTGCTCTGC
>JBMOKS010000673.1:0-5990 GCA_049324355.1 Bacteroidota bacterium
GCCGAAGACAAGCGTCGCCATCGCGCCATCCGGCCTGAATTATATTTGGAAGTTTTTCATCCCGATAAAGATGTTTTATTAAAGGACGGTCAACGGGGAGAGCTGGTGATCACCGGAGGCAACAACCCGTTTCTTCCGTTGATACGCTACCGCACAGGCGACTTCTGTTCACTGATGACGACGGACAACCGTGTTTACCTGGTAGACCTCGAAGGGCGATTGCCTGTAGCATTTTATAGGGCAGACAATAGCTTCGTCAATACTATTGACATCTCGCGCGAGCTGACGCAATACCCGCTGGCCGGATTTGAATTGCACCAGGAGGCCGACAAACAATTGATATTTACGGGCTGGAGCAATGAAGTTGGACTAGATGTAAAGATATCGAGCACTCTTCAGAAAATATTTGGTCAGGATATCAACGTTCGTGTTACGATCAGGCAACGTGAAACTATCGGCGTAAAGCCTGTTGCGTTTAGCAGCGACTACAGGTTGAATAACGAATTTTAAATATTCTAAATACCGGATTTATTGATTTACTCATTACCTGGATGTTGCTTATATTTTACAGAGTCATTCGAAGTTTCGTAATAAATCACTGTATGCTTTGTCAACACGGATCGCCTTACATTTTTTCGGTTATTAGATGTCGGAAAGAGTCTGGGATTAAGGCTAATAAGTTGGAGCGCCTATTGTCAAGTTTTCTGACAAAATTGCGAACTTCTTTTTCTGTCCATTTATAAAGGAGATAATGGATAATATTTCGAAGGTCATAAGTTGCCCTGTCTGACCAGAGAAGCCAATAACCACTTTTCATAAATTTTTCTCACCGCCTTATGCGGTTTTAGTCGGCCAGCTTTGATGTCAGCTAGGCCTTTGTCAATTGCATTTTTTTCTTCCGCTGAAATCTGGTCCCACCAATCTCTTTTTGACCGGCTGTTTTTTAACATTTTAAGTCTTTTAATTGAAGTCTCATCCTTTAAAGTTGTCACCCATTTGATATTTCAAGTTTATCCTTCTCCATGTTATCTCTTACCTTAGCTTTCATAGTGTCTCAATTTAATGATTTTTTGGCGGTCATGCTATCACTCAGGCAGGTTGATTATCGCCTGTCCTACGCTGAGATAATATTTTAATTCGGCAAAGCTACCTTTAAAATAAGTAACTTCGTTTAAGCTGTTGAGTCAAAAAATATTGCTCCTATGAAAGACCACTCTAAGGATCATTCCCCGGCGCTCGTGCCTATGCTGTACATGAAGAATCTGGCGTCGGCCATCGATTTCTACAAAAAAGCGTTCGGCGCTGTTGAACGCTGGCGCATCGATAACGAAGATGGCAGCACACACGTAGCTGAAATGACTATCCCGCCGATCTTATTCAGATTGCACGAGGAAGTTTCGCGCGACGCTCAGGTAAGTCCGGCAACGGTAAGAGCCACAACCACTGTGATCGGCCTGCTGGTCAATAATCCTGACGAGCTAGCAGCCAGTGCCGTCAAAGCCGGCGCGACAGAGCTAAGTCCTATGAAAGATTACGAGTATGGCTTTCGCCAGGGAACTTACCGCGACCCATTCGGCCACCATTGGTGTTTGGAAAAACTCGGTGATATCAACAAAACACCTAAGGGAATTGCGAATGAAGGATCTTAGAAGTGGGGGAGAGCGCACCAGCGCAGCATCTTTCAAGTACTTGGTCTTGATGTCTTTCACGTTAGCCAGCTCGCCCGTAGCCTTGTCAGCGGAAATAACTTCTGCGCTAATTGTAATTTGCCACTACCTCTTAAACTTAGGCCATCCAAATGCCCTTAACAATTCCTATTACAAGTATTTGTAAAATTCACAGACTACTGATCTGCAATAAAAAGCACGAGCTCGCCGGGCTAATAGAATCAGTTTATTTTCTTAAGTTGGTGTAGTAGTCTTTAAACCCCCAGGAGACCAAGATGCTGTCGGCGGTTTGAAAAGGAACATAACTGCTCTTACTTGGAGGGTAACTTCCATCTCTGACGTATTTGATAACTTCAAACTTTGCACTGTCCGATTCGTTAAATTCAATCATAACTACTAATTTGAAAGCTGTTTTTCCATCATTTTCATAATGAAAGATATCCTCCTCTGAGATTAGTTCAGAATCTTTAAAATACAGTGTCTTGCTCAGGTGAATTGGTTCAGAGCTATTAACCCTGTTAACCTGATTACTCCAATATACATAAGAACTATCATAATCATGGACTATCCATTTTTCTTCGATTAGGGGAAGATGCCTTTTTCCCCTCTCAGAGTTGTGTCTCCTCCCATATTTTTCAATGACCGACACCTGATTTTCTGCTCGGCGGTGGTTATTCCATAAATTGATACCATAGAAAAGAAATCCTGCTATCCCTACAAAAATTAGCACACCTAGGACTCTATTTCTCATTGGGGCTGGGGTTAATTATTGATAAGCCTTTGTAGTAATCTGGATTAATCCAGCTTTGAGATCGGCCGCCACAAGATCGGTAATATGTTTCCTTATCGCTGTCGGTCATAGCACTAAACAATACACCAAGCACTATTCCACGATCTGGCTTATTCCGTTCGAGCGGATCCGTAGATGGCGGATTAGAATAGAAATTCATATTCGCATAATTAATCGATGATCCATTCACAATACTTGAATAGGTCGATGCCATTGAAGCAACTTGGGCAAACTCCTTGGATGGTTTAAATTTAGGTGCCATGGTTACTGTGGGCGGGTCTTTGGTTATCGCTTTACCCACAACATCCACTTTCTCGCTTGACATTAAGCCTGTTGCTTGCTCCGCTTCATAGATAGAATATGTTGTTGAAGTGGCGCTTGTGGATTGAGATTCACTGATGACTTTACCCTTTGAATCGATAACAGTCGTGGTAGTTTCGGTTGTTACACTTTCTGTCCATGTCTTGTTACCATCGTTATCTTTCCCCCAACTACCTGTGCTAGTGGTTTTAACCTCTTGAATAGTATTGGTAGAGTTTTTACCCAACTTCCCAGAAAATGTTACGGTTATCTCCCGATCAACATGCGTGCCCTCACCAACCTTTGCTCCAATAGGTACTTTTTTCTCCACGTTATCATTTGGAACTGCACCATCCGGGTCTGTAAATCTAATCGGGTTATTGAACGCATAAGCATATGGGGAAACTCGACGCATAAATTGTCCAGCTGGATCTATTGAAGTAAACCTACCAATCATAGGATCGTACTGACGAAGAATGTAATCGTACCAACCAAGATCAAGCTCATCTTGAATTTCCTTGCCGTTGTACAAGTATCTATTTTCAACTGAGTTTTCCCTTCGATAACTATTGAACTCCATGCCGAAAGAATAGTAATCATTTAATGCCACCACCACTGAAGGCGTAAGGGTCATTTTCACATCATCAAAATACGAATCTGCGAAGGTCGGATGTTCGTTGCTCACATACAGGTATGCAAACCCGGGCTCCTTCACCTCGTAGCTTGCGCTGATTAATGCTCCTGAACTTGACACCTGTTGGTAGGCCACATCCTTAAAGTTATGGTCGCTGTCAAAGATAAGAATTGTAACGAATAGTTTCGGATCGGTATTGGTGGTGCCATTGGCATAACCACCAGCGGCAAGCGCTCCCCATGAGTTGATAGCCGATGATGCCGTGCCGGTTTCGCCCGGTACCGGCGCCGACAAATTAAACGCACTCAGCAATGAGGTAGCGAAAGCTGAAAGGTCGCTGCCCGTACCCGAAGGTGTGTTGTACTTTACATAGGCGTCTATCTGAACCACATCGCCGGGCATAACACTGTAACTTTTCACAACCCCCAGTTTGGACGGAAGTTACGTCCAGCCCATTTTTCGATTCGTCAAAAGGACGCGAACTTTAAATTGGAAGTTACTTCCACAACTCGCATTGTACAAGTGGAGTTTCCTACCGCGGCCTAATTGTAACGCAAAGATCTGAATTGGTCCTTCAGACACAAGAGTCGTCATTGTATTTGCGAAATAGTTGCAATCCGAGCAACACGTATTAGATTTTTTATTCCAGCCCATTCCTAATCTCTCCCAAATCACTACTTTTATGTGCGTTCCTTAATCGGAACACATTTGTATAAAATTATTGTGGGATTGCCAGGGCAGATGCGCTCGAGGTTTCAATTGACTACTTGGTAGGCAAAACGAATTTGCAACTCGATAAGAATACGATTGAACGCCTGGAAGAGATTGGCAAACTCAATGAAGACGCGCGCGTGTATATTCTCAATCACCTTGACATATGATCCGTGATTTCAAAACTAAAAAAGCTTACGCCCGATAACCATATGAAAAAAATAATCCTGATTGCACTGCTGTTCTGTTCGGTCAATACATTGGCTCAGAATGACGGCCCTCAAAAAATGATTGATGATTTTTTTAACACGTATAAAGCCAGGGGTGCCGACGCTGCCCTTGACTATATTTTTGGCACCAACAAGTGGACAAGAGATTCAAAAGATCAGATCGACAATGTCAAATTTAAACTTAACGGAACAATCAAATTGCTAGGGGAATATTTTGGATATGAGCTCATCACAAAAAAAACTTTCGGCCAACATATTTCTCTTTACACATTTATTGTGAGGTACGATCGCCAACCCCTTAGATTCACTTTTCTTTATTACAAGCCAGACAGCGAATGGAGATTCCAAAATTTTAGCTATGACTATAACTTTCCAGAAGAACTTGAAGAATCTTCAAAGCCGTACAGGTTAAAAGAAAATCTTGCTCACTAATTTGAATGATAAATCCCCAATAACCAAAACACAAAAGCAATCAGCAAGTAAAAAAACAGCACTAAAAAATTAATTACTCGCCGTGATCTCGGGTTCCCTTTTGAAGTAAAAATGGGAAACATTATACACGAATTAAAAAGCAGCAAATACAATCGAATCTTTTCCATAGGAAGAAATGATGTCCCCGAAGAATCGGAAACATCTTCATATGCATCGATACTTCTTAAGAATTTGAAGTGATAAAAAGCCTTAAAGAAAAAGGTTGCAAAAATTATCACTACAACAACATTTATTAATATAAGCATGCTTATTTTCTTCTTGGAATTATTTTAGGAGCTACTCTCGTTGCATCTGATGCAACGTATTTCGGGTTTAATTCATTCACTCCGAAATTACTCTTACCAAAAGTATAGCTTCCACCAAATGATATGTTGCCAACAATAATAGCCCCACCTTTAGCCGACTGTGAAGCACCTACAGACCAATTTGAAGATGTCGTCGTTTGTGGATTTAATGATTCAGGATTCTTGACCTGAGTAGTCTTGTTGGTTGATCCTTCAATATTGAAGACGTTGGCTGTTGTCTTTTCTTTGGTTTCGACAACGAAATCACCATCCTTGCCACCTCTTGACGTCTCAATTTCTTTGCTCACTCCAACCGGCCCAAGACCAACGTCAAACCCTTCTTTGATGTTTACATTGGGTGAATTCTCCAAATCCACTCCTTCATTCCCAAATGTTATCAGGTCAATACTACCAAAGTTGGCGAACAAGGATAAATTTTCTCCGAAAGCCTTTATGCTAAAACCTCCCTGAAGACCGATTGATATTGAACCCGAAAGCCCACCAGCCGCACCCTCTCCTTCGGTTTTTTGCTCGTTTTGCGGAGTCGCATATATTTGATCAACCTTTTGCTCAACGGTCTTGTTGTCATTTTTCTTTTTTGGGTCATTAGGATCTGTACTACTTTCAGGCATCATGCCATCAGGATCTGTAAATCGAATTGGGTTATCAAAAGCATAAGCATAGACGGAATATCTTCTCATTAAATCTGCAGCGGGATCTACAGACAAGAATCTTCCTATTGCCGGATCATATTGTCGTGCAATGTAATCGTACCAACCGAGATCGAGCTCATCCTGAATTTCCTTGCCGTTGTACAAGTATCTCTGATCAGCACTATTTTCTCTCTGATAGCTATTGAACGTGAGCCCGAACGGATAGTAA
>JBMOKS010000674.1:0-5990 GCA_049324355.1 Bacteroidota bacterium
AAACAGCATGCGCAAGTCGAACGGCTAAATAATATCATTCGTGGACTGATCAACCTGACAAAGCTGAACCAGGCGGACCTGCCCAAAGAGAAGATCGACTTTACGAAGATGATCGATGACTGCATCATGTCATTCCATAGTTTGCCTAATTTTTCGAAGCTGAGTTTCAAAAAGGAGATCGAATCGGATGTCGAGTTTTACTCCGAGTGGACTTTGCTCAACGCCATACTTCAGAACCTGATTGAAAATGCCATCAAATACTCCCAACAACAATCACCTTATGTACGCATTGTTGTGAAGCATGAGCCTGGATGGATCATTATTGAAGTTGAAGACAATGGACAGGGTATTCCGAATGAACATCAGCCTAAAATATTCGAAATGTTCTATCGTGCCACCCATCAAGCTAACGGTACGGGATTAGGACTTTATATCCTCAAGAGATCTATCGATCGCCTCAACGGCTCCATTGAAATGAAAAGTGAGGTTGGCATGGGTTCAACCTTTACAGTGAAACTGCCTCAGTCTGCCTGATAGCCATCAAATTTCAGGGGACCCCCAATTTCAAGGAAATTGCTAAAGTAAAATTAATAGATTTTTATCTATAATTCAGTAATTAATTATTGTTTTACGATAACTAATTATATATTTGCGATATCAATATACCATTCATGAAATCAGTTCGGATTGTATCCAGTATTCTTTTCGCCTTGACCAGGATACTGGCTTGGGGCTACCTGACCACGACGTTGTATGCAACGATCGTGATCGTATTGAAGACCTCAGCTTTTCACTTGACGGAAGGCGGAAGGTTCGAGATCTTTTATCCGTTCACCGCCAGGCCTTTTCTGTTGGGGTACAACAATACGGTGTATGTCGCCGAAATGTTGATGGCTATCGGATTGTATGGCGTGTTCTTCTGGCTGCTCAGTGATGTTTTTAAAACATTCAGACAGAAAAAGTTATTCACTCCTTTTGGCGTGGCGAGTTTGTCTCGATTTTACATCGCCAACCTCACCGTGCCCCTGGCAGTGCTCATTGTTTTGAGCATTGTCTCCGACGAAGACAACCCGATGGAGATCATTGTAACGCTTCATGCCGTGATCGGAATCTTTGCCTATTTCATGGCGGCGATCTTCAGACAAGGTGTTTCATTACAAAACGAACAGGACTTATATATTTAGCTATGGCGATCATCGTAAACCTGGATGTTATGCTTGCCAAACGAAAGATGCAATCCAAAGAGTTGGCCGAAAAAATAAACATTACCCCGGCAAATTTATCAGTTCTGAAGACGGGCAAAGCCAAGGGTATCCGGTTTGAAACACTGGAAGCAATTTGTCAGATACTCGATTGCCAACCCGGAGATATTCTAGAGTTCGCCAGAGAAGAAAAGTAATCCGCACAACATATTCGATTTTAAACGCAACGGTCATAAAAAATGGCTGGACTGGAATCTATTTGTCAACACCTACAAGATATGAATACCTTAAAAATCACTCACCTCAAGAAGACCTACCCCAATGGAGTAAAGGCCCTGAATGATATCTCTTTTACCATTACCAATGGCATGTTCGGTTTACTGGGACCAAATGGCTCGGGAAAATCATCGCTCATGCGAACAATCGCCGGGCTTCAGGCTGCCGATTCGGGATCCATTGAATTCAATGGCGTGGATATTCTCTCAACGCCAGCGTTCATCAAAAAGCAGCTTGGGTATTTGCCGCAGGACTTCGGCGTATATCCAAAAACATCAGCGCTGAATTTATTGGAGCACCTCGCCATCTTAAAAGGTATCGCCAACAAACAAGCGAGAAAAGAGCAGATACTTCTTCTGCTGGAGAAAACAAATCTATACGATGTGAGAAATAAAGAGGTGTATACTTTCTCAGGAGGCATGCGACAACGTTTTGGTATTGCACAAGCGTTGCTCGGCAATCCGCAGATCATTGTGGTGGACGAACCTACAGCGGGCCTCGACCCCGAAGAACGCCACCGGTTTAACAATCTGCTGAGCGAAATCGGCGAACAGATCATCGTGATCCTCTCCACCCACATGGTTGACGATGTGCGCGACCTTTGCACCGATATGGCCATGGTCTATAAGGGATCGCTGATGGCAAAAGGTTCTCCGCAAGATTTCATTCAGCAACTAAGGGGTTCCATTTGGAGTAAGACCATCGCGAAACAGGAATTAACCTGGCATCGCGAAAATTTCAGATTGATATCTTCCAAGCTCAATGCCGGAAAGCTGAATATCCATGTGTATTCCGAGACCGAACCCTCCTGCGGTTTCACATCGGTACCGCCAGACCTCGAAGATGTTTATTTCACTAAACTTTCTAAATGCAACGGCCATGCTTAAAAACTTAATACAGTTTGAATGGAAGTTCTATAATAAAAATTGGATGTTCTACCTGCTATTCCTTGCCTTCTTTGGTCTGGGCTTCCTGGCGAGCGCAGGGGCGAATTTCCCAACACCCAATATCTACAGGAACTCACCGTATGCGTTGACATTTACGATCAGCATACTTTCGTTGGCCACGATTTTCTCTACAACCCTGCTGGCTGCACAATCGCTGCTGAGAGACAAAGAAGCAAAATTCGATTCCATACTCTATGCTACACCCCTGAAAAAAGCAGACCTATTGGCCAGTAGATTCCTCATGCTTTTTATGGTTGTGTCCATTAGTTTTGCCACAACCATAGCCGGGCTCATGCTGGGTCATCAAATGCCTTGGCTCGATCCCCATACTTTGGGGCCATTTCGCGCATGGCATTACCTGCAGCCTTTTATCGTGTTTGTACTTCCGAACACGCTGTTGTGTGTGGCGCTGCTTTGTGCACTGGCATGGACTACCCAAAACAAGCTCATGATGTATATCGGTGGCTTGCTGATCTATGTCTTGTATGTTCTCGGTTCAATTTTTTCTAATTCGCCAATCATGGCCAGTGCCCTTCCGTCGTCGCCAGAATCAATCATACTGGCTTCACGCCTCGACCCCTTTGGACTGGCTTCATTGTTTGAACAAACTCAGCATTGGTCAGCATGGAAAAGAAACACAGAACCAGTGCAACTACAAGGAAATTTCCTGATCAATCGTATACTCTGGACCAGCATCTCGGTTGCCATCATTGCCCTGGCGTATTGGCGATTTAAATTCACCGTCCACGATCGGAATATCCGGAAGCAAAAAGCCACAAAAAAGAATAACCATGCGCCCGCAATGGTTTATAAACCGATTCAACCCGAACCCAACAGCAATAAGCACCATTGGCAAACACTGATTAGCTTCGTCCGTCTTGACGTCACGTCTGTTGTTAAAGGTATTCCATTGATTCTAATATTGATACTCTGGAGTTTTCTTCTTGGCTTAGAATTATACGATGCCATTGATGCGGGCATTCGCATACCTGCCTATTATGCCAGCACCGGACTTATCGTCAACACCATACTGGGCGTCATGCCATTTTTCACTTTGCTGGTCTTGCTGTTCTACAGCAACGAGATATTGTGGCGAAGCCCTTCGGCACGAATGCAGGAATTGGAAAACAGCGCGCCACTTCATCAATCCATGGTCTTTTGCGCCAAGCTTGCTTCGCTTTCTGTCATCACGGTGTCGTTAATCACCTATAGCATTTTTATTGGCATCGCTTATCAATTCATTTTTCGCTATCCCTTCGTGGAATGGGGGCTCTACCTTTCCTTGTTTTACGTCCTCGGGGTTCCACTCGTTTTATGCACAGTTGTTATGCTGAGCATTCAGGTTATTGTGAACAACAAATATGTTGGGCTAACGCTTGCCGTTATGGTCATCCTGGCGACGACTACCATGCTGGGCGGAATGCTCGGCATACGGCACCCGCTGTTTCGCTTCGCGGCGCCAATAGCCGACATCTATGGCGACATGAATGGTTTTGATAGCTACCTGCAAGCTTTTCATTGGCGTATGCTTTATGGGATGTCGGGTGTTGTACTGATCGGAACGGTAGCTGGCTTACTATGGCAACAACGAAACAGCATCAGGCATTCCATCAAACATTTTTCGTGGCGTACCGCATACGCGAAGGTATTGCTGCTTAGCGCTACCCTCACGATCTTCTTTGGAGGTTATATTTTCTTCCAGACCAACATGGCGAACGCTTACGTAACAGACGATGAAGCACTCGATTGGCAACAACAATACGAGGAGAAATACCGGCGTTATCAACCATTGGCCCTGCCAATGATTACGCATGTCGAAACCATGGTGGAGCTTTACCCGGAAGAAAACCGTTACGATGTTCAAGGCTCCTACATATTGAAGAATACGGGCACACAGTCAATTGATACCATTCTGGTTTATCTGAGCGGCGAATCCAAACTTATCAATTTAGACATTGCTGACGCCACCTTGATGACAAAAGATGAACGATTCGGACATTACTGGTATGCATTATCGGAGCCGTTGCAACCGGGCGACTCAACTTCTATGACGTTTAGATTCACTTCTTCGTGGTCTCCGTTTGCAGGACATACTGCTTTTAACTCCATTGTAAACAATGGCTCTTTTATGCGTATCAGCCGGTACTATCCTACATTCGGTTATCAGCAGGGCAACGAGATCGATAATCGCGAAGAACGCTCAAAGAGAGACATGCCAGAACCAACACAGTTGAAAAAAATCGAAGCCCCGGAACATACCGCCAATAATTTCATTCAACTGGACGCTGTCGTTTCTACGAGTCGCGATCAGGTAGCTATTGGCGTAGGTGATCTCGACAGCACATGGACCGCAAACGATCGAAACTATTTCCGCTATAAAACCACGTCTCCGATTCCATTCCGCTTTGCTTTTTCTTCCGCGCGATACGCTGTCAAAAAAGACAGGCACCGCGATCTCGACATCGAAGTGTACTATCATCCTGCGCACGGTGAGAATGTTGATCAACTGATTCAAAATGCCAAAAGCACCCTATCCTATTGTGAAGATAACTTCGGTCCCTATCCTTTTACTGTCATCCGGTTTGCAGAGATCTCGAAGTTTGCCGAAGGTTTCGCAGCCACGGCTTACCCGGCCACTATTTTTATGAGTGAAAGTATGACTTTTCATGCCGATCTGAGGAAGGGCGACGACCAGGATGTAGTCAACGAACTGGCCGGCCACGAGCTTTCTCATCAATGGTGGGGCACGCAACAGATCGCGCCTGACGATCGCGAGGGCCAAAATATACTAAGCGAAACCCTGGCTATGTATACCGAGCTCATGATTTATCAACAAGCACATGGATTCGATAGAACACTGGCCACCGTTGCCATGCATCGTGACATGTTCCTGAGTGCGCGGAGTTTTTCAGTAGAGCCACCTTTGTACAAAGCACACCCGGAACATGTGCACCTGAATTATAATAAGGGCCTTGTTGCCATGCACCAACTTCGTCAACTCATTGGCGAAGACTCGTTGAACGCCGCCCTTGCTTCTTTCCTGCAACATCACGCGTATCCCCATGACGCACCTACGTCAATTGACCTCTTGCATGAAATATTGCATGTTAGTCCTGTATCATCGCGTGCAGCGGTCGAAGAAATATTTAAGCACATCGTGACACACAATGCCCGGATTGACAAAGCGACTGTGAAAAAATCAGGATCGCTCTACGAAGTAAGCTTCGAAGGCAGTATTAAAAAATATAAAGAAGATGGGCATGGCCGTCAAGTTGAGGTAACACCTGACGCTACCGTGGAGGTGGCTTTTTATACAACAAGCGGCCATAATAAAACAATTGTTTGCCCCGTAACAGACAACAAAATAAAATCCATATTGATGATGGAACACAAGCCCGAAAAAATTGTTATCGATCCGAACCTGAGGTTGATAGATATCTCGGGGGGTGACAATGAAAAAAACTTAGGCGGTTTGTAAAATTGCGCGTTGGTTCGGTGTCTTGGCTGCAGAAAATCCATTCGTAGCCGAGACATTATTTTTTTCGGCCACTGCTAAAACTGAGAA
>JBMOKS010000675.1:0-5978 GCA_049324355.1 Bacteroidota bacterium
ACTCAGAAACTGGATCTGTCTGACTTATCAAAACTGAGCGCTGCCCTTCAACCTTTCGACCTGGTGATCGGCGCCGTTCCCGGATTTATGGGATTGCAGACCGTAGGAACCGTGATTGAGGCCGGACAAAATATGGTGGACATCTCTTTCTTCCCCGAAGATCCTTTTCAACTTGACGAACTGGCCAAGAAAAAAAAACGTGACCATTGTCACTGACTGTGGTGTGGCACCCGGAATGGGCAATGTTATTCTCGGATACCATTATAAGCGTATGAAGATCCGTTCATACGAATGCCTCGTGGGCGGATTGCCGGTCGTGCGCGAATGGCCTTACGAATACAAAGCCGTGTTCTCGCCTATTGACGTTATTGAAGAATATATTCGTCCAGCGCGCTATGTGCAAAACAGCGCGGTTGTTATCAAAGAAGCATTATCTGATCCGGAACTTATTCAGTTTGACGGCGTGGGCACGTTAGAGTCGTGGAACTCCGATGGGCTTCGTTCACTGATCAAAACAATGCCCGACATTCCTAACATGATCGAAAAAACGCTGCGTTATCCCGGATGTATCGAATACCTTCGGGTGCTCAGGGAAACCGGTTTCTTCTCCTATGAGGCTGTAGATGTGAAAGGTGTAAAAGTGAGACCGATCGATGTCACCGCAAAACTGCTATTCCCCAAGTGGAAACTCAAACCCGGCGAAGAAGAGTTCACGGTGATGCGTATTCGCATCGAAGGTGTGGAGAATGGACAACAAAAAGCCTATGAGTATAACTTACTCGATCGCACTGATAGAAATACCAACACACTCTCTATGGCGAGAACTACAGGCTATACCTGTACGGCCGCAGCGCACCTCGTACTGGACGGCAAGTTCAACAGAAAAGGAATTTGTCCGCCAGAATACCTCGGAGAAGATGAAAGTAATTTCATATTCATCAACAAGTATCTGTCTGATAGAAACGTCATCTATAAAGTGAAGTCTTGACAAATTCATTTCATTAACAGCAGAGAGGCTCATTGAAAAGCCTCTCTTTTTTATGCACCAGAAAGTTGTTTCAAAACTTCCAAAGCCCTCACTGCTTGCGATTTGTTAACAAAGATGTGATCGTGATAATAACCCGCCACCACATTACAGCCAATATTAGCATCGGCAAGCGCGCGCGAAAAGGCAGCAGTTAACCCGAACGCCTCCAGTGACGAATGAACCTTCAGCGTAATCCATGAAGAAATAAAGCTATACGGGATATTCAACGCATCGGCCTGCGATCTTTCCAATATCAGCGAAACACCCTCATCTTCTTTCACAAGACTTATGATAGCCGATGGGTGTACTCCGTCCAGGTTTTTTACCGAACAAAAAACATAGTCACCCTGGTGAACAGTAGGCGACATGGTTTTGAGTAACGTTTTTAAATCGGTTTCTCCTGCCATAAGACATTGTTTGCGTTTGATTGACTATTTCTTTCTACTCTTTCTATTCGAAGGCTTAGCTCCGCTGAAAAAAGTATTGTACCGTTTCACAGCTTTATCGATCGCAGTATGTTTCGACTTAGGTAACGATAAGAAGGGAGTAGCCTGGGCAACCACGCCTTTATCATCCGTCCGTTGCCAGACACCACCGGCTCTGCCGTCGACAATAACTATGCGATGAAACACCACTTTTCGTGCATCAATGGCCGCCGGCATTTCCTTTCCGGTCATGGCGCCCCGATCTTTGTAGCTCAAGCCGTATTCGTCATAAACGGGTAATAAAAAGGTTGAATGAGTATTATTAGCTCTCGTCTTCTCGGGAAGAAAAATGTATTCCTGATTTTTCCAGGTTTCGCGCCCAAAACTCGCCGACAGCATTTCAATACCTTCTTTGGCCTCCTTTACCGTGAGTCCAGACCAATAAGCGAAATCCTGCGCTGAGGCTGGCCCCCGGCTCGTAAAGTAGCGAGTTGTCAATTCCCCCAGTGCATCTTTTTTATGGAATGAAGTTGCTCCTCGCTGGTAAATTTTTTCGGGAGCCCACTCGTCTATCAACGCATAAGTAAACTGCTTTCCCTGGCGTGCGCCACTGCAAATGATACCTTCCAGTTCAGCATACATCATGATGCAACTTAACCGCAAACCGTCGGTAATAATTTTCTTTTTTTCAAGCGCAGCTTTCAGGGCATGTCGGGTGAGATGTTTTCCGCCCTCAAGTGTTTTGGCCACGATATTAGCACATTTGTTCAACAAAGCAGCCGGCAATTCGCATTGATGATAAATATAGGCATTGGCGGCATGAACCCGTGGCGCCGTCAGTGCGAGCATCCAACGAATATCCGCCGGTGTTACAAAATGCCATGTGGGGCGGAGCAAGTGGGTTCGAAGGATTTCGCCGTTATTAAAAGCTAGTTCTATGTCAGCTTCTGTTGATCCGGGCAGGCGTAATCCTATCGCCCATTTCACCATGGTAAATTCCTGGGCCTGCATCGCACCCATCCACCCCACTATATCTTGAACGGTCTTAAATTTCGTCCTGGCGATCTGTTGGTTGACCAGGCGTTGATGAATGATATCGGAAGTAGTCATGATTAATTCAGGCGCGAGTCACGGCGGCCACGGTTAAATTAATGGATACATCCATGAACCGCAACATCACCCAACGAATCGGACGGATTGGCGGAAGGAGCAAAGGAAATTTCTAAGCTTTCTTTCCGGCCAGTTTACTCCTCCAATATCCGTAACTGAAATAGATTACCAGGCCAAAAGTCATCCAACCAAAAAACACTACCCAGCTTCGTGCAGGTATTTCGATCATCAGGTACAAGCAGCACAGCATGCCAAGTACAGGAATCAGCGAAAATTTCCTCACAAATGTCATGATAGCAATACCAATGGAGATGATCACAAATAGCAGGAATAATATTTCCTGTCTTGAATCTTGATCAATGTGTATGATGGCGCCGCTTACCCTCTCGCGGAAGCTCCACAGGAAGACGACGAGCAACAGTGGCACAATAAACTGCCCGTTGATGTATGGGAGTTTAAATCTGCTTTGCCTGTCTCTATTATCCGGCGGCAACATTAACACGCCGCCGCAGACCAGCACAAAGGCAAACAAAGTCCCGATGCTGGTAAGGTCGGTCATTAAAGCACTCTCTAAGAACATGGAAGGAATGGCAACGATGATACCGGTTACGATTGTGGAGAATCCAGGTGTGTGATATTTGGGGTGAATGGACGCAAAACGTTTTGGTAATAACCCATCGCGACTCATGCTCATCCAGATGCGTGGTTGGCCGAGTTGAAATACCAGCAAAACGCTGGTGGCGGCGATCACAGCGCTAACGGAAATAAAGAATCCCACTTTGCTGAGGTTGATCTTTTCAAATACATAGGCGAGCGGATCGGCCACATTATCAAACTCGGAATAATTTACCATGCCGGTGATCACGAGTGTTACTACCACATAGATCACGGTACAGATAACAAGAGAATATATCATCCCACGAGGAAGGTCGCGCTGCGGATCAGCACACTCCTCAGCCGTAGTGGAGATAGCATCAAAGCCGATATAGGCAAAGAACACTGCCGATACACCTTTTAGTACGCCTGTGAATTGATTGGGAAGAAAGGGCGACCAGTTGTCAATGTCAATATAGAATATGCCGATCAATACGATCGCTGCGAGTACGACGAGTTTCAGTCCGACCATAAAGTTGGCGCTCTTCTTACTTTCGCGGATACCGATATAAGCCAGCACGGTGATAAGCACAACGATGATAGCCGCGGGCAAATTGGCGATAAGTTTTATACCACCGATCACCGGTGCTGTGGTCCATGCCAGCGCCGTTGTACGTTCGCCGGCTTCCTGCGCGCGGAGAAACGCTTGACGGGCTGTTTCCGGATCGGTAGCCAGCCAGGCCGGCAAGTGAAGACCGATGCCTTCCAGCAGATTCACGAAATAACTGCTCCAGGAAATTGACACTACTACGTTGCCGATACCATATTCCAGGATCAGCGCCCATCCGATCACCCACGCGGTGATCTCACCGAACGTAACGTAGGAATAAGTGTAAGCACTGCCGGCCACCGGAACGCGTGAAGCAAATTCAGCATAACACAAAGCGGTGAACCCGCAAGTAATAGCGGTAATGATAAAGAGAAAGATCACACCCGGTCCGCCGTCATAGGCTGCCTGGCCAATTGTGGAGAAGATTCCCGCTCCGATCACGGCGGCGATACCCATCGACGTGAGATCGCGCACGCCAAGCACCTTCTTTAGTTCGCTGCCATGGGCGTCAGTGCCATGCCCGGCATCTTGCAAAATGGTTCCAAGGGGTTTCTTTCGAAAGAGAGAATTCGACATGTAGGTTTGTTTAGGGCCCCAAAATAGTAAAATAAAACAGTGAATTCGAAGTGTGATTTTGCGATAGGTACCGGAAGCTGGCCGGTCGAACTAAATCCATTGATGCCTGTCAGGTGGCCAACCCTCCGAAGTGGTTAGCCGTTCACCACCAGGATACCATCAATTTTGTATTTCCCCAGGGAAGAACGCATAAGAGTTGACAATTTTACGCTATCTTAAGGCTTTAAATTGACTACTCCCTCAAATTTTTTGGGTAGTTGTTTAACATTTTTTTGCAATGGAACCGGCTTCTCTCAAACATAATGGCATTCAGCAACAAGACCAGGATGGGTTGAAGATCAACATCACGCCGGAAGAGATCAACAATTTACCCCTCCGCACCTTCAATGGCAAGACGGTCGTCGTCAGCGACCCGCTCCAACTTCCTAAAATTGTAAAGGAACTTGAGAAACACGACGTGATTGGTTTCGACACCGAGACCCGTCCGAGTTTCAAGCGCGGACAAGTCTACCAGGTATCGTTGTTGCAAATGGCTATCCCTAAAAAAGTATTTCTTGTTCGGGTGAATCATACCGGATTGTCGGCAGAGATGACCAGCATTTTCGAGAATGACAAAATCACCAAAACCGGGGTCGGCATCCGCGACGATGTGAAAGCTCTGCAAAAGCTGAGGAAGTTTCATCCAGCCGCCTTCCTGGACTTGTCGGCTTTGGCCAAAGAGGCTGGTTTTCAGGTTGAAAGCGTAAAAAAACTCACCGCTCTGCTGCTGGGTTTTCGAATCTCCAAGAGCGCCCAAACTTCCAATTGGGAAGCTGCCACCTTCACCCAAAAGCAAATCGAGTACGCCGCCACCGATGCGTGGGTATGCCTGGAATTGTTTGCGAAACTGAAGAAAGCTTAAAAGCCTGCTTAAGGTTAATCGGCACCCTTCCCCTTTGCCACGTTGCAGGATGATCTATAACTCAAAGGCCTGATGTCAGTGCCTAATCCTACATACAGACTTTGTCAAGTTTTAAAATATCTTATGCATGACGTGACATTTTTGAAAGGTTCGTTTGAAGTTGCGAGCCTCGAGCTATGAGCTGCGAGGTTTTTCTCGTAGCTCGAACCTGGCAGTTGGCAGCCGGCGGAATTGACACAAAAAGCGATATTTCTGCTAAGTTGACAAAAGGACCAATGACCGTAACCATTTTCGCCGACACCCATCCTGCATTCACCTACCCATCGCCCGCGTCAGCCTAATCACGATGGTCAAAACCAGGTTTACAGCCGTTATTTGAATTAAAACACAACGAAATTATGGAAACACAAGATAGAAACACCGCAAACCCCGCAGAAGCATCCAGGCCAGCAAACCGCGGATCATCGGACAATCGTGGAGGCAGAGCTTTTGCCGGACTAGTCGTCGTGGCAATAGGTTCGCTGTTACTGGCCCGCGAATTGGGCGCCGATATTCCCCGTGGCATTGTATGGCCGAGCATCTTTTTAGGTATCGGTTTATTCATCGGCGTCAGACATTCTTTCCGCGGCTTCGTATGGGCGATCTTCATGATGATCGGCGGCGCGATGATGCTGGACAGATTCTATCCCTGGGCCGACATCTCAGATTTCATCTGGCCTGTGGCGATCATTACTG
>JBMOKS010000676.1:0-5971 GCA_049324355.1 Bacteroidota bacterium
ACAGGCTCACTTAGCATGGATAACCTCCGTAGTTTGAAGCTATTGACTATTCCGGAAATTCATGAGCGATTTCAAATAGACCTTTCCATTCCTACCATCTTAATCACGTTCCATCCGGAGACGGTTTTGTTTGAACGAAACAAAGAATACGTAGAAGAGCTCATTGCTGCGTTAAAAGAAATCGATGAGTATCAATTCTTGATAACGATGCCCAATGCCGATACACTCGGGAACATGATCCGGAGTAAATTGCAAGATTTCATCAAAACAAGTAAGAATGCGATTGGGGTTGAGTCTTTGGGCACTTTGGGATACTTAAGTTGCATGAAAAACTGTGCATTCATGCTAGGCAATACGTCAAGTGGCTTTATTGAGGCGGCTTACTTTCCCAAGTATGTGGTAAATATTGGCACCAGGCAGCAGGGTCGAATTGTCACCGAAAATATTCGGAATTGTGCAATTCAAAAGGCTGATATACTCGATGCCATTAAATTGTTTGACAATTTCAGACCGTCTAAAAAAATTGACATCTATGGCGATGGATTCGCAGCACAGAAAATGATTAAAATTCTAAAGACAATATGATCGACGTCGCCACCCATACAATTTTACAGAGCAAGTTTGTTTCTGATGCCTTAAAACAACTTAATGAATTGGGCCAGGACCTGACCTTGTTTGTCACCAACGAGAATAGTAATCTCATCGGAACGTTGACAGATGGAGACATCCGCCGAGGACTGCTGAAAGGATTGCAAATCACCGACAAGGTAGCCGAATTTATGAATGAGCGATTTAGTTTCCTCCGAAGTAACGACTACCAGCTCGCTGATGTAAATGAAATTAAGAACCGCGGAATCACATTGATTCCGGTGGTGGATGCTCAACTCCGCATTCTCAAAATTGTTAACCTCACGGAGACCAGAACGATATTACCGATCGACACAGTTATTATGGCAGGAGGTGAAGGACGAAGGTTGCGTCCCCTAACCGAAAAAGTTCCTAAACCTTTATTGAAGGTAGGATCCAAGCCAATTCTGGAACATAACCTCGATCGGCTTGTTCGCTTTGGCGTAGACGATTACTGGGTGTGCGTGCGGTATCTTGGCGAACAAATTGTGGATTATTTTAAAGACGGCTCAAACAAAAATATCAAGATTGAGTACATATGGGAGGATGAACCTCTTGGTACCATCGGCGCCATTAAAAAAATTTCAACCTTCAAACACGATCATATACTGTTGACAAATTCGGACCTGCTTACTAACCTTGACTACGAAGATTTTTACCTGGACTTTGTTGGGAGGCAGGCCGACTTGTCGGTTGTAACCATTCCATACTCAATCAACGTACCTTACGCTGTCCTTGAAACTAACAATGGGCATATCGTTAGTTTCAAAGAAAAGCCCACCTACACTTACTATTCAAATGGCGGGATTTACCTTTTGAAAAAGGAGATTCTGCAATACATTCCAAACGGTTTTTTTAACGCTACAGATTTGATGGAACGCTTGATTAACAATGGGCACAGGGTGATATCCTACCCGTTGCATGGCTATTGGTTGGATATCGGCAAGACTGAAGACTATGCGAGGGCCCAAGAAGACATTAAATATTTTAAGGGCTGATGAACTTACTTTATCTCATCACGGCTCGTGGAGGCTCAAAGGGGTTGCCGGGCAAGAACATTAAGCGCCTCATGGGCAAGCCATTGCTTGAATATTCAATCGATGTTGCCCGGGATTTGGCGGATGATAGTGATATCTGTCTGTCAAGCGATAGTCAAGATATTATCGAAGTGGCTGAAAAATACGGGCTTCATGTTCCGTTTGTGAGACCTGCAGAGCTAGCGGCCGATACCTCAGGTAGCCAGGACGTGATTAGGCATGCGCTGGAGTACTATTTGCAAAGAGGAAAAAGATATCAAGGCGTTGTGTTACTCCAGCCAACCAGCCCGTTTCGAACCAGTCAACAGGTTGGAGAGATGATAGGGATATTCGAGCGCGAAACGCCCGACATGGTCGTTTCTGTCAGAGAGTGTCACGAAAACCCTTACTTCTCTTTGTTCGAGGAGAATGGCGGATTCCTCTTTTTGTCAAAAAGGTCTTCATTCGTGAGAAGACAAGATTGCCCCAAAGTATATGCATATAATGGTTCAGTCTATGTCATCAGCGTACCTTCCGTGACCCAAAAAAAATTTAGCGATTTTGAACGAAACGTGAAATACTTAATGGACGATATTCACTCAATCGATATTGATAATCACTTTGATTGGCTGGTGGCGGAGATGGTTGTGGAGAAGGGTTTATGGTCAAGGAATCGCTAGAATTACTAAAGTTAGTTGTATGAGTAAAACGATTAGAATTATTCCGCGTCTTGACATCAAGGGACCAAATGTAGTGAAGGGGATTCACCTTGAAGGGTTGCGAGTAATGGGTAGACCTTCGGAGTTTGCGGAATACTATTACCAGAGCGGGGCAGATGAACTTATTTTCATGGATGTTGTGGCGAGTTTGTACGAGCGCAATAGCTTGCATTCGATCATCAGTGAAACAGCTAGAAAAATTTTCATTCCCCTAACCGTAGGAGGGGGGTTGCGCACGCTCGAAGATATCAAGATGGTGTTACGTGCTGGGGCGGATAAAGTATGCATAAACACAGCTGCTATCAAGGATCCGAATATGATAACTGAAGCAGCGTTAAAGTTTGGTTCATCTACAATCGTAGTAGCCATTGAAGCCATCCGCCAAACCGATGGGCGTTACCTGGCATATACTGACAACGGGCGAGAACACACTGGTATTGATGCCATAGAATGGGCAGAAAAAGTAAATAAACTGGGGGCGGGTGAAATTGTTATTACCTCGGTCGATATGGAGGGTACGGGCGAAGGTTTTGACGTCAATCTTGTAAAGAGAGTTTCCGAGGCAGTGACCATTCCTGTGATAGCTCATGGCGGTGCGGGTAAGCGCGAACATATTTTTGATGTGATAAATGAGGGTAATTGTGATGCTGTTACAATAGCGTCAGTTTTGCATTATCACTTCCTAATGCGACATGATGCGTCGGCCGCCACCTCGTCGGAGGGGAATGTAGAATTTCTCAAGCAAAAGAGAGCGTTTCATAAGTTCAATACGATCACCTTGGGTGATTTAAAAACATATTTATTACAAAATGGCATTTCATGCCGACCAGCACTATGAATAAAGATGTTGTAATTCTTGATTATCAACTTGGTAATCTCTTCAGTGTAAAACAAGCTTGCGATAAAGTTGGATTAAATTGTAAAATTTCTTCTGAAAAAAAAGACGTGCAAAATGCGGATGCTATTATTCTTCCGGGCGTGGGTGCATTTGCGGAAGCGATGAGAAACTTGAAATCACTTGATTTGATCGATCCGATAAAAGATTCGGTTGCTGCTGGTAAGCCGTTGTTTGGTGTATGTCTTGGTCAGCAACTTTTATTCACTGAAAGTGAAGAGTTTGGAAGTTCACCTGGACTTAATTTGATCACGGGTGTGATCAAGAAATTTCCAAGCTTCACTGTCCTCAATAGCAAAGTTAAGATTCCGCAAATTGGATGGAACCACATCTATCACCCGAGCAACAACTGGGTAAACACACCCCTTCAAAACGTTCAGCAGAATACATATGTCTATTTTGTTCATTCTTACTATGTCCAGCCGGAAAACGTCGAGAATGTACTTTCATTTACCAACTATGACGGCATTGAATATTGCTCCGCCGTTGTAAAAAAACCTAATATATTTGCCACGCAGTTCCATCCGGAGAAGAGTGGCGAATTGGGCGTGGGGATGTACAAAGAATGGGCGAGACTTTTCAAACTTATTCCTAATGAAAAATAGAAATTTAGAAGCCTATTACGGTCTACCGCAGGAAGTATCCTTTTGCAGAAAATGTGTGATGTCCAACCAGCGACCGGCTTCCGCCGTCGAATTTAGACACACGATTGATAGTAAGAAGACTACGCTGAAAATTGCAGAGGATGGGATATGTGACGCATGCAGAACGGCGGAAGTAAAAAATAAGATTGACTGGGCGACCCGCGAAACAGAACTATTGAAATTGCTTGACAAATACAGACGTAATGATGGTCATTACGACTGTCTAGTCCCAGGCAGCGGTGGCAAGGATAGCGCGTATCAGGCGCACATCCTTAAATATAAATACGGTATGAACCCTCTGACCGTAACCTGGCCTCCGATCCTTTACACAGACTACGGTCGTCAAAACTGGATTAATTGGTTGGATTCTGGATTTGATAATATCAGCTTCTATCGTAATGGGAAGGTAATGAAACTTCTCACTAAGCTTTCGATCGAAAACCTCTTCCACCCCTTCCAAACGTTTATACTTGGGCAAAAGAATTTAGCACCCAAGATTGCAGCAAAATTCGATATCCCGCTTATATTTTATGGAGAGAATGAAGCTGAGTATGGTAATCCAATTGCTGACAACGAAACGTCACTCAGAGACAAGTCTTATTTTAGCTATAAGAGCTTGGATGAAGTCTACCTCGGAGGTGTTTCAGTGCGGGAGTTGAAAGAAAAGTATGGAATTAAAGAAGCTGATCTATTGTCATTTTTGCCCATTCCCGAGGAAGAATTGAAGGGAAAGAAAATTGAGGTTCACTACCTCGGATATTATTTGAAGTGGACACCCCAAGAAGTATACTATTACGCGGTAGAAAATACCGGATTTAAGGCTCGGCCATTCCGAACCCAAGGAACTTATAGCAAATACAATAGCATCGACGATAAGATAGATGACCTGCATTATTATACCACGTACATTAAGTTCGGTATTGGCAGGGCAACTTATGACGCCTCTCAGGAAATTCGGAATTTGCACGTAACCAGAGACGAAGGTGTAGCCCTGGTTAAGCGATTTGACGGAGAATTTCCCGACAAGTACTTCAACGAGATCATGAGTTATATCGAGATGGATCCTGAGTTTTTCAAGATTAAGCTAGCTGACAAATTCAGATCACCACATCTCTGGGGTAAAAACGCTCAGGGTAACTGGCAGCTGCGTCACAATGTGTGGGGTGGAGGGCTTGACGACTAACTGGCGCTTTCCGTAATTCTTTGGGAACTCTACTTTCCGGTGACCTTGATGGCGACCAAAGGGACGCTGTTTAGGGTGCCTTTTAGGTCGCTTGTGTATAAGTTGTTCGAAGCAGAGGCGGAAAACGAAGCACTTAGCAAATTGTTACTCAGGTATAAAATTTGGATCGTACCCCTTGAATAGATAAAGTAGTCTTGGTGCGGGGTCATCACTATTGTGATTCCAAAAAATGTAACTTCCTGCTATCGGTTTGGCGTCATTCGAGGCTGGAGGATTGCCATTGGACAACTCGATTGTAGTATTAGCCGCCAACTTGGTTTTGTCGATATAAAAATCCAACGCTGCAGTGAAGGGCCGGTCGGTCGTCACTAGCCCTAATTCGAAGGAATTGACCATCAGCTGTATAACTTGTCTCGACCGATGTCCAACCGTTCCAGATGTTGACTTTCACCATTTCTGAAGGCGCGAGGAATGCGTCCTCTTCAGGTTTGCTACAGCCGATCGCTAAAAATAAGAGGAAAACAGAAATGACTCGCATCGAGAATAGATCCAGTTACGTTGATAAAGGTACATTTTTGGCTAATCTTTGATGGTGATAAACTTCCCAGTTTAGCGGGAATCTCTTTTGGTAATGCCACGGGTTCGAAGCCATAGCTATTTGGCAAACTTTATCAAAGAAGGTAAATTACTTAGGAAAAGCTAGTCCCAACGATGCGTATGAATCATTCGATCATTTCCCCCCATGCAAAAATTGCAAGTGACGCGATAATCGGAAGATTTTGCATCATTGAAGACTTTGTGGAAATAGAGAGTGGAGTAGTGATTGAAGATTTCACTATGATTCAACATCATTCAAAGATCGGAAAACGAACTAAACTGGGTACCTA
>JBMOKS010000677.1:0-5948 GCA_049324355.1 Bacteroidota bacterium
TACGCTTCCTAATGCCAGAGAACAACTCAATAACAATCATGATGTAATGTTGCGGATTTCAGATCAAGACCCCAACGGGCGTGCATCAAGCGCCATGGAGTCAGAATATACAATATATTCTGTGCCTAATGATGGAAGATTTACCGTGAGCTTCATGGACAAAGAAAAACCCGGATACGATAGAAGTCAAATGTGTAAGCTTAGTGTGGTTGAAGGTACAACCGGACAAATCGTTTATGAGCAAGATTATCCCTACTTGTCGCTTGGCGAACTGACGTTAGACTTAAGAGGAATTCTTTCTTCGGGACTTTATGTTGTAAGGATCACAACAACGACTGGTAGTCATTCAAAAAAGGTTATTGTTGACCAGGATCAAAAGCGTTGAATCCCAACCCTGATTGCGCTATAACAGGAACGTTTCAAAGTTGGCATAGAAGTATAACAAAAAACGACCAAGCTATTATGCGACAGGCTGTGAGGCATACCATAAGGACTCGATGTTCGTAAATTACTTTTTATTACCTTTCTTTCATGAACATCCAAGGTAATCAAAGGCTGAACTTTGAAAATGTATGGAAAAATAACGGAGTGCCTGAAGATGTGATCGGGCTCTGGAAGCTGTACGGCGTTCTGAGCCAAGATCAGATTGATTTGCGCGCGCACCAGTTGGTTTATGTTGTTCGGAACGAAAGCGGCAGCGCGATAGGCGTGTCAACAGCATTTAAAGCCTATATCAAACAATTGAGGAATTATTTCTATGCGTTCCGTTGCATGTTGATACCTGAATACCGAATTCCAGGACTCACCTCCAAGCTGGTGGTGATGACCCGCGATTTTCTGGAGTCCATTCACGAACAGGATGAAGGCGAAAAAGCGATCGGGGTGATCACACTGGTTGAAAATGAGCGCATCAAACAGAACCGACGGGAAGCGATCTGGCCCGCTTCAAAGATGGTTTACATTGGAAATTCCGGCAATGGTAGTCAGATTCGTGTTTACTATTTTAAAGGAGCAAGAATATCGCCTTGAAAGAAAAAGATCACGAGGCGGGTCCCGTGATCATCCTAATTTTAAGGAATTGAGGTTTACTGCTTGATCAATTTTCTTATACTGGACTGACCACTCTGAGTCAGTCGTATAAAATAAATTCCTTTTGACAATGCGGTCAGATTAACTTCGCATTGATGCATTCCAGCATTTTTAAATTCATCGATAATTTTAAACGATTGCTGTTGGGCTGAATTATACAACGTTAACTGCACGTTACCATCGCGCTTCACAGTGTAGTTGATCGATACTTTTTCTGAAGCGGGATTCGGGTAGCCTACCATCAGGTTGTCTGATGTCGTTTCGTTCCTTTCTTCATCAAAGGCCCTTTCGCGTGTGGTGATCCGGCCGCTGCCACTGGCAACACCGTATACACGGAATTCGATGAGGCTGGCCCATGTTCCGGTATAACCCGAGGCCCCATTTACACTGATCCGCACGTAACGCGCGGCAATGGGAGAAAAGGTATTGGCGATCGGCGCGGCGATGGTGCCGGGTGTGATGTTCGCGCTGCGGTTCACGACCTGAGTATAGGAACCTCCCGATGTCGTTTTAGATTCAACAACGAATTGATAGGCGCGGTCCTGATAACAAATCACTTCGGTTTTGCTGATGTCAAACAGACCACCGAGGTCCACTTCCAGCCATTGCGGCATAGGACTTGCCGACCAACGGGTTAAGTTGTTGCCATCTATTGCGTTTGAGGGCACGTTGGTGTCACTACCGGAAGCTGTAACAGGTTTATTCAATGCAACATTCTGGAGCGCAGGAGTGGGCACACCAAATACCCTGAACTCGATCAAGCTGGCCCAAGTGCCGGTATAACCGGAAGCCCCGCTTATACTGATCCGCACATAGCGCGCCGTAGTTGCGGTAAAATTATCTGTGATGGGCGATGCAATACTACCCGGTGTTGTATTTGCACCCCGGTTGACGATCTGGGTGTAGGATCCGCCAGATGTAGTTTTTGATTCGACAACAAATTGATAAGCCCTGTCCAGATATGAAACGACTTCCGTTTTACTGACGTCATATAAACCGCCTAAATCAACTTCAAGCCATTGTGGCATCGGGCTCGCCGACCACCGCGTTGTTGTATTTCCGTCGACTGCATTGGCGGGAATGTTTGTGTCACTTCCCGAAGCGGTAACGGTTTTGTTCAACGCCACATTCTGAAGTGTTCCTCCGCCTAAAGTTGTTGCACTGGCGACATTTGAAAAACTTGAATTGCCACCCGAATTTTCTGCCCGCACTCTGTAGTGATAGGTGGTGGCCGCAGAAAGGCCCGTGTTGGAAAAAGTAGTTGTGTTGGCATTCACATCTGTCAGAAAAGACCAGGAGGCGCCTCCGTTGGTGGAGCGTTCTATTCTGAAATTAGATTCATTGGTCGAATTATCGGTCCAACTCAGGTTGATCTGGCTGTCAGACACGGTGGAAGCTCCCAAGGAACCCGGAGCAGCTGGCGCTGAAACGTTCGAGCCGTTTTGTCCGACCATAGACGCTGTCAGGATCGTGGCCGTTACCGTCGCGCTGGAGACTTCGTCGGCGCCGACATCCAGCGGTGAGATGCGGGCCTGACCATCCATGTCGACAGTAACAGACGGATAAGACCCTGTGGCTGCGCCTATTGCGGGACTACCTGATTGGAGATGATAGGTTCCTGCCGCATTCGGTGCTATGAGTGGATTGACATTCGTGTAGCCGGAAGAAGGCATGTCGCCGCCACTGGTATTCCAGATGATATTACCCGACCAGGTAGCATTGGTATAAGGTCCGGCAATGTCGGCAGCTGCCCCGCCGGCCTGTACAATGTTGTTAGCAACCGTAATGAACGAAGCACCCAGTCCGTTGGTGCGTCCACCCTGATGGAAATTGGAAGTGTTGTTGACCAACGTATTGAAGGCGATCAGCACGCGATCGGGTCGATCATGTGATGTGAGGGGCGCACCATCGGCAACTTCGCCGTCGCCATTGCCGATGTCGAGCGCAATGTTACAGTTTTCAAAGTGATTGCTGAATATTTTGTGATCGTCGCCGAAAATGCGTAGGCCCGGTGTGTTCACGAAATAATTGCCATAAACCTGGCAACGGTTTCCATGCCGCAGCGTGAACTGCGCCGGGTTGTTGCGGAACGTGTTATAACGCAACGTTACCTGTGATGCTTTTACCGATATGCCTTCATTCTCTCCGTCACAATCTTCGAACAAATTAAACTCCAATACACTGTTGCTGTTGGATAAACTGTAACCGCTCAGGCCAAACTGAATGGACTCGTTGCCATTTCCGCCGCCGGGCAGATGTGTTTTAAAATAATTGTGATGAATCCAAAGTCCTTGTGCGATCTGCGAGCCGGTGCCTCTCACAGTGATGAATTTGCCGGGATCTTCTTTGTTTTGAAAAGTATTATAGTCGATCTCATGATCGTTACCGTTGAGTTGCAAATATTCGCCACTGCCCGGCGTGTCAAAGAAGTTGCGGGTCCACCGGCAGTGGTGTGTACCGCTGGCCATAGTGGCTTGCGAGGCACTGTGTGCGAACCGGAATCCCTTAATAACAATATAAGCTGCCGGACTGTTCACGCTAAACCCAGCCGTGCCGTTGATCGTTACGCCGCCAATGGATTGTGCCTGAATAGTTATCGGCGCGGTGGCTGTACCTTGTTTCGTGATGACAATGTCGGCGGAAGTTGTGTAGGTTCCGTTTGCCAAAGTAATGACAGCGCCTGCACTGGCATTGTCAATGGCATTCTGGAGTGCAGAAAGTGAAGTAACTGTTTGGGCGCTAAGTTTTGCAGACGCCAAGAGCATCATCGTTAGAATCATCCAGGCCTTAAGTTGAAAACAGGATATTATCCCGCGCGTAAATTGGTTTAGACTATTCATATTGGTTTAGGTTTGTAAGCTGGTGAATTCAAATCAACCTTCGGGGAACTATGTTGCAACGTCCAACGGTGTCGCAAGGGTAAGGTTGACGATGTGCAATCTCACTGTAATGGACGCTGAATGTATTCCGCTACCCTTAATGGGTTTTTGGAAAAACTAAACGCGTTGAAGAGGTGCTTGATTCACCTGATACAAAATGGAGAATAAATGATAGAATAATGACGTCTTGGTTATGGTGTTACGGCTGCCGGCACTGCTTTCACAAATTTACGCGCAGCGATTGAAGACTTCGTATCGCGAGATTTTTGTACCAGCTTATTTCCTGGTCGACCAGCGTAAGATGCGGATATTGTTGCAGAAAAGATTGGACCCCCAATTGGCCTTGCCTTCTTCCCAGCCAGTCGCCCAAACAGAAATGAACACCAGTGCCGAAAGCCAGGTGCCGGTTGGGTTGACGTGCGATGACGAAATTGTCGGCCTGGTCAAAAACAGTTTCATCGCGGTTGGCAGAACCGACCACGAGCGTTACGGTAGAGCCGGCTGGAATAGTTTTGCTCCTGATCTTGTAGTCCTCTTTGGCGATCCTGCCGAGTAGCTGAACGATCGGGTCAAATCGCAGCACCTCTTCGATTGTCGATGCGCTCAATTCGGGCTGCTGCCGAAGCAGATCTAACTGGTAAGGATGCCTGAGCAGATGGTATATCGTGCCGCTGATCAGGCTGGCAGAAGTTTCTTCTCCGGCAATAAAGAGAAAGATGCTGATCGAAATAATTTCCTGTTCGGTTAAACCAAATCCATCGGCTTTATTTTTTCGCATTAGCTTGCTCAACAATCCTTCATCAGGCTTGTCGGACTTTAGTCTTACCTGTTCGGAAAAGAAGTCGATAAATTTACGGGCCGCGTCATTCATCTGCACCATGTCCTTCAGCGATACATACAGATCTAACGTCTTGGTCATTGTGATGCCCAGGTCTTTCAGATAATTGTAATCCGACGTTGGTATGCCCAGTATGTCTGAAATGGTTAACACCGGCAGCGGTTGTGCGTAATCGTCGACGATATCTATTTGCTTTCCGGGCAACTTGGCTAGCAGCTTAGCGATGTTTTTTTTGATGATGTCATCTACTTCCCGGTCGTTCCAGGCTTTGCTCACAAAATTTCTGATGCGTGTGTGGCCGGGTGCGTTCAGCATTAGGATAAAAGAATTCATAGCGCTGTAGATAGCCTTGAAGTCTTCTTCCTTGTTTTCAAAATATTGAATGCCGCGTTTAAGCCATTCCAGGCGATTGCCACTTTGAAAGGACGGGCTTTTTAAAATCTCTTTAACATCATCATACTTGGTAATAATGAATTCTTTGGTCTGCGCCAGGTGAACAGGGTCTTGCTCGCGGAGTATTCGGTACATCTGATAAGGGTCGCGGACGTACTCGGGGTCAAACGGTTTCCAAAGCAATGGCTTATTCATTCGCCTTCAGGTTCACAAGATGTTCAGACAGCGAGGCAACGGTAGGATAATCCCAAAAAAAAATGGGATTCAATTCTATTTGTATTTTTTTTTCAAGCTTATCCAGCACAAATACGCAGCTTACGGAGTCGAGTCCCAGTGATAGAAAGTCGGCAGTGTCGTCGATTTCGGCTACTGGTAGTCCGGTTTCGCGGGCGATCTCCTGCTTAAGGGTTTGGATCATTTCTTCTTTCGTCATCAGGCTCTTTTTTTAATACGGCCCAGTAATCTTCATGGGGTGTGGTGAGGGCCAAACGATGTTCGAGTTTTTCGGGGCTCAATAAACCTGGTCGTCGGAGTCCGGGCATCACTCTTACGTCATAAATTTCCTCCACATTATTTTCATATTTAACGTGGCCTGCGATTTTGGCGGTAGGTAAGTGTAAGATCACCACGCCGCAAAAAATTGATTTTGCTGCGATGGGGAGATCGTGGAATGCCGCCGATGTTTTTCGCAGTTGAGACAGTCCAATAAAAAGGTAGTCGCCAAGTTTGTCCATTCCGCGTACAAAACC
>JBMOKS010000678.1:0-5939 GCA_049324355.1 Bacteroidota bacterium
TTAGCATCATTGGCATCCAGCGGCACCCGCAACACCAGAGGAACACCACCATACATGCGCACGAGATTAAAATACAGGTAAGCTCTTAAAAAACGGACTTCTCCCGCCAGTTGGTTTTTCAGCGCTTCGTCGATCGATGCTTTGTCGAGTGCAGCCAGCGCTTGATTGGCAGCTCCAATGCTGTTGTAATGACCGCTCCACAACGTTTCACAAAATTTATTTGTTGGAGTTAGCGTGAAATTATCAATGTCGCCCACGGGCACAGCCTGATCGCTGGCCGTGCTTCCCTTATCGGCGTCATCTGAAATGATACTGGTAACCGAAATAAAAGCAAAACCGTGCACATCGCCATTGCCCCATGAATCGCCTTGGAGCAGACTATGGTACACGCCAGTCACGAGTTTAGCCGCAAGATTGGGGTCGGACGCAGTGGTTGAGCCTCCCTGAACCGGCACATCTAAAAAATTGTCGCTGCAGGAAAACGCGATCAGGCAGAATAGGGCGATGAAATAATATTTTTTGTACGCTCTGAGTTTCATATCAATTCTTTTTGTCGTCATACAATTTTAGAAACTGACACTGAGGCCAACAGCAATTGTTCTTGTTGTAGGGTAAGCACTGAGTTCAATTCCCGAGTTGAGCGGATCTCCGGGTAACTCGGCCGTAAAACCACTGTATTTCTTCAAGGTGAACAGGTTCTGCGAAGTAGCATACACCCTCAGCGCATCCATCCGCAGTTTCTGCAAGAACGATGGAGAAAAAGTATAACCTATCGTGAGGTTGTTGATCCGAATGAATGATCCGGGCTCGACAAAATAGTCCGAAGCTGGCAGGTTGCCGACGTTGGCCGCGGGCTGCGATTGCGTCTGGTTTCCCGAGGTCCAGCGTTCATACACCATGTCGCGCTCGACATTGTCTTTCCCTTCTACCCGCACGGCTTTTTTTCCGTTGTACACTTCGTTGCCAGCGTTGCCGTAAAGAGAAAGCGCAAAGTCCCAACGTTTGTAATTCGCACCGAGATTGAGGCCGAAGTATGCCACCGGCTGATACGACCCGGCGAATTCGCGATCGTTGTCATCGATCTTGCCGTCGTTATTTTTGTCTAGGTATTTGTACATACCAGCTTTGGCTGTGGGCTGGATCTTGTTGCCGTCGGCATCGGTGTATGCATTCACTTCGGCATCGGAATTAAAAACTCCCAATACCTTGAGCACATAAAAGCTTCCAATGGCTTGCCCGTTGTCGGTGTAAGTTGTATATCCTTGTGCTGCACCGATTGAACCACCCCAAATGGCCTGGCCCCCGTTTAATGCTATTACATTATTCTGATTGAAAGTGGCGTTGCCACCAATGCTGTAGGAGAAGTTGTCGCTTACCTTATTTTTCCAATTCAATAAAACTTCAACACCTCGGTTTTTAACAGAGGCTGCGTTGGTCACGATTACCCCATCAATGTCACCCACTGTTCTAGGGATGGGCACACGGATCAGTGCGTTCTTCACTTTCTTATCATAAAAGTTCACCTCACCCGTAAGTTTGGATTGAAGCATCTCAAACTCTATAGCCAGATCATATTCCTCTGTAATCTCCCAGGTTATGTTCGGATCGATGATCTGGTTGATCTGCGCACCGTTGGTTGCCGCACTCACGCTTCCGTTGAATGCATAAGGTTTGTTCAAGGCCACGGTCTGTGTAAAAGCATCGGTTGGGATTTGATCGTTACCAACCTTTCCGTATGAGGCTCTTAGTTTCAGGAGATCAAACAACTCCTGGTTTTGCATAAAACTTTCGCGGCTGGCAACCCATCCCACGCCAAACGAGGGGAACTGTTGCCATCGATTTTTTCCAGGCAGTCTCGAGCTTCCATCACTGCGGATGGTGGCGGTGAGCAAATATTTCCCGCCCAGGCTGTAGTTTAGCCGACCGAGGTAAGAGTTTCTGGCCCAGGCATCTCCTTTTCCATCATTTTGCGAAGTGTTGGCATCACCAACCGTGATATACCACAGGCTTGGATCCGCGGGCACATCATCACGATTGGCAGAGAACCAGTGCTGGTCATACTTTTCGGCTGTAGCCCCAACCAAAAAAGTTATATTATGCTCGCCGAATTGTTTGGAAATCGTGGCGGTATTGTCCCATACCCAACGGAAAGATTCCGTTTCCTTTACGGCCAGACTGCTTTGGGACCGGTATTGGTTGCCCCCGGACACCAGGAAAGTATTCTCATCGGCATTGAATTGATAATAGTAGCCACGGTTCAATGAACTTCTCATGTCTCCACCAATAGAGGTTCTCAACGTGATCCACGGGATGGGCTTGAATTCCAGAAAACTGGAAGCTTGAATACGATTCTCCTTTACTTTGATGTCGTTGTTCTTGATGTCGAGCAGCGCGTTGCCAACATTCTGATATCCCGAAGTGTTGCCGTAGCGACCATCGATGATGTCAGGAATAATCGGTGCTGCTCGGTAGGCATTGTTGTAAACCGAACCGATGTTGCCATAGGCATCAATATCGATGTTGCCAAACCCGTTTTGATTGATGCTGTTGCCGTAAGACGACAACAATCCGAATTTTAGGTTGTCGCGAATGGTGTATTCATTGTTGAGACGTATCGTTAAACGTTTAAAAGAATTGTCGATCACGATACCCTGGTCATCTAAGTAGCCAACATTTAAAAAGTGAATGAGCTTGTCGGTGCCACCCGAGAGAGAAATATTATGGCTTTGTTCGAAAGCATTTCTCAAAATTGTTTTATACCAATCGGTGTTATATGAAGAAGCTGGGGGGATTTGTCCGGTTGCTGCCTGCACGTAATTGCTGTACTCGGCACTGTTGGCCATCTCCACCAGGTTGGCTGCCTGGCGAATGCCGATGTTATTGTTGTAACCTACCTTCAACTTTCCAGCATCGCCTTTTTTAGTTGTGATGATGATCACGCCGTTAGCTCCGCGCGAGCCGTAGATCGCTGCGGCCGAAGCGTCTTTCAGCACGTTCATCTCTACAATGTCGGCGGTGTTGATGTTAGAGATGTCGTCGGTAAGCACACCATCCACAACATACAAAGAAGTGGTTCCGCTCAATGCAGTGCTCACGCCTCTCACCCGGATTTGGGGAGATGTGCCAGGTTGACCACTGCTGATGATCTGTACTCCTGCTACTTTCCCCTGCATTGCTTGTGTAGCCGTGAGCACCGGCTGTCTGAGTAATTCTTCGCCTTTTACGGTGGCCGTAGCACCCGTTACATCGGTTTTCTTTTGTACTCCATATCCTACAACCACAACCTCATCCAGGGTTTTGGCGTCGGGCGCGAGTACAATATCAATATTGGTTTGCTGGTCAATCGCGATGGTTTGTGTCTCGTATCCAACGAACGAGAAGATCAGTAAACGTTCGTTGGGCGCCAAAACAATTGAATAGTTACCATTAACATCGGTGACAGTGCCATTGGAGGTTCCCTGTACAACAATATTGACCCCGGGAAGTGGCTGGCTGTCATCTAAAGATGTTACCCGGCCAGTGATGGTTCGGGTTTGCGCTATTGCGGTGATGGGCAACAGCAAGAAAATCAGGTTGATAAATGTTCTCCACATAAGGTTTTTGGCCAAAGTTTAATCAATCCCATCTTGGGCATCGGCAGATTAAGTTATAAGACAGTTAAGGCCTGAAGGGATTTTTTAAAAAGAAAATAGCTTAAAAAATCATTCCTGAGCAGGTTTACGAGGATGAGTTTTTCCGCAAAAAAAACATTGATTTCAAACGATTTTCAGCAGTTGTTTGAAAATGCACAGCCTCCCGTTGGCGGTAAAAAAACAACCATTTTTTAGCTCGCTCTTTTTTCGGAAAGGGGTGCCTTCTGATCAGCCGCCCGGGTTGGGTTTTCAAAGAATAAAATGACCTCCTCCCAACGTGAGGCAGTAGGTCTTTTTCCCTTTTTTTCCAATTCCCTGATACGTTCAGTAACCTTGTGTTTAAAACTCCACACCGTATTCACCCGCAGTTCCAGTTGTTCAGCGAGGGTCTCGAGGGTATAGTCCTTTTTCCCCGTAACGGTCAGATATGCGATATAGAAGGCCTTTTCAATAGGAAATTTGACGCTATGAAAGATAGTGAAGGCAGTTATCGATTCGTTGTAGCCGCATCTCGTGCACCGGCGGGCAAATTTCTGGGTTCCGTCAAAAAATTTTTCATTACCGCACTTACGGCAATGAAAATCCCTTTCCCATTTTAAATTCTCCAGAAACCGATAACACGAGAGGGCTTCCGGATACAAGGTCTTGAATTGCTTGTAATCCATTGCTTTTTCCATCAGCCGTTCGTTGAGCACTTCCTTTATGCTATTCTTCAGCTTCCAATTGTCGAGGTCGAGCATGGAATTGATCTGATTGATCTTGTTCGATTGCAATTCCAATTTATGATTTGTCTCTTCCAGTTCGGTGTTCTTCAGGTTGAGTTCCAACGTACGCTCCTGCACCTTTTGCTCCAATTCGCGGTTCACTTTATCTTTCAGGGTCATGTTGATCTCATGCTGGCGGATGATTCGCTTCAAGGCCCGGTCGCGCATATTTTTCAAGATCCTGATCCTGTCGCCTAGCGCGAACGTAAGGAACAGCATTTCCAGAACGAAGCTAATGTGAAGACTGTAATGCGACAGCGTGGTGAATCTGAGAACATCGAAGTACACCAAGGTTCGAAGGAAAAATCCGGTGAATAGGATGCCATAGGCGATCACAAAAAAGCGCGCAGGCCGGTAGCCGCCTCGCCAAACCGTGATGCCAATAAAAAATATCAATGACAGCGGAATAATATCAGCATTACGGTAAGGCAGCAACTGAGGAAAGAAAAAAAGCTCAACCAGAAAAAGAATAGTGCGCGCAATAATCACCAATCGTAAGGTCTTATCCAGTTTGGGAGCTATGGCCTTTGTTCGTAAAAATCTTCGCGTGAAAACCAAGGCCCACAAAATGACCGAGTACAACGTGACACCGACGGCGTAGTCATTCCATTCCGGATGCGAAGGCCATAGGTATTGGAAGCCGATACCATCGAGGCTCATCGCATATGCGGCAACACTGATAATGTAAACGATGTAATAGAGGTTCTTGATCTCACGGATGGCCAAGTAGACAAGCAGGTTGTACAGGCTGATGATAATGACCATCCCGTAAAAAGTTCCGAACAAAAAATATTCATTCAACGCATAAGAAATGAAGCGGTTCACCGACCTGAATGCTACCCGAAGATCTGCGAATTCATGGGAGCTAACCTTAAAATAGTAGTATCGAAGGTTATCAGACTTCATGTGGAGCACCACCTCAAAGTTCTTATGATTGAACTGTCGCTGCCCAAACGCCTGGTGGTCTCCCATCACAATCATGTTGTAGGTTCCATCTTCTTGTGGGATGTAGGCTTCGATGTGATCGATGGTCTGATCATAAAATTCCAGTAACCATACCTTTCCCGTTGTAGTAGTATGTCGTATCGGTAACCTGATCCAATACGAAATACCGGTTCTGAAATCTTTATTCTGATAATTTGGATATTTCCGGAACTTCGCGGCTAGTGTGGGCGACGATATTTGCTCGAAGGACAGTGTATTGGTTGTATCGACGTACAACAAAAGCCCAACGGGCATGAAGTTGCGCTCATTAACCTGATCGTTGATCTCGACAACACTTTGAGCGCATAGGCTTGCTGCGCCGAGTAAGATCAAAATTGTTACTGCCAGTCGCCTCATATCGCTAGGTTTCGTTCAACAGCGCGGAAGAGTTTATGGTTGTTCGAGCCAACCGCCCTTAAATCCGGCTTTCTTTAGACCGGCACGGATATAGGGATTTTTTTTCATCACATTCCAAATGAGTTGATTCTTATAGTTTTCGATCTGGATCACGATCGGCCCCTGGTCGATGCCAAGGTTATCTTTATCGAACCAACCTTTC
>JBMOKS010000679.1:0-3611 GCA_049324355.1 Bacteroidota bacterium
AGGCGAGGAGCCATCAAAGGTCAGATTCTTTTATTTTGGTACCCTTTACCAGCAACCATATCGCAAAAAATAACTCGCCAACAGAGAAGAACATCATCCAGGAAATATCATACGCTTTGAAAAGGTATGGCTGTAAACTGATTACAATCCACGACATGCCTGCAAGTGTAATGAGAGCACCCAGTACTTTCGGTATGTAAGTAGATTTGAGGATGATGATGCCGCTGAGTATCAGATAAAAACCAAAAACAAGATATGCGAGCGCCATGCCGAACCGGCGGGCGTTCACTAATTCAAATATTTGCTGTTGTTTATAGGCTTCATCGATACCCGGCAAATTCGCCAGGTGGAAAGCATATAAAAAATTAAAAAGCGCTACTATCGCAAGCGCTGTATAAACGAGTCTGAACCACGCACCCAGCAACGCTAACGACGCATTCACGGGCTTGAGAAAAATATAACAAGCCCAGGCCAACACAATGTCATACATAAAAGTGAGCATCATGGCGAGTATGCCGGAGATAAAAAGTTTTGGGTGATCAATAAGATTTTGCATAGTGCGAGCGGCGTCACTGTAGTAGACCAGCCTTCCGAAAACATAGAACTCACCATAGGGAGCAGTAAACAACATGAGCGGAAAACCCGCAATGAATGCGGCGGTGCGCATTGAAATGGTTTCTTTTTCTTGGAGCATATGCATCACTTAGTTTAGTAACTGTTTACGCAGGGCTTCGCAGCTTCGTGGTTAGAGTTGAGTGCTGTCATTAAGGCACGAAGATCAAAAAAACACTGCTTCACGATGCGCCTCGGCGCAGCGAGGTAACCTGCGATTTTAACTTTGGTCGTTCACATTTTCTGACAAGGATAGTGGTTTCCGGCAAATGAAAGAGTGAGGGTCAATAAACCACGGCGAGGTGTCAATGAATAGCTTGGGCAAGTCAATGACGAATGAAAGGTCTCAAAATGCCAAACATGCAGCAAGGATTGATAAGCGCAAGGACAAGGGACCACGGCGAAAGTTACCAGAAGGCGAGGGGCGGTTGACGGCTGAGAGTGGTTCGTTTACGGCGAGTTGTAGTTCGTTGGCGGGATCTATCAATAATCGGGGATTGTTGGTACCTTTCACTTTGCTAAAAAAACTGATATGACGGTTCGATTCACAAGAGATCGGCTGCTCCTTTACTCATTTATTACGGCGGGCTACCTGATTCACTGGATACACGACGACCTGGCAGCGAAACCGGGTGAGTTTGCGGTCAGTCTGCTGAATAATGTCTGGCAGGTCATTTATGTGGTGGGAGCAAACTTGTTGTACTTTGAATATGCCTTGCCGTTCGTCACCTCCAGAAAGAACAACCGAGTCATTGCAATTCTATCAAGCATTGTTCTTCATCTTGTTGTATTTGCTTCCGGGTTATACGCATGGCGGAGCCTTGGCCTACGGATCAATGTTTACGATCCCTTTAACCCCGCATTTGAAGTAGCCTTTGGCGGTGTTGCCAGGTTCACTCCCGGCGTTTTTCTTGTATTTGCCGCCTGCAAATTGTTTTTTGATTACACGCAATTGAAATACGAAGGACAACAAGTGCGTTTGGAAAAAAAACAGGCGGAACTGCTTTTCTTAAAATCACAAATCAATCCGCACTTTCTGTTCAATACCCTGAACAACATTTATTCACTATCGCAATATCAACAGCACCTGGTATCGGAATCTGTGCTGCGGCTTTCAAAGATACTTCGGTATCTGCTCTATGAAACCAGCAGCGAGCTTGTTACCATAGACAAAGAAATAAAAATCCTCATCGATTACATCGACCTGGAAAAATTAAGGTACAGTGAGACTGTTGCAATTGATTTCAACTATGAAATCGAAGACCTTTCTGAAATGATGCCTCCGCTCTTGCTGATACCGCTGGTTGAAAACGCCTTCAAGCATGGTGTTTCCATAACGGGGAGTAAACGAGGAAAACGCTTTGTTGATGTGAAGTGTGTTGTCAGACAACGCCAATTGCACTTCGTTGTCAGAAATTCTGTGCCGATCGGGAATGCCACTACCGATTATGAAGAAACAAAAGACAATATCGGTCTTTCTAATCTCAAGCGCAGGCTCGATCTGCTTTATAGTGATTTTGTGTTACTGACAGAACAGAAGGATTCAATATTCACGGCCGAGTTAAAAATTAACCTTTCAAGCCATGTCTAAACTAACATGTATCGTTGTTGAAGATGAACCTCTGGCCAGGCAGGTTCTTGAAGGGTATATTTCACGTGTTTCTTTTCTTGAATTGAAAGGATCGTATGAAGACGCTATCGATGCCATGGAGCACCTCAGAGACCACCACGTCGACATGATGTTTTTAGATATTCACCTTCCGGAGATAAAAGGGATAACCTTCCTAAAAACATTGACGAGTCCGCCCGCAGTCATTATTACCACGGCCTATCACGAATACGCACTCGAGGGCTATGAACTAAACGTTGTGGATTACCTGCTGAAACCTTTTGAGTTTGAGCGGTTTCTGACGGCGGTCAATAAAGTAAAAAAACAAAACCAGTCAGAACCGTTATCTGTCGAAAAAAACTACCTCTTTGTGAACGTACAGCTCAAGAAAGTTAAGATTTACTTTTCCGAGATCTTATATGTGGAAAGTCAAAAGGAATATGTAAAAATTGTTACGCACGATAATTCATACCTGACAAAGATGAGCACGCATGAAATTGAAGATATGTTGCCCGACTCGCTTTTTAAAAGAATACACCGGTCGTTCATTATTGCGGTTCAGAAAGTGAGATCATTTAATTCAGAAATGGTAGAGATAGAGGGAAATAATATTCCGGTGGGGAGAGGATATAAAGAGGTGTTGAAGAATCTGTGAAAAGAAGAACGAGGGGAGGGCAAAGTAAAAAGGTGGGGACCAATTCTAATTCTATGCATATGCGCTGACCGGAATGGCGGAAAGAACAATTTTTTTCTATACGAAGGTATGGAAGGCGCCATACTAAAAGATATAAACGAATGCTGGTTGAAGTTAATTTTAAAATATTGGGTTAATAGGCTGCGTAGCTGTAGCCGCCCGTCCAGCTTGTCCAGGTGCCATTGCTTTCGTAACAATGCGACCCGATATTGATGGTTATGCCGGGCTGAATGGTTGAAGCTGTAACGATCGTGCCGATAATTCTTTCGTCTCCGGGCGCGAAATCTTCACAGCCCGAACCCATGATGGTGTAGCCGCTGCCAACCGAAACGCACATATAGGCAACGTTGACACCGCCCACACCCCATACTTTGTACGTAGTGTTGGGAAACAATTTATGCTGGCCGGGAAAAAGTGGTTTTCCAGTGCCTGCCTTTACAAGGTAGATATTGGCCGGTGGCCCGCAACTCACCATCGGAGTTGCGCGGGGTTCTTGGATTTGATTTGACTTGGAAGATGATAGTACCAGGATCAGCAGTAATCCCAGCGTGGTAATAATAGTTTTTTTCATAAGGAGTACTTTTTTTAATTCGTTATTTTTCAACCAGCATTGTGTCAAACAATATAGACTTTCTTTTGTTGTCACGCTACAAGGCTACCTCAAGGCTACCATTATTGGTAAAAATCACAAACTCT
>JBMOKS010000679.1:3621-5919 GCA_049324355.1 Bacteroidota bacterium
AACATGAAAAGGATCATACGCTCTTCGCTTTTATTGTTACTGCTCGGATGTGGTGAAAAAGAGTTCAAGCCTGACCTTGGCGGCTGGCAAACATACACGCATCCGGCCCGACGCGTGCATCTGGAAATTGAGGGCCGGCAAAAAACGCTTCAACTGCCCGGCGACGAAAGGGTTACTTACCGGTATGCCCAGTGGGCAAAGGTTAAGCCCGAAATATTGTTGGTACAGTTGGCACAGACCGATAGTTGCGTTGATTATCAACTTGTAGCCGTCGATACCACTGGCGTCATTGTCGACACTGTTTACACCGCACCACCGAATACCCCGGTTAACTTCAAACTTGCCCCCAACGACAGCCTGCTGCTTCTAAAAACCTATAACGATAACTGTGCCGATGAAAGTTATAACTTTAAGTATACATTTTACAACCGTTATACAAAGACGGCGCTTCCCGATACTATCGTTGTTGGAAATGCGAGAGGTATACCTTTGCCTGAAACGGTGTGGAGCCCTGACGCCAAGAAGGTAATAATTGCAGAGCAGTTCGGAAATCGCATAAGGGCCTTTGCGTACGAGCTAACTACAAAAGATACCACTTATATCGACAAGGCAAGTAATTTTATATGGTCGCCGATTGACAATAACATAGTGGCTTATATAAAAGAATATTCAATCTATACGAAGAACATGGCGACCGGGGAAGAAGAATTGATCTATGAGGGAAAGAGGAAGAGGAGTGTTGCCGATTTCAGGTGGAGCCCCCATGGCGACTTCCTGATGATTAATATTTATAGCTACATACTGAATATAGATAAGCCGATGTTTAGGAGGTCTACAATAATTTATTTTTCGCTCGCAGATAAAACAGAATCGAAGGTGTTTTTAGACGAACGTAAGATCGATACATGGAAATGAAGAGGGCCGAAGAGCAAGGTTCAAAATATCATAGGTTTGAATTTCTTTCTTCATCTGCTCGAAGGCAAGTGAGAAGGTAATTTGAAGTGGCGCAGGCGATAAGCGTTCATGGCTGCTTTGCCAAGTTTGTTAGTAAGTGTGTGATTCACCAGAGCACCAACTGCGGCCCCAATTCCCGGCACCAGTTGCAGGAGTTTGGCAATGTCGATATAATCTCTGTATTCCTGCTGGAAGCTCCGCCAGTCAAATTGATTGATGTCATCAGGCATCTGTGCCTGGTAATCATCCCAATTGTCGACAATAGCAAAAATCTTGTTTCGATGAACCTGGCTGGAAAATGTTATTTCAAATATATAAAGCAGGTAGATGCGTTCTTTATAATGGCTTACATCAAAGCCGTACAAGGCGGCTATTTCGAACAACATTTTCATTTTTAAGGTGAGCCATAGGGGAAAATCGGCAAGGCCCAGCAAAATTCCTCCGGCACCGGTGATGGCGCCTTCGGCTGCAGCCGTTTTGGCGTAAAACTTTATTCTTTCATTCACTTTGTGCTCGCGTTCCTCCAATGTTCCGTCGCGCATAGGGGTGGGGGCAGTAAACTCTGCTCCGAAGCACACCACTCGCGTCATCTGTTTGATGGCGGTGGTAATGGCCTCATGCACTTTTTCAGGAATGGCGCGGTTGATGCGCATTTGTAATTTTTTTGCAAGCCGGTTTGTAAATGAAGGTTTACGCTGCATTTCCCGTTTCCACTCCTTGAGTTCATCGCGAATGGCGTTGTCATATATCGTCATATTTCTCATTATACGTGTGTGCTCATCGTAGGGTCGAAAAAATTACATGCCTGGGTGCGCAATCCAAGTGCCAGATGCGGGATTTTGCATTTATCTTTCATTCGAAAAACGCGGCTCCTCTTGCGGTTGGTTAAGTGAGGTGATCTCCAAACATTTCCGGAAACATCTACGGCAATAACCACCATTCTTAGCGGCGAAGAGAGGCCGTAAGCTAGATTATCGTTTCGAGCTCAAATAACCTCCTGCCATTCTTCTCACACCCCCGCCAAATTTAACCGAAAGGGACCCTGCCATATCATTGACACATGTGTTTCGCAAGGCGGCCAACATGGCCATGAAGCCATCTAGTGACAAAAAGTAGGATTTTTGTTCGGTTTCCTTCAAATGACGGGTAATTGACGGGTAAAAATTTCATGCACAAATCTGCTGCTGTCCGTTATTGCCGTAACATTGTGCTGTAATAGAATAGTCATGCAACAACCGGAATTGGGAAGAAAACTTACCGCTTTACGTAAAGAAAAGAATTTTACTCAGGAAGAGTTGGTTGAAAAAAGCCATGTGAGCGTGCGCACCATTCAACGCATAGAAG
>JBMOKS010000680.1:0-5910 GCA_049324355.1 Bacteroidota bacterium
GCCTAACACTGACTAAGGGTAGGGGTGAAAGCGCATGCCTCGCGGTTTGCTGGCATCAAAAGGATATCCTTGCAAGCAGTTATTTGGCCGATATCAAATCATACTGCTCTCAGCATGGCATTCAGTACTTCGCGAGTGCTGCCATTTTCCTAAGCCTTGGCATTGATTATGCGAAGTTCTCCTCTGTCCTATTGCACACTAGCATTGGCCGAATGTTTATGTCTTCGAATCACGTTTTGACTTACGCTCGCGATCCTTCTTTCGCGCGTTTTCAATGCGTCTTTTTGACCACGATCCAGCCCAAACAACTTCATTAGCCTCTATCCAATAGTGAGATTGACAAGGAAGGCTCCAGCTGCCAATCGAAGGATACAAAGTCACAGACTCGCCATCATATGTAAGACGCCAGTCCAAGGGTGACAACTTCGCCACTACCTCATTTCCGCAACCGCAAGGGCAAAGATGAATAGTTGTGGAAAATGGAATCGAGATGTAAAGGACAAGATCTTCTAGTACCTCAGGCACACTAGTGACGAACTGAGGCTGCAATGTCTTCGTTGGTCGTTTCATTTGTGTACACGCTGTGTGTCGTATTAAATTCACTTTCGTGCTCCCTGTAAAAACCTAACAGTTTTTTCCATTTAATTACTGCAAGAGTTGCGCTCAAAGAATTGAGATCAGCAATCTGAATGTTTCTGTCGTAGTTATCTGCTTTGTTTTCCACAAATGAGAGACGGCTAGAGATGTGATCATTCTTGATTGGTGATGCAGTAGTGATTCGCACTTTGCCGATAAGAGCTCCCTCAATTTCTTCAACTCCAACACCCGTGTCGATAAATGATTTTGCATTCTGAACGAGAAATTCAACGATTTCCTTCTTGTCAGAACTTGCATCCATACTCACAAAAATGAAATCCTTATTTATCAACTCATTTAAGTTAGATCCATCAAGGTAAAACGAATGAGGGAAAATGTTTTTGTGCATGCTTTTGTAAACCCTGGCATAGTATTCCGTTTTTTTGAGCCGTTCGCCTAAAGTGTCTTTCGAGACAGCACCTGGTGCTCGAAACGCGTTATGTTGTAATAGGTTATCCCCGTCATAGAGGTGGATTTCCTGCACCGGTGTTTTGGCAATTAGATCTAGCAAATAGGAACCCGTACCGCCCAAACCGACTATTGCAATTTTTTGCCCAGCCAACTTTGCTGTGATTGGATTTATCTCCGCACGGGAGGAATTCGTGTCAGCATATTCAAACACGCTATCAATTTCGCGCGGCTCGATTATCTGAAAAGTCTTCTCAGTGACGTTTTCGTCCAGGGCCTTTGCGGGGTGTGATATTACTCGAATGTAGCTCGTGACTTTTTCGTAGTAGTTGGCAAATCCATTCGTTGGTTTATTGGAAAAAGAGTGATTCACCTTGAGTACACCAGCAATTAGTTCTTGATCCGCTGTACTATGGAAGAGCGGTCTAATCGGGAGACCCTCCGAGTCACACGGGTAATTCCCGATAAAGTAAATCACGTGGGTTTCGGGCACAGCCGTTTGATCGGGTGCGGCAAGGTTCAAAGTAGAAACCAAGGTTCCGCGTCTAACCTCTTTGTTGGAGTTTACATATGGCACATCGTGCACGCAAAGAAATCCCTGGAGGATCTCCATTGCGTGCCCTTCATCCCACAATTTTTTTAAGTCGTCACTATGACTTATCAGTTCGCATAACATCAAACACCATCCCTTCTTTAACATGAACAGTCTGACCCTGCACCAGGCTTCCCTTTGGCTTCTTATCCTCACCCTTACTGTAGTCGACTGTATAAATTATTTGGTCGTTGCTCAATGCTCCCGGACCATACGCCAACTCTACAACCTGTTGATAGGAGATTTCTTTTCCCTGGAAGGTTTTCTCGCGGGTGTTTACATAGATTGTAAAAACCTTATTCTGTCCCGGAGCATCATCATTTTTTTCTTTCTCTTTCATCGTCTTAAAATTTTATTCCCAAAAAATCCACACCAAAGCAACAAACGCAGCTACTCCAAGCCAGCCATTCACCGTTTCAGATTCACTTCGATTATTGCACACCTCATTTACCGTTGTTTGGCAATTGTTCGATAAGAAATGATATGGCTTGCCTTCGTTAACCTTCTGGAGAGCTAGCCTAACCACATCAGCCTTAGTGTTTAGGCATGGTTCGTTTGAACGATAGATGGTTTGACCCTGAGCAAATTCAGCTTCTGTGACGATCGAAGCTTTGCCTGAGAGGTAATGGTTATGCACGTAATAGCGCTGGCCGTCTGTGCCAACCCCCAGCTTGATTCCCGGATGCTTGACCCTTGTTATCGAGTCAACTTTGTATCGATAGAACACATCTCCCGAGTCCCCGGTTAGCGAAATACCAATGGGTGCTCCGAAAGGATAGCTCAGGACTACTCTGTTACCGTTTGTTACTACTTTCATCTCTTTATCGTTTACCAATGTTCAAATTTAACGAAAAACGAGGATTTTTTGTTACATACGTATTAAATATTTAAATTATGTAACAACAAATGGATGTAAAAAACGTTAAAATTGAGTGATTTGTCGCTTTTTAAAAGTTACATTCTCAAACAATTACATAGATTTGTATCAACAACTAAACTAGCATGACCCACCATGAAACCATTGGAAAAAATTTGGCAGCTCTCCGGGAAATTCGAAACCTCTCTCAGGATGAAGTTGCAGCGTTTTTAGGCGTGAGTCGGCCACTTGTCAGCTATTATGAAAATGGACAAAGACCGATCTCGTTACCACACCTCGAAAAACTATCCGATTTATTTGGCGTGGAAGTGAGCGATTTAATGGATGAATCAACTGCAAACCAGCAAGCGAATGTTGCCTTCGCATTTCGAACTGACGGATTGAGCGTTGAGGATTTAAACAGCATCGGAGATTTTCAAAAGGTGGTTAAGAATTATCTAAAAATGAAGGGCTTGGACGATGGGAAAAAAACTGCTTGAACTTGAGATAGAAAACAAAGCAGCAGATTTCAGAAGGAAGAATGGGTTCAGCAATACTGAACCCATTCGTTTGAAAAGCCTGCTGCTGAAACTGGAGGTTTTAACTTTGTTTAAACCTCTCTCCGATTCTTTTTCAGGAATGGCCCTGAAGGTCGATGAAAATCGATTTATGATGGTCAATTCGCAGCATGCGCTTGGGAAGCAGCATTTCACAATTGGCCACGAGCTATATCACCTTTACATACAGGAAAACTTTAGATCAAAAACCTGTAAGACGGGATTGTTTGACGTGAAGGATCCAGAAGAATATCGAGCTGACCTGTTCTCTGCCAGCCTTTTGTTGCCACAAGAAGGCATCCGGGAATTCATTTCACAATCCGAAGCCAATTCGATTACTCTTCAGACCATCCTAAAAATAGAAAATTACTTTAGCGTGTCGAGAAGGGCGCTTTTGTATCGCCTAAAATCACTGGGGTATATTAACTCTACGGCTTACGAGTTTTTTACACAAGCTGTTAAAAAGGGAGCCGTGCAGAATGGCTACACTACAACTTTATATGAACCTGGTAACGTTGGTGAGGTAATCGGTGAATACGGCATACTCGCGAACAAGCTGTACCAAACAGATAAGATCTCAGAATCTCATTACATGGAACTGATGTCTGCCATAGGAATTAACCCTCTCGAAGAAGATCTTGACTCGAATGGCAAATGGTAAGCAAATAGTCATTGATGCCGATGTTGTAATTCATCTTTATAAGGCCGACAAGCTGAGCCTGTTAATCGAGTTATACTCGGGTCGACTGATTATACTTGATATCGTTCTGGCCGAGCTTCGGGCAAACAGAGTGATCAGAGACGATATTGAAAAACTATTGGCGTTAAAGGTTGCCCAAGAGATGGCGTTTCCATCAGAAGATTCAAAAATCTTGCATGAGTATAATATTCTTACGCAGACCAAAGGTCGAGGTGAGAGTGCGTGCCTTGCATTATGTCGGCATCAGAAAGACATCCTTGCTAGTAGCAATCTGGCCGACATTAAATCATACTGTTCTCAGCACGGCATCCAGTACTTAACCACAATGGATATTTTCTCGGTGGCTCACATTAAAGGAATACTAACCTTAAGTGAGGCGGATACGGCAATTCAAAAAGTAATTCGTCAAAATAGTAAGCTTCCAGTCAACAACCTGAAAGCCTTCCTGGAAAAGGACTTCGATCGCTCAAAATGCGACTACTAGCACCGCAGTTTTTGGCCGTCTCTTAAAACTCGTACCTCTTCTCTTCATGGTACCAAAAGCCAGGGCTAAAGTGTTTATCAGGAGAGAAATCCTTTTTCACTTTTGTAAGCCGTTTTTTGATGTAATCGAACTCAGCTTTTGTTAAGCGAGTATTGCTTTTCTCCAGCATTTCAACGTACCGGTGGTAAGCGTAAAGCATTTTATAATTGTGAGATCGAGCGACTTGAAGATACGTTTCAAACTTCAAGAGTCTATCGAGTTCTTCGGTGAAAGGAACAAGTTCAAGCCCTTCAACCTCATGTGGAGAATATCTGTTGACTTCGCGAACAGCTCCTTCTTCATCCAAGGCTATCTCCCGGTTGTCATGGTCATCAGATCCTTTCTTAGTTGCTCCAGTCAGTGACCAAGTTCTATCGACTGTGGCCAAACCATGCTCAAGCCATAAGCCTGCATTGTCCAAAACAATACCTTCCGTTTTTCCATTGGCGGGTCGCATCACTCGACCTACCATTTGCAAATAGAGCGCGAGGGATTTTGTGGGTCGGGCAAGTTGAACTGCTTCGCATTCTGGGAAATCAAATCCCTCTGTGATGATTTCGACATTGCTGACTACTGTTATTTTCTTCGCTTTGAAACGTTCTAAAATAGATGCTCGTTCTTCCTTAGGAGTTTCTGAATCTATGTGAGCCGCTGAAATTCCGGCCTTAACAAATCGCTCGACAATCGACTTGCTGTGCTCAATATCCACTGCAAAAATGATTGTACATTTACCTGGGGCATGTCTTTGATAACTCTCAACCAGATTAGCCATTATTCCATTGTCTAGCATCACATTGCTCAACATGGAGGTGACGTAATCACCTTGTCGTTTCTTAACTCCGGAAAGATCCGGATGTGCTCCAACCAGCTGTTTAATTGGGACCAAGAACTTATTTTGAATGAAAAAACTGACTGGTGGAGATTCAATCAGCTCGTCAAATAAATCATCAAAACCTTCTCCGCTCAAACGCACCGGTGTTGCCGTGACACCCAAAAATTTTGCCTCAGGGTAGATCTCCCACAATTTTTTATATGTGTCTGCCTTTGAATGATGGCATTCATCGATAATAATTAGGTTGGCTTCAGGATGATCTCGTCTAGAAAGGGTCTGAATAGAGGCTACCTGTATGATCTTTGTATAGTCTGCTTTTTTTCCAGCCATAATGAGACCTAAGTCAATTTCAAGGCTGGCTAGCTTTTTGGTGATTTGATCCACAAGCTCTTTCCTGTGAACTACAATCAAAATTTTCTTTCCTCGTTCAAAGCCCATGGAGACTATTTCTGCAAACAAAACAGTCTTCCCTGTTCCAGTCGGCATTTGAAATAGTACACTCCGCTTCCCTCCTTTCCAGGAATTGAAAATCTTTGCTATTCCTTCTTTTTGATATGGCCTGAGTTTTTGGGGCAACGATACGGCTTTTGTGACCAGAAGATAACTCCAAAAATTGAATCAAAGTCAATAGAGTCCCTTCTACTCGTACCGTTTCCTCCGAACAGCATCAAAGCCGTCAGCCATCCAGGTAAGTACGCGTTTCAAATGATTTAGCTCGATATAAACCTCGTAATACCGTTCAGATTCTCCGTATCTGAATGTTGTTCCCCCTGGATCGAAATCATCGAATAATTTGACAACATTAT
>JBMOKS010000681.1:0-5909 GCA_049324355.1 Bacteroidota bacterium
TTCATGAAAACCTCTATTTGCGTTCCCCTATTTTTAACGATGGAATCACTAACTTTGATGAATTTCTCAATTTTTAACTCATCGATTGTTAAAAGATGCCAAGCATTATCAATTAAAACATGTGGAACTCCTCGATGGCCTTCTCTGTACTCAATGGCCTGAATCACACCTTAATATTCTGAGTTAACAAAATATTCATCAGTTTTAAACCAGGGAATGATAACGAAAAAAGCTGATACGATAATGGCAAAAATTAAAAGTAAAAATGCCAAAAAGATTCGCCCGTCTTTGACTTTAATCATTTTCATTCAGGTGAGTACTTAATTGGAACACATTTGTATAAAATTACCGTGGGACTGCCGGCTCCACTAGATATCTCCAACTCTTAGGTAACTCATCACTTTCCAATGATCGTCGACTTTACTAATAAGAACAACTTCGCTTCTTCCACATAATGGACCGCAATAGAATTCATAATATAAGATAGCCTTATCATATTTCTCATTAAAATAGGCCTTTGAAATCGCTAGCACACCGATCCCTTTTCCGAAATGAGTCCCCTTGATATAAGGCACTACTTGCATGTATGGAACAGTTAGACTATCCACGTTAAATTGTATTGGTTTTGATAACGTAGCCACAATGATTTCAATAGATGAATCCTTAAAGTATTTGAGCAAAAAGGTGTTGTTCAAATTACTGTCTATAGTGGCCTTGATATAAGGACTAACGACCTTTTCCTCACTGGGAGTAAAAATATCAAACTCGCCAATGTAGTCGATCGTACATTTAGGCTCCATGCCTTTTCTGATTTCCTTCAAAGAGTCAATTCTTGCTGAAAAAGCAGCTTCATCAATAATACCATCAGAGTATTGTTTTAGAAATTTTTCATCAGCATCATTTAAACAATAGATATAATATCTATCCACGATTTCGTTTAAAAAGTCTTTGTATATGGCTTGTTCCTCATTTTGTGATTGATAAGTATTACATCCAAATAATATTGCTAAAAAAGAAAATAAAACAAAAATATGACAATTGGTGCGCATCTTTAAATTCCCCTTGTTGGTTATTTTATCCTCTATATTATCGATCAATCTGTTACCAGTAATTCTTGTCAACCGTCAGATCTTTTTCTTCATGACCCACTCGCTTGGGCGGAAGTTATTTCCGGCCATTTTTTAAAAATCGTCTATCCAGGCACAAATGTCAAATTGGAAGTTACTTCCATAACTCGCATTGAACAAGTGGCGCGAGCGACGCCCCCACTGCCCTGGTGCAAGTCCAAACGACGAACAGAAGTATTCTCCTGCATATGTAAAATTCTTTTCTCCGCTATCAGTATGTACCTTTCGCTCATGCAAAAGCAGATTGAACTCCGGCAAAAGTAATATCCTATGCTGAAAAAGTATGGCATTGCTCTTCTTAATAAAGAGCTTTGGAAAAAAGACGAGCTCTGGAACCAAGTTCCAGCGGAACATTTCCGATCTCGCTCGTCTATACCAAGAGGGAACGGATATAACTTTCGCCCTAGCGGGTGGGGAAATAGATTGGTGAAAGACGGGTAGCAGCTAATCGAGTAGACGGCCCCATCAGTTGTAACACATGGGGGCGCCTAGCACGCCCAACGCCCATATCCGTCTGGGCGCCCCTAAATGTGAATCTAGTGCCCGTAAAAAATATTTCAATTTGCACCGGATTCTTACACCCTTGCTTTGGCGTATTTTGAAGCTACTCCTATTAAGACCGAATCGTTTAAAGAAAAAAAACAACTTCAAACTCAAATAAAAAATAATAACTTTAGCCGTCGAACTTAATCCGTCAGGAAGGATGGGTGGCTCACACGCTGCATCCCATTCATTACCTTAATCGGCTTAATAAAATATTATTCTATGTGCTTTCATAAGTCACTGGCTCAAAAGCAGCAGGAACTTCTGGATCACTATGCTGCATCCTATCAAAATATCACCGAAGAATTGGAGATCGTTAAGGAACGATTTTCTACTCTGATGCGGAAAGATGAAAAACTAGCCTCTCTTTCACTGAATTCACTGGACGAAATTCATAACATCCTTGTTGCCTATTCCCAGAAAGATTCCTTGCCAGTCAATTATGATAAACAGGAACTATCTGAACTGAAGTGGCACCTAAAAACGCTTGGAGGCTTTCATGACAATGGCATTTATCGCTATCATGAAAACGGCTTTGACTATCTTCCCACGCCCATTATTACAGCCGGTGAGCCTGACAAATTCAAGATGTTCCGGTGGGGGCTCATCCCGTATTACGTGGGCGATAAAGAAAAGGCTATGGTGCTTCGTACTCAAACGCTGAACTGTATTTCGGAAGAAATGTATGAAAAGCCTTCTTTCCGAGATGCTGCAAAAAATGCGCAACGTTGCCTGATCCCCGTCAGTGGTTTTTTCGAATGGCGATGGCTCGATGAAAAAGGTACGGTGAAGATTCCGTATTATATAACCTTTCGTGACCAGCGCATTCGGTCAATGGCAGGATTGTACAGCCGCTGGAAAGATAAGGAGACGGGTGAATATTTCTACACCTATACTGTATTGACCACCCGTGCCAACAGCATCCTGGAATATGTTCATAACAATAAGAAACGAATGCCGGTGCTCATTGCGAAAGAGGATGAACAAGCCTGGCTTAACAAAGACCTAAGTCAGAAGGACGTCCTTGAACTGTGCCAGCCGTCTCAGGACTCTGCTATGCGGGCATATACAATTTCAAAACTCCTCACTACGCGCAATATCATCACGAATGTTCCGCAAGTTTTAGATCCCTTGAATTATCAGTTAGCCTTGCAGGAAGCCAATCAATATTTGTTAATGGGGAATAAGAAGAAAGCCCTGGAGGCTTTCAAGAGTTCCATAAGCGGAGAAAAAATAGGGATCGAAGATCTGACCAACGCAGCCGGACAGGAAATCATTGCCGAGTTGGAGTTAAAATAGGTCCCCTGAAATTTCTTCCTTCCAATAAGATTAAAACTGAATCCCCAATATCAATCCTAAATTGTTCTTGTGATTCGCTCAAAAGCTCGGTCTTGCGCCCCAGTATGGGAGGAAGTTACTTCCAGCCAATTTTTCGATTCGTCGATCAGGGACGCGAACTTTAAATTGGAAGTTGCTTCCATAACCCGCATTGTGCAAGTGGCAATGTCCTACCGCTTCCTAATTATAACGCAAAGATCTGAATTGCTCCTTCAGATTCAGAGTCGTCCATGATAATTTGTGAGATAGTTGCGATCCGAGTAAACCCGGATTAGATTTTTATTCCAGCCCATTCCCAATCTCTCCTAAATCACTAATTTTACGTGACGTTCCTTAATTGGAACGCGTTTGTATAAAATTACCGTGGGATTGCCGGGGCAAGTATGAACGTGGCGAAGCAATTCCTTCTATCGATGCTGCTAAAAAAATTGCTGATGTCCTGGAAGTGTCTTTGGATTATCTGGTGGGTGAAGGCATCAACTCTAAACTTGACAAGCACGCTCTCAAGCGCTTGCAGGATTTAGAACACCTGGAAGACGATAAAAAGAAAACGCTCTACGACCTTATCGATACGTACATTCGGGATGCTAAGGCTCGTAAAGCTTATTCTTAAAACTGAACCATCGTCAGGCCGTCAGGACTTGTTCCTTCTGATCACACGCCTATTAGCTTCATCCCACGCTAATTGAGTTTTATTTTTAGAATACCATTCACGCCAAGCTTCTAATTCTTCCTTTGAGCAAGACATCTTACCAAAGTAGTTGCCGTCAGATTTCGATTTTATACTTGAGAGAGCCTCAAAAAAGTGAATAGCTTCCATTCTGCGCATGGAGGGATCAGAGTTAACATCCTTCAGATAAGAATCCAAAACAGTAAAATGATTCGTAAAAACAGAATCTACCTTATCAAAACCCTTCGATATGTCCTGGCCTATCGATGCTGTTGAGAAAAATATTAAGCATATGAAAATAAAACTCCCTGGTCTCATTGCTGTACGTGTTTTATGTCATTGTAATGCACTCGAATCGAAACGGTCTTTGTCTGCCCCTGAACCTTATATTGCAAGTCCAAATTCCCACTCCCACCAGTTTAGGCGGAAGTTACTTCCAGCTCATTTCTCGATTTGTCGATCAAGACCGCGAACTTCAAATTGGAAGTTGCTTCCATAACCCGCATTGTGCAAGGGGCAATGTCCTACCACGGCCCTAATTATAACACGAAGATCTGAATTGCTCCTTGAGACTCAGAGTCGTCCATGATAATTTGTGAGATAGTTGCGATCCGAGTAAACCCGGATTGGATTTTTATTCCAGCCCATTCCCAATCTTTCCTAAATCACTAGTTTTACGTGATGTTCCTAAATTGGAACGCATTTGTATAAAATTATTGAGGGATTGCCGGGGTGCCTTCTATTGATGCCGCTAAAAAACTGGCGGGCTTACTGGATACTACGGTGGGTTATCTCCTGGGAGAAAGTGACGCGCATGATCTCTTCAAAGACCCTGAGATGCTCAAGCGCTTCAAAGAACTTAGAAGCATTGGTGCTAAAGAACGTGAGCACATTCTCTTCGCCCTCGATTCGATGCTTAAAAATATCAAACTCAAAAATCTGTAAATAAAAAACCCGGCGCGATGGCCGGGTTTCGGGGAATCATTCTGTAATGCACAACCCTTTTAAATTGGTTGCAACGTATAGATCAGCGTCAAGCTCCTTACAAATAATTGTCTTCTTGTCGAACGTAAAACAATTTACTTCTGGACCGCCCAGGGAGCGTACTCTTTCGAACTTAAGAGCATAACTCTTCTTCTTCTTTATCTTGCTGCAATTCTTAACTTCTTCCCGCTTGGACACAAGCTTATAAGTAGTGTCATTTCTTGAAACGTATATTACGCAATAATTACCTACTGATTTTATTTTTTCTACTTTGTAAGTTGCTGTTTGACCTTTAGAAATTGTATGAACACTCACAAATAAAAAGAACACTAAAACTTTACAGAGAGCTGTCATGATTATTTTTTTATAATAAGACTATGAATGAATTTTCCGTTTGCCGCTCTCCACACCACACCACCAGTGACCTCGTGAGGGGGCGTACCAGGTGGCATTACGTTACCTTTGGCATCATAGAAAGTCTGAATCACGTCTCCAGGTTGATTTAGTGCTGCCTTATGTGCAGCCTTGTATACGCTTCCTTCAGTTCCATCAGGCCCTGATGATTGCTTAGATTCCTGAGACATCTTAGCTCCTTCATACGCTTCCGTGATTTCATGTAGTATAGTTCCACCTGGTTTATTATAAGCATCATCGAGTCTACCACCTGTTGGTGTGTCATATTCATTCGTGGCCTTTACAGTGCCATCTTCAGCAACCTTGTTACCCATAAATGCACCTCCGACGAGTACTCCGCCTTCCGAATTCTCCGCCTTCATTGTGGTATTAATTGTTACCTCTATACTGTGATCGTCAATTGCCTGTACTAATGCATTTGCAGCTTTATCAAGTTTTTCACCTTCAGTTTTTGTATAGCTAAGTTTTCCGTCCTTATCAGCTGTGACGGTAATACCCTTTACTCCGGAATTCAGTTGTTGTAAAGCTTTTTCTTTATCCAAACCTCCTAAAACCACGTCACTTGGAGCTTGCCCATCTGGATCGATAAATCTTATCGGATTATCAAATGCGTAAACATACGGTGAAAACCTTCTCATTTTTTCTGCCAGCGGATCGACTACATACCATCGCGCAATAGTAGGATCATACATTCGTGCTCCGAAATCAAGCCATCCAAGTCCAAGCTCAGTTTGCTCTTCCTTACCATTAAACTTGTAATCGGAAACAGAACGTTCTCTGATAGCGCTCCATGCTGTCATACCGAAAGAATAATAATCATCTAAAGCGATCAC
>JBMOKS010000682.1:0-5901 GCA_049324355.1 Bacteroidota bacterium
ATGGCCGACAGTACTGCCAGGATGATCAGCGGAATTGTCATGCTGCCGGGAGACTCGTGTATGTGACTCATCACTTCTTTGGAAGCACGAGTGCCACCGGAGAACGTGAGGAAGAACAGGCGGAACATATAGAATGAGGTGAGTAGGGATGTTACAAACGCGAGGGCCCACACCATTTGATTGTTGGCGAAAGCGTTGGCCAGGATTTCGTCTTTAGAGAAGAATCCGGCGAAAGGAGGTATACCTGAGATCGCCAGGGTGCCGATGAGGAAAGTAGCGAACGTGATCGGCAAATATTTTCGAAGGCCGCCCATCAGGCGGATGTCTTGCTCATTGCTCAACGCATGGATCACGCTTCCGGCGCCAAGGAAAAGTAAAGCTTTAAAGAAAGCGTGTGTCATCATGTGGAAAATTCCGCTCGAATAAGCGCCTACACCCAGTGCTACGAACATGAGGCCAAGCTGGCTCACGGTCGAATAAGCCAGCACTTTTTTAATATCATTTTGAGTCAAGGCTATCGTCGCGGCGAACAGCGCCGTGGCCAGGCCGACCACAACGATGAGCTCCAGGGCAACGGGTGATAATGTGTACAAAATGTTGTTACGGGCAACCATATAAACGCCGGCCGTAACCATGGTAGCAGCGTGAATGAGTGCTGACACCGGTGTGGGACCCGCCATCGCATCCGGAAGCCAGGTGAATAAGGGTATCTGTGCACTTTTTCCGATGGCACCAATGAAAAGTAAAATTGTGATCGTCGTCAGAATAACCGAACCCATGGGATAATCAGCGGCTTTCGCAAACACGTCGGCGTAAGCTATGCTTCCGAAATGAACGAAGATCAGGATAACACCAAGAATAAGGCCGAGGTCGCCGATACGGTTCATGATAAAAGCTTTCTTGGCCGCATCGTTATAGTCAGGGTTCTTGAACCAGAATCCAATGAGCAGATAAGAGCACAAACCTACGCCTTCCCAGCCTACGAACATGAGCAGATAATTCGAGCCCATGACCAGCAACAGCATAAAAAAAATGAATAGGTTCAGATAAGCGAAAAAGCGATTGAAACCTTCATCGTGATGCATGTATCCGGTGGAATACACATGGATCAGAAATCCAACGCCGGTGATCACCAGCATCATCAATGAGCTAAGCGGATCGACGAGGAAAGAAAACGAAACAGAGAAATTTCCAGTCGTGATCCAGTCGAAGGCAGTGAATGTCAATGACGATTGTTCATCGGGAGCGGAGAGCAGTTGGAAGAACAAGATCACCGAGAACACAAATGAGACGAGCACGGAACCGCAGGCGATGACCGAAGTCAGTCCCTGTGTTAAACGTCTGTTGAATAAACCAATGGTTAGAAAGCCTAAGAGGGGGGCGAGCGGTATAAGTCCAATCAAGTCGTTCATTACCATTTAAGTTTGTTCAGTACATTAATGTCGGTTGATCGCATGTTGTGGTAGATGACGATCAGGATGGCCAATCCCACGGCAACTTCGGCTGCGGCCACGGCCATGATAAAGAATACGAATATTTGCGCGGAGCCGTCGCGGTGGTAGCTTGAAAATGCTACGAGCAACAAGTTGACGGCGTTCAACATCAATTCGATACACATGAAGATGATGATGGCATTCCTGCGATAAAGAACACCCAGCACGCCGATCACAAACAAGGCTGTGCTTAGCCAGATGTAATAGTTGAGCGGTACGCTCGAGCCGGCATGGGCTACGGAATCATTCATTTTGAAAACTCTTTTACGTTCTTAACTTTTGCAGCTGACGTGTCAGCCGGCTTTCCATTTTCCTTGCTTACCATTTCTTTGACGCGTTTCATATGTGTTTTTCCTAACATCACTGCACCCACCATGGCAGCTAACAATAGAATGGAAACAATTTCGAAGGGCAGCAGGAACTCATTGAATAGCATCATTCCCAAATTCTTAACCAGGCCAACGTCGCTGGAGCCGAAAATAACGCGAGCCGATTCTGCTCCGCGTAAGGCGCCGATGATAACCACCATCAATAACCCTGCAGAAATTACGGCTGCGAATTTGATTAATGTGCTTTTTGAAGACTCAGAGTCCTTATTGAGATTCAGTAACATGATCACGTACAGAAAGAGTACCATGATAGCACCTGCATATACAATGATGTGCACGGCGGCCAGGAACTGTGCATTGAGCAACAGGTAATGGCAGGCCACGCAAAAGAAAGTGATCACCAGGTAAAGTACACTGTAAATGGGGTTTCGTGAGAAAACCACCATCAACGCGCTCATCACCGCGAGAAAAGAAACAAAATAGAAAGCGTATAAACTCACAATATTATCAGGTTATTGTATCCTTGGTTAAGTCTTTGGTTGTTCGGAGGCTTCAGAGAAAGCGCGTTCAGTTACTTGTTGTGGCTGAACGCTTTGTTTTTCTTGAACTCCAGAACCGCCGGTGTTTGCCTTTTTGTGACATCTATTCTTTTTTCCACCGGCTCAACCAGTTTATCCTTTCCGTAAATGAATTCGTCTCTTCCGTATTCGGTCGTCACAATTCTATCGGTTAGGAAAATGGCTTCTTTTGGACAGGCTTCTTCGCACAACCCGCAGAAGATGCAACGCAGCATGTTGATCTCGTAGGTTGTGGCATACTTTTCTTCACGGTACAGATGTTCTTCACCTTTCTTGCGTTCGCCTGATGTCATAGTGATGGCCTCTGCAGGACAAGCCACAGCACAAAGCCCACAGGCCGTGCAGCGCTCTGCTCCTTTTTCATCGCGCTTCAAAACATGCTGACCTCTCCAGATTGCGCTAAACTCTCTTTTCTTCTCAGGATAACGGACCGTTGCTTTGCGCTTGAACAAGTGCTTCAGCGTGATCATCACACCACCTAAAATGGCCGGGAGGTAAATTCTCTCCGCAAAGGTCATTTCTTTTTTAACTACAACTTTCGATCTTCCGGTTAGCGATTGCATGGCAAGCTCTCCTTATATTTTTAATTTCTTAATATCATTACCAATCCAGTGATGGCTACATTGAGAATGGCCAACGGGATCAATCCTTTCCAGCCCAGGTCCATCAGCTGATCGTAGCGGAAGCGCGGCAGCGTCCACCGGATCCACATGAAGAAGAAGATGAAGAACGCGATCTTGGCAAATAAAGCTACCGTTCCCAATATTGTAACCATATTCGGGCTCAGGCCAAGGTCATTCATGAATGGGAAATTATATCCTCCGAAATAAAGGGTAGCCATCACAGCTGACGATGTGAACATGTTGATGTATTCGGCGAACAAGTAAAATCCTAGTTTCATACTGCTGTATTCCGTGTGGTATCCACCTACCAGTTCGGTTTCTGTTTCGGGTAAGTCGAAAGGCATGCGGTTACATTCCGCGAAAGCGCAAATGATGAAGATCAGAAATCCTACGGGCTGATAAACGATGTTCCAATAATGCCATACATCACCCACACCACCGCCTTGCATGACGGCGATCTCTTTTAAGCTGAGGGTGCCGGTGATCATGATCAGGGCGATGATGGAAAGGCCCATACCCAGTTCGTAGCTTATCATCTGAGCCGAAGCGCGGATAGCACCAAGCAACGAAAATTTATTATTCGAAGCCCAGCCACCGATCATGATGCCGTAAACTCCAATAGACACTACGCCGAAAATGTAAAGGATACCGATGTTGAGGTCTGCGATCTGCAGGCTGTAAGTAGTGCCGTTGATCTCCAGTGTGCCTCCCCACGGAATAACAACACCGGCCATGATAGCGGTCATCATGGCGATACAAGGGCCAAGAATAAAAAGTGTTTTATTAGATACATTAGGAATGATCTCTTCTTTCATAAAAAATTTCAACCCATCCGCCAGCGGTTGAAGCAATCCAAACGGACCAGCTCTGTCGGGACCGATTCGATCCTGGATGAAGGCTGCTACTTTACGTTCGATGTAAGTTGAATAAGTCGCCACCAGCAACGTGATACCAAACACGGAGAAAACGAGGATCAGCTTGAATACAAATACGTCGGTCATGCTGTAGGAGAATTATTGGAGGTTTCTAATTGTTTTCCTTCCTGAAACTTCAATTGACGCTCGACGTCGAGTTTCAAACGCTGGAGGTCTAGTTTCTCGTAGTGGTTCTGTGCGATAACCGAGCTGCGCTCGACATGACGCGGACCTTCCACTACCCAATCTTTCATGTCTTTGTGATCGTAGCGGCATTCGTTGCAGATGAATTCCTTCAACTCGCCGTACTGATCTTTACGTCCGGTTACGCGTAACACGTCCTCACCTTTGGTCCAGAGTACAACTTTGCCGCAGCACTTTGTGCATTCGCGGTGTGCGTCAAGCGGTTTGGTGAACCACACCCTGCTCTTAAAACGGAATGTCTTATCGGTCAATGCGCCCACCGGACAAACATCGATCATGTTGCCGGAGAAGTCGTTGTCTATGGCTTTTTCAATATAAGTGCTGATCTCGGCATGATCGCCGCGATTCAAGACGCCGTGCACGCGATTGTCAGTGATCTGATCGGCTACGTATGTGCATCGGTAACATAAAATACAACGATTCATGTGCAGCTTGATCTTGTCGCCGATGTCGTGCGGATCGAACGTTCTGCGTTCTTCTTCATAACGAGTCGTGGCCATGCCATGCTCGTAAGCAAAATTCTGAAGATCGCATTCGCCGGCCTGATCGCAGATAGGGCAGTCCAGCGGGTGATTCAACAACAGGAATTCTACGATTCCTTTACGGGCTTCGAGTACATCTTTGTTGGTAATGTTTTCCACCACCATCCCATCTTGAACACCTGTGATGCAAGAGGGCACGAGTTTGGGCATGGGGCGTGGATCTTTTTCAGAACCCGCCGTTACTTTTACCAAGCATGCCCGGCACTTGCCACCGCTATTTTTTAAGGAAGAATAATAACACATGGCAGGAGGAACGATCTCGCCGCCAATTTGTCGCGCTGCCTGGAGGATTGTGCTTCCGGGTGCTACCTGTGTTTGAATTCCGTCTATTGTTATTTTGAACATATTTTTTTTGGTTGGGACGAATCATCATCCGTCCTTACATCATTTATCCCTCCCTACGCGGCTACGGCCTTTTTCTCCGACACAAAGGGTTCCTTCTCAAAATGTTTCGGATCCTTCACCTTTTCGGGATATTTCACATGATATTCGAACTCTTCGCGGAAATGACGGATGGCGCTCGACACTGGCCACGCGGCAGCATCACCCAGCGGACAAATTGTATTTCCTTCTATCTTCTTGGCCACATCCACCAGCAGATCGATGTCGCTCATTTTTCCATGTCCATGTTCTATGCGATGGAGAACTTTTTCCATCCACCCTGTTCCTTCGCGGCAGGGGCTACACTGGCCACAAGATTCGTGATGATAGAATCGAGCAAAGGTCCACAGGTTTCTCACGATGCAGGCCGTTTCGTCCATCACAATGAATCCACCCGAGCCCAGCATCGTGCCGCTTTGAAAACCTCCGTCGGCCAGCGATTCGTAGGTCATCAGGCGCGGTTCACCTTTGGCTGTTTTTAAGATCAGTTCTGCAGGCAAGATGGGTACGGAAGATCCACCGGCTACAACAGCCTTCAGCTTTCTTCCTTTCCAAATGCCGCCGCAGTATTCATCAGAATAAATAAATTCTTCAACAGGCAATCCCAGCTCGATCTCGTATACACCGGGTTTGTTGATGTGGCCTGACGCCGAAATGAGTTTTGTTCCGGTGCTTTTGCCGATGCCAAGTTTCGAATACTCATCGCCGCCCATGTTGAGAATGAGCGGAACGGCCGCGATAGATTCTACATTGTTCACCACCGTGGGGCATCCATAAAGACCTACTACAGCGGGAAATGGCGGTTTATTTCGTGGATTGCCCCGCTTGCCTTCGAGT
>JBMOKS010000683.1:0-5888 GCA_049324355.1 Bacteroidota bacterium
ATGAAATGTGAATTTTGCTGGATCTACAAAATTTGTAGCAGCGTTTAACCAAAAAATGGCTAGCATCTCTTCGAAGGACGATTAAAATCTTCACAACAGCACTTATGCCTAGAGCTTAGCCGATCATTCAATCAACTTGGCGAATTAACTTTAGACTATCAATTTTTTGAATCAGCTTATTTACGAAACCGTTTTCGTGAAAATGAGTTCACGAAGCACAACTCAACGCCTCCGGACGCAGGCGATTTGCAGATAACTTCATTGGAACCGATCCCGGTTCCATTCCCGGAAGGGTGATCCCCTAAAAAAAGTCGGCATCGAGTCCTGTACATTACGGATCAATTATTTTTTTGAGATCCTGCAAATAATAACTTCGTCGCCCTAAACAATTTTTATATTGTAATACCGCATTCCGAATTCTAAGGGGTGAGAAATGACACGGTGGTGTTGGAGGTGGGCTAATAAAAGGAGGATTCTTTGCTTGATATTGAAATTCGCAATTTTTTGTCTGTTCTAGATTCGAAGTACTGAACATAGTAACGTCAATCCTGCCTATGCTCCGGCGCTGACCGCGTGTCGCTTTAGCCTTAAGCGGTGGCCCTGGTTTTGGCGGATGCGTTCGACAGTAAGATATTGAAGTTCAGTTCAAATCGGAGACCTGCTTCATTCACTGAAGACTGTGGATAAAACTCACCAGCTGCTACTCGCCCCACCGCCGCCAGACCGCCCGCCACCCCAGCTTCCACCGCTCGAAGAGCTACCACCTATGGAACTGCTGCCACTGGACGTGCTGCGTGTGAGTTGGGCAATACTATAGGTTGATTTTTTAGTGTGACCACAGAATTTACATCCGTGAACCTGCTCGCCTGTGCCGCTGGATGAATACGTTGCTGCTACAAGCGTGCGACTGCTGATGAAGCAATAGGCGATGGTCTTACATTTTGGACACGGCTCATATTTGGACAAGCGGTTAAGGTAATGCCACACCTCTATGGATTGACACGCTCCACATTTCCAGACATCATAATCTACCGATCGAAGAACTTCCTCCATCTGCATGCTTTGAGAAAGGTATTCGTCTTCATTTTTCTCATTCAACTTGTGCATGTCGCCCAGACATTGTTTACACTTTCGGGGATGATTGCGATAGATGCGCTTGCGGGCCAGGTGATAAAAGAAGTAAAATGCAAAAGGCAGAGGAAAGAAAATGGCCATAAAGAACCAATACCATTGTTGCTTGCGGATAAACTCAACTATCTCATAGTAGTCTTGAACAGCCATAAAGCGGTTGATCACTTTTTTCATTCGCCATAGTCGACGAAAGAGAGTTGCCATGAAGTAGAGGTAGAGCGTAATGAAGCACATGCCCACCGGGTTTTCCACGCCACTCAGTCCAAACATAGTGGTAATCATAACCGGCACACCTACAAACATCAGCAACCAGGGCCAGCGCTTCATGCGCATTTCGGCGTAAGGCGTGGCGCTCGGTTTTTTGGAATCGGTAAACCTTCCTTTTACGGCTTTTGTGAGATAAACAACAAGCAGCACAGGTGCGATAAACACAATTAGTAAAGTGACAAAAGCCACCCAATCGCTCACTTCTTCGTCGGGCTTTTTCAACTCTTCGGCGTAAGCCGGATCGGTGAGGATTTTTTCAACTTCTTGGAGCCCGGCCACCATCCCGGCATTGTAATCTCCTTTTTTAAATTCCGGCACCATGTAATCGCGCTGAATGCGTTTGCACGTTGCGTCCGGCAGAGCGCCCTCAACGCCATAACCGGTATGGAACCTGATCGTGTGGATGTCATCTACCAGCAATAGTAATAGACCATTGTCGTTGCCTTTACTTCCGATACCCCACGCCGTAAAAAGCTCCTGGGCAAATTCAAAGATATCTCGCTCACCAATAGACGATACCGCCACAACGGCTACTTGTACGGTAGTTTTTTTCTCGAGGTTTCTCAACAGGGTGTCGATGTTCGCAACGGTGGCGTCGCTCAGAATGCGATCGGGGTTCGATACATAACTTCCGCTGATCAATTTTTGATTCGGAATAGAGTCAACGGTGGATTGTGCGTTGAGGTGAGCGGCAACAAACACCAGTGTAAAAAAGAAACCGTATCGCATTGTTATGTTAAAAAGGATATTAAAGATAGGGCAATTTGGCCAGATCACACCCGTAATATGGCAATTTTACACGGTATCGATACTTGAAGAAGAGTATAATTTTGTCGCAAGCGAATAACAAAAATACAATATGATAACAACACCAGATTTTACTACTACTTTATTGGTAGAGCGGGCTCCGAAAGAAGTGTTTCAGGCCATCAACAACGTTCGCGGATGGTGGTCAGAAGAAATTGAGGGCAGTACCGATAAGCTCGACAGTGAGTTTACATACCGATACAAAGACGTTCACCAGTGTAAAATAAAATTGATAGAGTTTGTGCCCCATAAAAAAGTGGTTTGGGTGGTGCTTGACAACTATTTCAATTTCACGCAAGACCGGCATGAGTGGAAAAATACCAGGATCGTCTTCGAGATCTCAATGAACGCCGACAAAACCGAGCTCCGTTTTACACACCAGGGTTTGGTTCCCGAATATGAGTGCTATGACATTTGCAAAGACGGCTGGAACAACTACATACACAACAGCCTGCACGACCTGATAACGATAGGCAAAGGCAAGCCTAACCCTAAGTCGGGTGGGTTCAACGAGTGGCTTATCGAGCAACACGGCATTGACAAAAACAATAAATAAAAATATGACAAGGCAAGACTATCAAATCAGCATTACGGTGGATGCGTCAGCACACGAAGCTTTCAAATGTATCAACAACGTTTCCGCATGGTGGACCGACAACCTCGAAGGTGATTCAAAAAAGCTAAACGATGAGTTTACCGTTCGTTTCTTCGACGACATTCACGTTTCAAAACAGAAGTTAATAGAGATTGTTCCAGATAAAAAAGTAGTGTGGCTGGTAACCGACAGCAAACTCAGCTTTATTGAAGATAAACACGAATGGACGAACACCAAAATCAGTTTTGAGCTATCGGCACAGGGCGACAAAACACAAATCCTTTTTACGCACATCGGTTTAAAGCCCGATGTTGAATGTTATAGTGCCTGCTCCAGCGCCTGGGGGCAATATATAAAGGGAAGCCTGCTGAAGCTGATCAATACCGGCCAAGGCGAGCCTACCTTGAAGCAAAAACCTGTACATCAAAAGTAACATCGACAAAAAAAATACCATGACACAAGCAACAGCAACACCAAAAACGACGCTCACAACTGCGCAGGTCGCAGCACGATTCAATGAACTCGCTCAAAAAGAAAAATGGTTTGAAATCCAGGACGAACTTTTTGCTGACAATGTAAGAAGCGTTGAGCCTGCTCATTCTCCATATTTCAAATATGCCGAAGGGAAAGTGCCGGTTCGTAAGAAAGGCGAAGACTGGGTAGCGAGGATACAGGCTGCACATGGAAGGTACACAAGCCCGCCCATTATAGGCAGCAATCATTTTGCTGTAGCACGAAACGTTGATATTACCGTAGAGGGTATCGGAAGGATAAAGATCGAAGAACTCATGCTCTACGAAGTTAAAGACGGTAAGATCGTGCTGGAGCAGTTTTTTTACTAGTACCGGATGCCGGATCCTAGTGCTAACTTCGTCAGTGTAGATTATGCGTGAGCTAATTTACACTGACAAAGTGGTTCTAGCCATAGCCTCCGGCATCAAAGGTTCGCGAATTCGCTTCCCCACTTTTCTTTCAGCTCATCGTGCTTCTTCCAGAACTTGTTTTCGATCTCCTTCATGGCCAAATGGAAATCGGGGTGCTTTATTAAATTATCCAATGAAGGGTCGGTGGGACAAAACAGAAGCCAGTAGAGAAAATTGTCTTGCTCTTTGGCGAAACGTTTAAATAGCGCTATGGCCTTGGCGGTGTCGCCCACATGGGTATAGTATCCAACCAGGTAAAGGTCTTTGTACATGGTGAGATCATGGTCGGCGAAATCCTTGAATTGCCGAATGTAGTCTTGGGCTTTTTCTTTTTGACCTACTTTTTCATACGCGATACCGATACGCAGGTACTCGTGTTTGAAAAGGTCCAGTCCGAACATTTTCATGGCAGCCATCGAACGGTCGTAGCAAGAGGCGGCTGCAGCATAGTCGCCCGACAGAAAATTCATTTTGCCAACTTCGTGCAGGATATCGAACCTTCCGGTATCTTTTTCCCAGCGTGCAAGCAATCGTTCTTTTGTCTTAGCGGCGTCGCGGTCTTTTGCATAAACGATGTAGTCGCCCACAAATCCGGCGAAAAAGTTTTTCGGGTTAAAATGTAACGACTTGTTGTTGTACTTCGCGGCTTCATCGAGAAATCCGTTTTGCAGCAGCGCATTCCCGAGATGGAAATAGTTGGCACTTGCCGTCGCTGAGTCAGTGCCCTGGTCAGCCTTGATCTTTCGTATGGCATACTCCAGGTACTTTGGCGGATGCGGCACATGGATATTATAAAATTCTGTAAGAAAATGGAGCACCAATGCCGAGTGGGGGTCATACACAAGTGCTTTCTCCAAGTAGGGGATAGAAAGCTCGTACTGACCTTTCTGCACAAACGATAACGCTTTGGCGATCATACTTTCACTCGATTCGGCGTCGTATAAAATCGCTTTCTCCGCATAGTTGTCTACCTCGGCTTTGTGTGGCTTTTCCAGGTTAAAGATGTCGATGTAGTAATACGCCATCGCGGCTGTGGCATAAGCCAGCGAAAACTTCGGATCGCGTTCGATGGCTTTTTCAAACCACGACAATGCGGTTTTTAGATCTTGGCCATCGTGGAAGAGATCCCTGCCCTTAAGATAATAGTCGTACGCCACTAGGTCCTGAGTAGGTTTCTTTTCGATGCGACTCTTTTCTTCTGGTGTGATAAACACCTCGATCTCCTGCGTAATATTTTTTGCGATCTCTTCCTGTAACTGAAAAATATCTTTTGCTTCCCGGCGGTATTGTTTAGACCAAAGATGTTTGTCGGTAGCAGCGTCGATCAGCTGTATGTTCAATAGAATGCGGTCGCCAATCTTCTGGCCACTGCCTTCCACAAAATATTTTACCTTCAATTCTTTCGCCATCTCGGGAATTGATTTGGTCGTATTTCTGAACTTCTCCACAGAAGTTCTGCTCACCACCCGCAGGTCCTGGATCTGTTGCAGCTTGATCAGCGTAGATTCCATGAGGCCATTGATGAGATAGAGATTTGTGGAATCGTTGCTGTCATTTTTAAAAGGAAGAACAGCGATTGATTTTTCTGCGCCGGAAGAGTTTGAGATTATTTTGCTCAGCAGTACAAATCCTGCAAACGCCAAGATCAGCACGCCAACGGCTGCCGCCCACACCCGAGTAGATTTTTTCGCTTTTGGATCAGTCACAACTTCCTGTGTTGTTTCCGGAAGTTTTCCGGTTTCGATCGGAGCTGCCGTTGTGTCTCGCTTGCCAACTTCTCCGGGAGGGTAGCCATAATATTCGCGGAAGCACTTAATAAAATATGACGTGCTGTTAAAGCCAACCTGATGCGATACTTCCGATACATTAAACGAAGCAGTCTTGAGCAATTCCATGGCGCGATTCAGGCGAACCTGGCTGATGAGCTGACTTACAGAAAGATGGCTTTCTTTCTTAACCTTCCTTAATAAGTTGGATCGGCTCATGCTCATTTGGTCGGCCAGTTCAGACACACCAAATTGTTCGTTGGCGATGTTTTTTGCGATCACGGCTGTCAGGTCGGTAAGAAAGCCACTTTCAGAACGGGGAGAATCAGTCATTTTAAAGGGGGTCGTTCAATTCGGTTCTGTTACGATAATGTTCAGGAAAGGGGCTTAAAATTAGCC
>JBMOKS010000684.1:0-5884 GCA_049324355.1 Bacteroidota bacterium
CTGGTGGTGAACGACAAACGTTTTGCAGATCGCTCGGAGATCATCTGGGAAAAAGGTACCAATCGTTCGGCGTTCTTTCGCGGGGAAGTGGATAAATACAATTGGATCGACGTGGGCTCATCGTTCCTGCCGTCGGAGATCACGGCCGCGTTTCTGTGGGCGCAGATCGAGGAGATCGATTTTATCCAGGAAAAAAGACAAGCCATCTGGCAATTGTATTATGAAAAATTAAAACCACTGCAGGAAGCCGGACTCCTTCAGCTTCCGCAAGTGCCCAAACATTGTAAGCACAACGCGCATTTGTTTTATATACTCACAAAGACGGCCGACGACCGTGGTGAGTTGATCAATCACCTGAAGGCAAACAATATTCAAGCGGTGTTCCATTACCTGAGCTTGCATCAAAGTCCGTACTTCGTCAATCAGTATGCCGGCGATCCGCTCACGCACACCAACTGCTACAGCGACCGGCTCATTCGTTTGCCGATGTATGTCGAACTCTCGGCATCAGAAGTGCAAAAAGTAACAGACGCGATCTATCAATACTTCCATGCATAACGAAAGGGAAGAGCATTACACCCTAAGCATAGCCCTGTTTTGCGCAGCCATCGTTTGTTGCCTCGACTTGGCATATGTGCTGATGAGGAAAGGGTTTCCGATCGACTATCAATCTTTGTTGACCCTCAATGGCATAAGCTTTTTTTTGCTGTTTATGCCCGCGTTTGCTTTTAGGTTTTTTCCGGGCATAAAAGCGAATAAATTATTTTTTGGCCCGATCGGACTAACGATCTATGGTGTGTTGGGAATGAGTTTGCTGGGTTATGTGCTTCGCGATTATGCCGTATATGCAGCTTTGATTTTCGCGGCGGCAGGGTTTTTATTTTTTCTGTATGCACTGTGGTTGTTCGCAAGAGGGTTTAATTTATCACGATTGGGATTTTTCCTGATCGCTGTTTTTCTCGGCGCCTGGGTCGTAGGAAAGATCTGGGGTCTTTTTGCTTTGCATCCGCTCTTCACGGAAGCGCTGGCGTTGCTTTCTCAAAACGACCTGCTCTACATACACGACACGGTCTTCCATGCATCGTTTTCACAAATGTTGAAAACCTACAGCATACCTTCTACCGGGCTGGATGGTTTGCCATCCATGTACTATCACTATGGCAGCCATTGGATATTGGGACAACTGTCTACTTTTACGGGCACCGATGTTTTGACGATCTACAACGTCGGATACCCCGTCATCTTTATTCCGCTGTTCTTCTATGCATTCATCAACCTGGCCATAGAGATGCAGCAGTTTTTGTGCGGGAGAATTGTGGTGAACGGATTTTTCTGGCTCGCCGTTTTTGTGTTCTTTCTGCCCATACCGAAGGGAGGATATTCATTGGGGTTGTTGGGGGTGTCGTTGCTGGTGAATGAGTCGCAGACCATTTCGATGGTCTTTTTGTTTTTCCTGTTGTCGATTTGTATCGATCTCGAGAATGCGTTCAAACGCAGCAAAATTTTTCTTTGCATAGTGATACCGGCCACGATCTTGATCCTGGGATTTTTAAAAATATCTACAGCCTTTATCGCGAGCGCGTTGATCGGATTTCTTTTTTTGAGATATCAGGGATTCAAAAATACCTGGCTGCTGGTGTCAATGGCCTTATGTGCAGGCGGATTTATGCTGGCCTACTTTTACACCGCCGAGACAATACCATTTGTCCGCACGGCGAGCTATGAAGGACAATTCTTCGAACGTTTTCATTTTTATAAACACACGCACCCGTTCAATGCTTTTCACTGGTTTGTCTGGTTTTACTTCTGGACATACCTCGCTGTTGCGCTCAACATCATTTACCGGAAACAAATTATTAAACAGTATACGGCCTTTCGGTGGTCCATCACTGAAACGGTTCTCGTTGTGGCGATCGTGGGAGTGTTGCCGAGCATCTTTATGGTCTTCTCAGGAGGCAACTCGATGTATTTTTCCAACATTCAGTTGTATGTGGCGGGCGTGATCTGTCTAGGATTTTATCCTTTCGCTGCCGACAAGATCGAAAAACTTTTCAGTCATTCACGGAGGGTGTTGGTGCGGGCAGGTGCTTTTGTTATTATCGCTGCGATAGTGATACTCGGATGGCGCGAAGTGAGGAGAGACGTGAAAATGATGATCCGGAAAAGCGTGCAAGTTCGTTATGCTGCTGCCGGAAAAGATTATAAAGAACTCGAGAAGCTTAGCATCACCGATCCGCGCATCGGCGAAGCGTATAAGATAGAGGCAGCAAAATTGATCCAATCCAACCCCGCATTTCAATTTCTTCAAAACCTGACCGCACTCAACGAAATTCCCCTCGCTGAAAAGAAGAAGACCTTGCTTTACAAACCATGCGCCTGCGATCGGGAAATTTCTTTCGATCAGAATTGTGTGGTGGTGGCGCATATGGCTCCGGCATTCAGTGGCCTGGCCATGATCGATGGTATTCCCGCCGAATGCTCTATCGGCATCTACGGCGGACTGTCATATCCGGACCTGTCGACATCTTCTGAGAAAAAACTGACGACAACTGAAGCTAAAGAATGGGCGGAGAAAGAAGGATTTAGCCGGATTTTGTATTATGATTGCGAACAACGGAAATACACTGGTAAAATTCCGGCTTGTAAGGAAAACTAATCAGGTTCGAAAGTTCGAAAGTTCGAAGGTTCAAGGTTCAAGGTTCAATGTTCGAGGTTCGAAGTTCAATGTTCGAGGTTTTGAATATAGAAACATAACTTTGAACCAGGAACGTTGAACTTCGTGAACGCAGTAAATCATGCTTAAAAAGATATTTCAATATAAGACTGCACTCATCAATTCTTCTCATGTATTTCTGAATAAGGCTTTAAACGCCATCGTTCCTTTATTTTTTATTCCGTATTACAATAAGATCTTTGGTGTTGAGGGTTTTGGTGAATTGGTGTATGTACAATCGGCCACCATCGTGCTGCAATTTCTCACCGACTATGGTTTTAACGTCACCGGCGTTCGCGATCTCAGCCATGTAGGCATGACATCCCAGGATCAGTCGCGAAAAATAAGCGCCATCTATCAGGTTAAGATTCTGCTGGCAGTGATATCGTATGCGGCGCTGGCACTGATCTCGATCATCAACGGATTTTCTGCCGATAAGATCAAACTGTATTTCCTGGCGTACACTGCTTTTTTTGTTTACAGCTTCACACCGTACTGGTTTTTTCAAGGTGTTAAAAACAACGCGACCATCACTTGGATAAATTTATTGTCTAAGATTATACTACTGGCCCTTGTGCTCGTGTTGGTTACGCCCGGCAAGCCGCTGTACATCGTTCCGTTGCTGGAGATGATCAGCAACCTCGTGGCCATGGCCCTGAGTTTTATGGTGATGATCAAAGCGCACAACATACGTTTGGCAAAGGCCAGCCTTGATGTAGTGCGAGAACAATTCCATTCCGGTAAAAATATTTTTTTCGCCGCTGTGTTGAATTGGGCCATCACGGCGGGCACAATCATTATTCTCGGAAATTATGCCAGTGAAGCCGCGCTGGGTTATTTCGCCACGTTCAGCCGGCTGATCTATTATGCCTATGCCGTACTTCAGCCGATCAGCCTCGCCCTTTTTCCGTACATCTCCGAAAAATTCTCTATCTCGTATCAGGCCGGGATGAGCATGGTAAAACGGATCTTTAAGTTTTACCTCGTGCTGGTGATGGTGTTTGTGTTGGGCGCTTTCCTGCTGGCTCCAATTTTCTTTTCGATATTTTTCAATGAAGTCTTTCTGCAAACGCTGCCCGAATACATGCCGGTGTTTTATTTGCTCGTGATTTGGGTGGCGCTCGAGCTGATCTGCTATTTTATAGGCTATCAGTGTTTGGTGGCTTCGGGGCGCGATAATGTTTATAGTAAGTATTACTTCGTAAACACGCTGATCACCGTTGCTGGCCTGTTTCTGCTGGTGCCGAAGTACTTACTCTTTGGAGGTGCCATTTCCATGATTGCAGGCGAAACAGTTTTGTTGATCTTATTGATGAGAAGTTACTTCCAGGCTGTTAACCCACCTTCCGGCAACATCTAAGTCTTACTTTATTATGCTTGGTCTTAACCTTGACAACTTATTAACTTAGACGAAGTTTCGAACTTTGAACGAAAGGATTTAAGTTTATTTTTGTGCATTTGAAAACCATGGCGCTACGACCTGTTGAATTGAAGCTGAACGTTCCCCGCGTTTACCACAACCTGTATTGTTTGTTGGTGTTGGGGCTCATTGTATTCGGCCAGAATTTTTCAAAGTTTCAGGTAGTCGGCCCGCTTTACCTGCACGACCTTTTGTTGGTGCTGTGTGTGCTGCCCATCGCGCTCCATCCGCCGAGAAAGTTGCCATTCATTCCCGTATTAATTGTTGTGCTGACGAGCGTCATTTATTTGATATTTTCGCTGGTGATCAGCAGCGCTTCACTCGAATTGACGATCAGGCAATACGCCTTGTTTGCTTACCTGTTTTGCTACTACCTGATGTTTATCCAGTCCAATCCGTTGGGAGAAGAGGATAAGTTTGTTCCTTTTCTGATCAAGCTGGGTGTTGCCTGTGTGCTGATCCAGGTCGTATTCATTGCCTATCGTGTATACAGGGGGTTGTCGGTGATCGAAGACTACAACTATTTTTCTCCGGCTACGGTGTTGGGCCTGATCATCGGTGCGGCGTATGTGCTGGTCTATGTAAGACATTTTGTGGTGCGATATGCTACTTTTCTTTTTGTGCTGCTGCTATCCACCACCACCGGACACTCGTCGGCATTTCTAGCGGTGTTTGTTGCCGGTGTGTTTTACTTTTTCTTTCGCACTTCCAATCGCAGCAGGATCTTTATTCTGGCGGCGATCCTGCTGTCCGTATTTTTGCTTTATGTTCTGCTGCCACAATTTCAGGATTACAACGCAGGCTTCCGGCTCATAGCGTGGCAGTATACGCTCAGGAATGCCATCGTTGAAAACTACGGGCTGATAGGCGAAGGCTTTGGTGTTCCGTATTTTGACGAAACGCTGGTGTACAAATTATTCAACGAAGTTGGCTCAGAAGTTTTCTTTGGTGCCACGCGCGCATACGAGCCTTACTTGTCGAGCGTGCACAATTCTTTTCTCACCATCATTTTTGCCATTGGTCTCCTTCCCGGGCTTTTGATCTTTTACCCCTTTGTAAAAATGGGCAAGTATCTTATTCACCGGAAAGAGAACGCGTCGAAGCAAGCCGACTTTTTATTTTTATCGCTCATCGGCCTGAGCGTGTGGGTTTCGTTCAACCAGATACTCGAAGTGCCACACAGCACGGCGCTGTTTTGGATGGTGTATTTTTCTTGTTTGGTGGTGAGGGTGGAGTTTGTGGACGAAAAGTATTCGAAAATTAATTTATGAAGTTGATGATGCAAAAACTTCCGCTTTATATTTCGTTGATGTTTTTTCTTTCCTGCCAGGTGAGAATAGAAACGAAGGAGCCACTCACGCATTCTAATATTAAGCTGGAAGACTTTGAGGTGCCGCAGAACATAGCGAAAAGAATTGGACACACTATGAATAAGGCCGAGGTGCAGATGTTTGCCAACGGTTTACTTCCGTCAAAAAAATTTCCGCTGAAAAAGGGATATTACACGCTGACGATTGAGGCTAAAGGCACACAGGCCTATAATGTTTATCCAAACTTGAAAGTTTTTCTGGATGCTGAACTTCTTGGTGAGGTAGAGCTATTGGGCGAGTATTCGGTGTCACGGTTGTCATTTCAGGCAGAAAAGGAACAACTGAGTCAGATAAGCATCGCGTTTGACTCAGACGGGTTGGATGACAAAGGAAACGATCGTGATGTTTTTATTAAATCGGTATCTCTTGGCGAGGCGTCGG
>JBMOKS010000685.1:0-5856 GCA_049324355.1 Bacteroidota bacterium
CAAAAAGCTCACATACAAACAACTCGGTAAATATGAGCTGGAAGATCTCGTTGCCGGAGCAAACTATCTCACGGGTTTAAATTACATCGACGATAGTCGCATTGGTATCTGGGGCTGGAGCTACGGCGGATATATGGCGTCGCTGGCCATGACCAAGGCCGCAGGCGCATTCAGGTTAGGAATAGCCGTGGCGCCCGTCACGAATTGGAGATTTTACGACACTATTTACACAGAACGGTATCTGCAAACGCCGCAACAAAACGCCTCGGGCTATGATGAGAACTCACCTTCAACTTACGCTGCTAACCTGAAAGAAAAGTTTTTATTGATACATGGCACCGGTGATGACAACGTCCATTTTCAAAATTCGGTCGTGCTCCAGGATGCGCTTATCGATGCCGGAAAACAATTCGAGTCGTTTTATTATCCCGACAAACATCACGGCATACAAGGTGGAAAAACGAGATTGCATTTATATACCATGATGGCTGATTTTATTACTCAGAACCTTTAATAGAAAATTCAGTTTTGGCCAGCACAAACTCAGAGATCCATTCCCGGACAAAAACAAATCCGGATAAAATCGCCGCAAAGGGAAAGCGACTGTTGCTTGTCGCTTTCTTTTTTCTGGTTGTTTGTGTGGTGTTGGCCTCGTGGTCGAAGTACCTTGCCTGGATCTTTGGGGGTGTCGCAGCATATTTTGCTTTTCTTTCGTTATATAATTTGGCCCTGGCCAAAAACCTGAAACGGCCTTTTCGGTATAAATCAACACATGCGCCACAATCTGCCGAATTGAAAGCCTACATCAGCTATCACCTGCCCATTGTCATCAGTATTCTGCTGGGAGGCCTCGCACTTGCTCTCGCCATCGTTTTTTTTACGCGGTAGTATAAATTTTCAATAAATACTGAAAGTTTAGAAACTTTTCATATCTTTGATCGTATGAAGTATACAGAGGCCAAAGAAGAGTTGATACAAGCTTGGGGAAACCTGGGATATAGCTGGGGATTAAACAAGACTATGGCCCAAATTCACGCGTTGCTCATGATCTCGCCCAAGCCGCTGTCGACCGAAGAAATTATGACAGAATTATCTATTTCACGAGGCAACGCCAACATGAACGTCCGCGCGTTGCTCGATTGGGGCATTATATCACGGATATTGGTGCCGGGTGAACGTAAGGAATATTTTAAATCGGAGAAAGACATCTGGGCACTGGCGCGGCAGGTAGCGAAAGAAAGAAGAAAACGCGAGTTGGAGCCTATTTTGAAAGTGCTCAAAGAAGTGAACAACGTGCAGACGGATAATACCGACGAATCTAAAGAATTCAAAAAAGTGGTAAAGGAGCTTAAAAACTTTGCAGAGAAATCAGACGGCTTATTGGAGACCTTCATTAAGTCAGAAGAAAGCTGGTTTTGGAACACCGTGTTAAAAATGATGAAATAATTTTTTTGCTATAAACTTTCAATATTTTCTGAAAATACGAAATATATGAAATACATCGATTTTACCATTCAAACCCTCCTGCTTGTTGCCGCACTGGCATCTGCGATTACGACAATCATGGTTGAAGCGAAATATTTCAGCTACCTGCTCATAGTGCAGCTCTTAACCGGTGTGTGGCAGCTGGGCGCTTGTGTGATATCGCTGCTGGTATATCGCGGATATCATGAATGGAAGCAAAAATATCTTTTTTGGGCCATCATCTATGTTTGTTCGCTGATGCTGGTGCCAGGTTTGTTTACAGGCGTTATGCCGGAATGGTTCAAGATGGTGTTTAAGCTTTACTTCCTCATTCCCTCGTGGGTTTTCGCGGCAATCTATTATGCCATAACCTGGAACGGTGTGTTTCCGCGCAATAAGAAACGCGGAAGTTTTCTACCTAACGTGAGCTTCTAAATCTATTGTTATGAAAACGCTGAAAGATCACATGATCATTTACGATGATGAATGCCCGATGTGCGATCTCTATACAGGGGCTTTCATCACCACCGGCATGCTCGAGAACAACGGCAGAATACCTTACAGTAAGGCCGACGAATCTCTGATGCAAAATGTTGACAAGAGGAAAGCATGCGACAAAATTGCGCTCGTCAACACCAAAACCGGAGCCGTAACGTATGGTCTGCGAAGCCTTACGAAAATTTTAGGTCACCGTTTTCCATTGGCCCGCCCGGTCTTCAGATCAACCACATTTCAATGGGTGATGGAAATTGTCTATGGCTTGATTTCTTACAATCGTAAGGTAATTATCCCTGGCAGGCAATTCGAAGCTTATAACAGTTGCACACCTACTTTTCACCTTGGCTATCGCTGGGCTTACATTTTGTTTGCGTGGCTGGCGAGTTCATTGATCCTCAACGCCTACACGCCGCTGCTGATGCCCCTTGTTCCCGCTGGAAATTTTTACCGGGAGCTGCTGGTCTGCGCCGGCCAAATTGTTTTTCAGGGTGCGATGTTGCTAATGATGACGAGAGACCGGGAGATGACCATGCACTACCTGGGCAATATGATGACCATTTCACTGGCCGGGTCGCTCCTTTTGCTTCCTGCATGGTTAGTGAGCAGCTATGTTCATGCCCCATTCTTTTTTGTCGCCTGGTTCATGACAGTGGTCACACTGATGTTGCTGGAACATATGAGAAGAATAAAATTGCTGTACTTATACTGGGGCATTTCTGCAAGCTGGGTAATATATCGGTTAGTAGTATTGAAAATAATTGGCGTAAGCTAAGTAAGCTATGGCTGTGATTTCGTTAAAAACAGTTATTCATGCTCGCCCGGAAATTTGTTTCGATCTTTCCAGGAGCATTGATCTTCACCAGTTCACCACACGGCACACCAACGAAAGAGCGATTGACGGCCGTACGCAGGGCCTGATTGAAGATGGCGAGTTTGTAACCTGGGAAGCCACCCATTTTTTTTTAAAACAACACATGACAGTACAGATCATCGCCATGCAGCGCCCGCACTACTTCAAAGATGAAATGGTCAGTGGCCCTTTTCGCTCCATGACTCATACACACACATTTGATTCATCCCTGCAGGAAACCGTGATGCTGGATCATTTCCACTATACGATTCCTTTCGGGATACTTGGCAGACTCGCAGACTTCTTGTTCCTGAAAAGATATATGCAGCGGTTGCTGGAGCGAAGAAACAGCATCATTAAACAACTGGCAGAGTCCGGTGAATGGAAACGGTTTCTTAAAACGGCATAAATCAATGGAATCTGCCGGGGACTTTTCACTCAGACTATCGGTGATAAATACAAACTAAATAAATATCGAAGCGTGCACCTATGATCAACAAAATAGTTATCGCCGGAGGAAATGGCTTTTTAGGAACAGTATTGTATGAATATTTCGCTCAGCACGCCAAAGAGGTGATCGTTATCGCACGCAAGAAGATGCCCGAGCGCGGCAATCTCAAGAGCGTACTTTGGGACGGTAAGAATATCGGTGACTGGTCAACCACCCTTGAAGGCGCTGATGTGCTGATCAACCTCGCTGGAAAAAATGTGAATTGCCGGTATACCGAAGAAAATAAAAAACTCATTTACAGCTCGCGACTGGATTCAACCCATGTACTCGGCCGTGCGCTGCAACAATGCCAGAACCCGCCCAAGTTGTGGATCAACATGAGCTCGGCTACGATCTACAACGCTTCTTTTGATCGATATCAGACCGAGGCCAGTGATGATGTTGGCGATGATTTTTCGATGGACGTATGCAAACAATGGGAGACGGCATTCAACAAATATCACAATGCGCGAACACGAAAAGCGCTGATCAGAACTTCTATTGTGCTGGGTAATGATGGTGGAGCGTTGCCTGTGCTTAAAAATCTGGTCAAGGTCGGGATGGGCAGCCGGCAGGGCGATGGCAGGCAGTTTTGCAGCTGGATACACGAACGTGATTTTTGCAGAGTCATACAATGGATTATCAGTAATTCGTCGGCCAGTGGAATTTACAATGTAGTTGCGCCGCAGCCTGTAATTAATAGTGAATTGATGTGCAAGTTACGCCGCGCGATGAACAAATCGTGGGCCTTGCCAATGCCGCAATGGCTACTGGAGTTAGGCGCGGTGCTGATCGGCACGGAAACAGAGCTGATCCTGAAAAGCAGAAAAGTTTACCCGAAAAGATTATTAGATGAGGGTTTTGTTTTCGAATTTTCTGATGCGGAGCATGCGTTAGAAGATTTATGTCAAAACGTGAAGAACCAAAGCTAAGCCAGTATTTCGTTGCGCTGGTCCCGCCATCACCCATTTACGATGAAGCGCTGCAGTTGAAAAAATATTTTAAAGAACAATACAACAGCAAAGCTTCGTTAAATTCTCCTCCTCACATCACCCTGCACATGCCATTCCGGTGGCGCGACAACAAAGAGAATGAACTTGCCGATCAACTTAGATTGTTTTTCGGTAAATTTAGACCTGTCTCCATCACACTCGACAATTTTTCATCGTTTCCGCCGCGGGTGATCTTCATCAATGTGATCAATACCCAGCCCCTTGAAGATCTGCAGCAACAACTTCAGCGCTTCTGTAAACGCGAGCTAAACCTTTTTAATGCCAATTACAAAGAGCAACCTTTCCATCCCCATATTACATTGGCGTTTCGCGATCTAAAAAAACCAAATTACCTGAAAGCATGGGAAGAGTTTGGCGTGCGCGAATACAAGACCGAATTCAAGGCCGAAAAAGTAGCATTACTGAAACATAATGGTAAAGTGTGGGAAGTATTCCGGGAGTTTAAGCTACAAGGCAATGCCGTAAAAGTTTAGGTTCATTTTTCACAGAAACTGCCTTTGGCGATCCACAGCTTCCGGATAGACAGTTCCATAAGTCCTTCTTGTACGCCGGGATCGGACTCAAAGATGTCACGCTGAACTTCGCCCTTCATAATCAGGATGCCGCCATCATGCTCGCCAAAAATTCCTTCAGTAATAACATTGCCGGTAGCTTCGAGTTGTTTGAGATATTCGTTGTGTTTTTTTACGATCTGCGGATAGGTAGATGCGGTGAACTTGCTGACTACGGCGTCAAAGCGGATGAACGAGTAGCTTACCATTTCGTAAGGCTCGGGTGCAGAACAAGCTCCGCCGACCCTCGGCTTATAGGGCAGCATTTCAATATTCCACCGGTTTGCCTGAATGCCAGGGTCGGTGCTCAGCCAGCCCTTGGCTTCTTCCGCCGAAGTTGTGTTTAGAATGAAAATGCCACCGCCCCCATCAAAAGGGCCCGCAACAATAAGTTTTTTCTCTTTGGCGAGTCGTTCAATATTGGCCAGGTGACCAGCCATGATCTTGTCGATCTGCTCCTTCGGCAACTTTTCAACGTCAGGCTTTCTATTCAGAAAAACAAAAATATAATTCTGCTGCTGAGCCAAAGCCGGCACCGACGCAATCAATATCAGCGCGAATGCTAACCGTTTCATGAAACATGTTTTAGACTAACTTACTAAAGATTCCAGTATCTACGAAAATGCCATCGCACTTCTTTGCCGATCAGTCGTTTTTGCCACCGAACAGGAAAATACTGGCACCTAAACCTTGAACCAGGAACCTCGAACATGGAACCTTGAACCTCGAACCAGAAAGTCACTCCTTCTTTCCAATCAACAACACCCCAAGCAGTATCAAAACGGTGCCCGCGATTTGCAACGCCAGAATCGGTTCGCTCAAAAAAATGTTGGCCTGAATAATGGTAGACACCGGGCCCACACTCCCCACAATGGCAGCATTGCCCGAGCCAATTCGTTTGATGCCCTCGGTAATCAGGTATGAAGGAATAACTGTCGAAAACAGTGCCATGGCAATACTGTAAACATAAACTTGCATCGGCAAGTCAAA